>JBOHHF010000123.1:0-54347 GCA_050700495.1 Pseudonocardiaceae bacterium
ATCGCGCAGCGACGCTGAAAGCGCCCTTGACCTGGGAGGGACGGCCCCGCAGACTGCGCGGCACCCCAGCAGACCCCCACGGAACACAAGAGCCTGCTTGACATCTGAGCCCATGGGATGTCTCACCACAGCCAAACTCCAGCTCCCCTCCCTCACCCACCCGACACCCGCGTACATGACCTCACGCTGAGTAACCCACTGAAAACAGCGAAGAGCCCTTCGAAGGCGACCAGGGAGGGGTGACACACCGGGCGATGGAACTTGCCGTCGAAGCCACGGGGCTCGAGTGGACCCACGTGCGGCCGTGAATGTTCGCGGCCAATCTCCTCGATTGGGCAGAGCCGATCCGCACCGGTGGGGTGGCGCGCCAGCCCTACGCGGATGCGCGCCAGGCACCCGTGCACGAAACCGACATCGTCGCCGTCGCCGCGGCCGCGCTGCTGACCGACGAGCACGTCAGAGCGATCTACACGCTGACCGGTCCCGAGTCGCTCACTAAACTCGAACAAGCCGCGGCGATCGGCGCCGGCCTCGGGAAGGACGTGCGATTCGAGGAGATCAGCCCGACCAGTGGCGAGGTGAGATCAGCGCCTATATACCCGAGTACGTCGTCGACTGGGCTGGGTCGCCAGCTGCGCGCCATGGCCCGAGCCAGCAGATCGAGGTACTCGGCGACGGACAGGTCCGGAAAGAACTTGACATCGTCGAGCACGCTCGCGACCGCTGCACTGATCAGCGGATCTCCTCTCGCCTCGGTCGCCGTGGACAGCACGCGACCGTGAGCATGCACCGCACACAGCGGCGCGGGTGTGACACTGCGGAGCACGCACCAGGGGTGGTGCCTCGCCTACCTCGAGCACCTGGTCCGTCGGGAGGCCTTGCGGGAGGCAGCGACATCGGCGGCCAGTTGGTACGCAGCGCACCCGACCTACACAGCTGACAGCGAGGCCGATGTCACCACCGAGTGGTGGCGACAAAGTAGTACTCCGACACGAAAGACTCCTGGAAAGCGGTCCAGGTGAGCGGCTCGGTCCCGTCCAACAGCCCGACGCCGTAGCCGAGATCGTCCACCAGGATCCGCCACAACTCCGCGCTCGTGGTTCCGTAGTGGCGCATGGCCCAGTCGCCTCCGTGCTCGAAGACAATCACGGGCCGGGAGCGCCGGAGCAGCTCCCGGGCCCCGCGCAGGACCAGGACCTCGCCCCCCTCGACATCGATCTTCACGAAGTCGGGGGGGGCCGTCACGGGGACGGCGTCGTCCAGGCGGAGCGTCTCCACCTGGATGGCGCCCAGCGTCTCGTCGCCGCGGTCGTACGGCCGCTCGTGTAGCCCGCTGTAGGCGGGGTTGGACACCACGTGCACGAATTCGGCCCGGCCCGCGGTGTCCGAGGCGGCGGCCTCCCACACAGTGACGCCGGGGAAGTCGGCGCGCAGCGTCGTCGCGAAGTGCGGCAGCGGCTCGACCGCGAAATGTCGTCCCTCGGGTGCGACCTCCACCATGAAACGCAGGATCTCGCCGACCGAGGCTCCGACGTCCAGGCAGTTGGAGGTCGGCGTGCAGATGCGGCGCATGATCTTCAGCGTGAGGGCGTCATACCGCGTGTTCTGCTGCAGTGCTTCACCTTCGAGGACCAAGGCGGATCCTTCACGGGAGAACGGAGGGGGACGGGGCGCGGGACCTGGAGGCCATGGACGGCGGGGGAGTGCACGACAGCTTCGAGGCCACGTGGGCCAAAGAGCCGGAGGAGGTGAAGGCGTCGAAGGAGATCCCCTGGTAGCCGAGCCGTCGGACTTCCTCCAGCATTGCGGGGACCTTGACGAACTCGCCGCCCAGCGCCGCAAAACTCAGCTTCATGTCGAGCCGTGCGCCCGGGTGCAGGGATAGGAAGGCTCGTGCAAGCGCCTCTGCCGCGCCCGTGGCCGGGGCCTCCAGCGGGGCGTCCCGGCCGTCTCCTTCAGCGATCGCCTGCCGGCTGCGCCACGCGTGCGGGTCTGTGGTGTTGCCGGGCGCGTCTGCGCACAGGACGTACCAGTGCGGGGCCATGGCGTGGGCCTCGTCGCCCAGCCGGTCGGTCACATAGCGATGGATCTCCTGTGGGGTGGCGCCGGAGGAGGTGGCCACCACATACGCCACCAGGCCGCGCTCCTTGTTGGGCAGGACGGTGGCGCGGGAGACGTGCGGGCTCCGGGACAGCAGCGCCTCGGTGCGCGGAAGGCTCACCCAACCGCCGTCCACGTCCGCCCAACCTAGGCCAGGGGTTGCGGCTGCCTCTGGTCGTACCGCCAGGGAGTTCCCGTCCTGGACGGCCTCGTGCAGAAGCCGCCGTACCCGCTCCAGAAGCTCCTCAGCCTGCGCAGAGCTGAGCGCTCGGTCGCTGGCGTAGAAGTCGACCAGGATCCCGTCCTCCCACGGCGTGATGTCGACGTAGAGAGCGTCGAACTCGAACGGGACTGGCAGGCTCACCACGATGACCTTGTCCGGTTCGAGCATCTCGGGCGCGAGCAGCTGGGGCAGCTCGTCGCCGTACGAGTGGAAGTTGACCAGCAGTGTGCTCTGCAGGTGCAGCCCTCGCTCGGTGATCTGCCCGACCTCAATCGCCCTGAACTCGCACGGGTTGCAGTGGCTGAACCGATAGGCGCGCAGAGTGTTGCGTCCGGTCTGCTCCAGCACCTCGGCGAATGAGGCGCCCTGGGGCGCGTGGACCCGCAGGATGCCGGACAGGGCCAGCGATCCGATGCTGTTGCGCGCGTCCGAGGAGAACCGATTGGACACCACCAGATCGACGAAGAGCTGCTCGGCCCCGGCCCGTTCCAGAACGGCGCAGGCGAACGCCGCTATCACCACGGTCGCGGTGCTCACGCCGTACTTGTCGGCCAGTTGCTCGCAGTCGACCCCCGCCTGGGTGAGGAACGCTTTTAGGCAGTGGCAGACTTTGGAGTCGCCTCCCTCACCTCGGAACGGGCCAAGGAGGTTGAACGGCGCTTCTGCGATGCACTCGCGCCAGTGGTCAAGAGCTCTGCGGCTGTCGTCCAGCACGCGCGGGGTAGCCTCGCTGGACGCTTGGTCCAGCGGCTGCCAGCGGATCGGGGGCAGGTCAAACGCTTGCCCGGCGGCTCGCTGCTTCAGCAGGGTTGTGAGTTCCTCGGTCAGCAGCTTGCAGGACCACCCGTCCACGAGCAGGTGATGCAGGAGCATCACCAGCTCCTGCGGCGTGCCGTCCCGGGTGAGGACCGCGGCCCGCCACGGCGGCGCCTCCTCGATGTCGAACCCGTGCGGCAGCAGGTGCGCCGAGACCCGGTGCACGGTGTTCTGGCTGAGCGAGTCCTCCTCCAGCTCGAAACTCTCCAGTTCCACCGCGCAGGCGTCGCTCACGAACTGCACCGGCCGCGACATCGAGAACGTCGAGCGCAGCGACTCGTGCCGGGCAGCCACCTCGCTGACCACGTCCCGTACGTCCGGCATGGCGAGACCGGCGGGGATCCGGCAGTAGACCGCGGGCTGGTGCGGCTGCCGCTTCTCGATCGGAAGCTGCTGTTCGAGCCAGTGCCACCGCTGGCCCCAGGTAAGGGGCCCGGACTTGACGAACGGGTTGGGCATCGCGACATCCTTTGGTCAGCCGTCGGCCCAGCTCACGACGCGGCGCCGGGGGTCAGCCGTTCCCGGAGATAACCAGGGACCGTGGCGCTTTCCAGCATGGTCATGTGCGGGCACTTCTGGTCATCATTGTTCACGTTGACGTGAATGAGTCCGCCTCGCGCTAGCTCCCGCCACAGCGCTTCGGAACAGGCGAGTCCGTCGCCGCCGAGGCCGTCAGGAGTGAATCCAGTCCGATTGGCGATGAACGTGAGCTCGCCATCGTAGGGGCGACCAGTATAGGTCCAGCTCGTAAGCGCCTGATAGAGATAGGCAGTGAACCGGTCGGTGATCTCATCCCGTTCGTCATCTTCGAGATCGTCCGGCTCGGCCCCGAGCAGATGATGGCTCGCCCCGGCGATCACCGGGCGTAGTCGACGCACGATTTCTGCATTAGATAACGGCCCCTGGCGCCGCCTTTTCTCCAGTTGGTCGGCGGTCTCGGCGACGCGCGGGTCCTGGGTGAGCTGCCAGCCCAAGGTCAACTTGAGATCGGGTGTGTACGGTGGGCAAACTGCGGGGTGCAGGGTGTCCACCAAGGCTAGAAAGTTTACGTCATGGCCCCGTTCGAGCAGCCAATGGGCCACCTCGATGGCTAGCAGGCCAGTCACGCAGAACCCGCCCAGATGGAACGGCCCGTTGGGCTGCTCGTCGAGAATGGCCCGGCCGTAGAGCTCGGCCTCCTCCGTAACCGATGAGCCGGCCGCGACGGCCGCCCCCAGGTCGGCTGGTTCGATCGCGAGGAACGGGCGCGGGAAATCGGCCGCCGCGGTCGCGACGAACTTCGGGTCGGCGAAAAAGAAGAATGGGGGTACCTGCGCGCTCTCCGGCCCGCCGACGTACACGATTTCGACGGCCTTGGCGTTCGTGTCAAAAATCAATGAGATCCCCTTTGCGGAACGGAAATTCAACTCATTCGTCGAATACGATGATAGATCGTTGAGCGTGTTTCTGCCAGTTCCAAGGGATGACCCGACATGGCGATCACCGTTCGAACTCGGCGGTGCCGTCTTCTCAATCGCGAATCTGATCCTCAACCGCCCGCGAGCATCCGCAGCGCTCCACGATCGGCCTTTCCCGAAGTGGTCCGTGGCAGCGCGTCCACCAGCCGGATCGAAGCCGGCCACAACGCCGCGGGCAGCGACTCCCGGGCCGCCTTGAGGAGCGCTTCCTCCGGCGCCTCGCCGTCCACGAGCACGAACGCGACCACGTCGTCCCCCCGGGCGTCCCCGGAGGGCACCCCCACCGCGACCGCCTCCGCTACCCCTGCGCACCGGTGCAACGCGTCCTCGACCAGCTTGGGCGGATAGGTGGCCCCATGCACCACGATGGCCCCCTTGAGCCGCCCGAGGACGGTAAGGTGGCCGTCGCTCGACAACCTCCCCATGTCCCCGGTCCGCAGCCAACCGCCCTCCAGCCCCGGTGCCTGCGGATCGTCGAGGTAGCCGGACATCATTCCCGGCCCCTGCACCAGCACCTCTCCGTTCCCCTCATCGATCCGCAGCGTGGTGCCGTCCAACGGCGGTCCAACGGTCCCGATGCGCCAGTGGGAGGGGCCGCTCAACGCGACGTTCGGCCCTGCCTCGGTCAGCCCATAGCCGTCATGCAGCGGTCCTATGGCCGACACCAGGAAGTCCTCCGCCAGCCGCCGGGGCAGCACATCTCCTCCGCACCCCCGCACCTTGAGTCTCCCGAGCGCCTGCTCAAGCTCCGGGTCGCGCCTCGCCGCCATGAGTAGCGCACCGTAAAGAGAGGGCACCCCGTCCAAGGACGCGAACGCCGTCGTCTTGAGCGCCGTCACGACCGGGCCGAGGCCTAGTCGTGACAGCACATGCAAGCCCAGGCCGTACCGCATCCACATCTGGAGCACGCTGAATCCATAGGCGTGGCTGAGCGGAATCGGAACCAGCATCCGATCACCGGCTTCCAGTTCCAGCCGTTCCCGGGTCGCCACGGCCTGGTATTCCAACGCCCCGCCAGACAGCGCGACCGCCTTCGGTTCCCCGGTGCTGCCCGAGGTCCAGAACACGGTCCGGGTCTCGTCGGGGAATGGCGGATACGGGCCGACTCGGCAAGCCGTCACGGCCGGACGCCCTGCCTCACTCGGCCGTAGGACCGCCGCCAGCGCCCGCCTCATGCGTGGCGCCTCCCATTCGGGAACACCAGGCAGTAGCGGAGCCCTTAGCCTTTCCGTGGCCAGTACGGCGACGACCAGCGACAACGGATGCGCATCGAGCAATGCGACACCACGACCCGGCCCGGCACCCGCCTCCATCAGCGCCACCGTGATCCCGTGGACCAGGCTTTCCAGCCGCTCCTGGGACACCACCGCGCCGTCCACGGTGAGCGCTCCACAGCCCTCGCTCACTGCTTCACTTCGTTCAAGCCGGTGGATGAGCTTGCGCTTCCGGGCTCGCCGAAGATTCTGCGGATGCCCGGAGGTACGTCCTGGTCATCGACGGGGACGCAGACCAGCGTCAGCCTGCCCGCGGCGGCGCAGCCCGCCGCTTCCTTGAAGACCGCTTCGAACTCCTGCGCGTCTCGCGGTCTGGCCATCCAGCCGCCGAGGGAACCGACCACCTCGCCGTACGGCCGCGCTGTCGCGCCGAAGCGGGTGAGGCCGTCGTCGACGCCCTCCTGCCCCCGGATGAACCGCGGCCAGCCGAAGCCGTCATTTTCGAACACGACGAACGTGATGCCACGGCCCTGCTCGGCGGCGGTGGGCAGCACGTTGAGGCTCAGCGTCAGGGCGCCGTCGCCGCAGACCACCACGGCTGGTAGCGAGGGCTCGGCGAGTGCTGCCCCGATCGACGCCGCCACGCCAAAGCCCATCATCGTCTGCTCGCCAGGCACGACCACGCGACTGCGTTCGGAGAGCGACAGCAGCGGATAGTGGTAGCTCCACATGTCGTGCAGGCCATTCTCCTGGACGAGCACAATATCCCGGCCGAAGGTCTCCCGGACAGCGCGCAGCGCTGCCGCCGCCGTCGATTCGTGGCCGAGGGGCTCGCTCAGCGCAGCCTTGACCGCGGCGATCCGCTTTGCCCACAACCCCGGCTCGTACGGGGAAAGCAAGGCCGCGAGCAGGTCGGCCGTGAGGGCGGCGTCCCCGACGAGCGCGATCTCCGGGCGGACGCCCCGGTCGAAGGAGTCGGGGTCCACGTCGACGTGGACCAGGCGCGATTCGGGCAGGGACTCCCAGCCCATCCGGACGGTCTCCTCCAGGCGGGTCCCCAGGGCGAGGACGACATCGGCCGAGTTCAGGAGTTCATGCGCCGGGGGCGTGGTGTAGAGACCGGCCAATCCGCAGTAGGCGGGGTGCTCCTCGTCGATCACACCGCGTCCGGCGGCTGTGGCGAACACCGCCGCGCCCCAGGTCTCCGCAAGCCGCCGTACGGCGGGACCCGCCGCGGCCGCTTTGGCGCCGCCGCCCGCGACGATTACTGGTGACCGGGCGCCGGTGAGAACGTCCAGCGCTCGGCGCAGCTCGTCATCGGCGGGCACCGAACGCAGCCGCCGGACCGGCCTCCCGCCGAATGCTTCGGCCGGAGGGCGCTCGCCCAGCAGTTCCGCTGTGAGCTCGACGACCGCGATGCCGGGGACGCCATTGACGGCTTGGTGGACTGCGTGGCGCAGGGCCCAGGTCAGTTGGGCGAGGTCCTCGGCGACGATGTGGGATTTGGCCACTGCGGCGGTCACCGCCTGTTGGTCGACCTGCTGGAATCCGCCCCGGCCCAGCCCTGCCCGCGGGATCCGGGTGGTCACCACCACGAGCGGCGCGCACAGCGCCGCCGCCTCCAGCAGCCCCGTCAGCGCGTTGGGAAGCGGCGGGCCGGTAGAGACGGCGAGTACCGCCGGACACCCCGACACGATGGCGTGGCCGGCGGCCATGCAGGCCCCGGCCCGCTGGTCGCGTACCGCAAGAGCGGTCAGACCCGGAACGGCGCGGGCCGCGTCCAGCAGTCCGGGCTCGTCGGTCGGCACCCCGGCCACCAAGTCGCATCCGGTTGCGCCGAGCGCGGTCGCGGCAAAATGCCAGATGGAATCCGAATCGTTCTGAGGTGCGGTCATCGTTCCTCCAACGTGGACAACCGGATCCGCGTCGCCCGCCGCCCAATGTCCTGCCGGCGGGACAGGCGCGAGCACCCGCGCGCCTGGCGGACGCCGGTATGGAACGCGGCCATTGCCAGCGCGATGGACGGGACTTACGCCAACGGGCTTACGACCGGATGAGCGAGCCGACGGTCTTCCACAAGGCGCCGGGTGTACGGCAGGTCTCCGGTATCATCGATTCGTCGGGAAACCTTACTTCGTAGGTGTTTTCGAGCTCGACGATGAGTGTGATGCTGAGGATCGAGTCCAGTCCGTGGTCATGCAGATTCGTGTCCGGGAGCAGCGGCGCTTCCGGTGGAAGGCCTGAGACAACCTTGCGCACCGTGCTCTCGAAGTTCGCATCCCATCCAGCAGTCAATTGCGACTCCTTCGGTCATCGATGGCTCGCGAGCGGAGAATGCGGTCTGGCGGGCGGTTAAGCCGATGGCCTGTGCCTCTCCGTCGACGTGCACTATCTCACCGGTCGTCGCCGGAAACCAGTCCCAGAACAGCGCCACACGCCCGCGCCGCGGTTCGACTGCCGCACAGCAGTGACGACCGTGTTCGCAAGTCGATCAGCACCTCGTTCAGGCCGAGCACCGGAGTGGGTTCGGGTTCGCCGAGCTCGAGCTGGGCGTGCGCGATGATCGCCCGCTGCACGTCGGCCAGGACACCCGAACGCGTCTTGACCTCGGCCTGACTGCCCGAGGTCAAGACCTGCTACCCCAACAGGCGCGTCGCGTCCTCATTACCGTCATCCACGGCCTGTGGCTATCCACTCGCTGCTCCAGAACACAGCGAGGATCAATCAGCTGGCCCACCCCTGTCCGATCAAGATCGGAGAGCCCACTTGACCGAGATGGTCACCGACGAATGCGATTCGCGTGGAACGTTCTAGCGCAATCCGATGTTGCGTAGTATACCACGGCTGAGTAGACTAACTCGGCGGGTGGACCAATTCAACACCCATCATGTGATGCTTTACGCGACTCGGCTGAGGGGGGCACCGTGTCATGGCGTCCAACGGTTCCCGATTGAATTCTGTCAATTCTTCAACCAAATCTCTGCGTCCCAGCACAGGGGGCGCTCCCGAAGAAATGTCCGTCCATCCTGGTCAGCCGGGGAGCAGCCTCGGCTTTGACGGGGCAGTCCGGGCGCGCCGGGCGGCGCTGCGTCTACCGAAAGAGATGACGTTCGAATCCTGGCGCCGAGTAGGTGAACAGATCAGTCTCATCGCAGACTCGTCCGCCTGGTGGATGGCGGACTGGCTGCTGTACGGGGAGAAGTTGTTTCCAGACCGTTACAAGAGGGCCATTGAAGATACCGCGTTAGATTATCAGACCCTGCGAAATTACGCATGGGTGGCGCGAAAGTTCTCCTTCTCCCGGCGGCGCAAGGCGCTCAGCCTCCAGCATCACGCCGAAGTCGCATCGCTGCCCGAGGAAGAACAGGACACCTGGCTGGAGCGCGCCGAGCGCCTGTCGTGGTCGCGCAACAAGCTCCGCAGCGCGATCCGCGCCAGCCGCAGCCGCGAGGTAGGGCCGATCACCGCTCCCGAGGTCACCGTCACCCTCACCATTCCCTACGACCGCGAACAGCGCTGGCAGCAGGCCGCCGCCGACGCCAATTGCTCCCTGGCCGACTGGATGGCCCACGTCCTCGACCAAGCGGCCGTCAACTTCCGGCGCCCCATCAACGGAGTCAACGGATCCGCCGGTGAGCCGAAGACCCTCACCGCCCCGGGCACGCCCAACGGCACCAACCCTGGGCCGCCATCGGCGACAGGACCCCCGGTGGGGTGATGAAGCGCGTGGACGGCCGGGTATGAGCGGACGGGCGCTCATCCTGGGTGGGACCAGGTTCGTGGGGCGATGCCTCCTCGAACGGCTTGTGGGGCTCGGCTTCACGGTGGAGGTGCTGAACCGGGGCGTCACCATGCCCGCCGAGGGGCTTCCGGCGGGTGTGGGGCACTTGGCGTCCGATCGCGCCGACCATGAGCGGGTTCGCGCGCTGCTCGCCGGGCGGGAGTACGACGCGGTGTTCGATACCTCGGCCTACCGCCCGCAGGACGTGGCCGCGGCTCTAGAGGGGGTGGCTGGTACGGCCGGACACTACGTCCTGATCAGTACCTGCGTGGTCTACGCCCACCTCTGGGGACCCGGGCCGGGGCACCGGGACGAGGATCCAGTGCCGATCGGCGAGGGTGACGACACCGTCGAGGCGTACTTCGGCGACGGTGATCTCGTGGCGCACTACGCCGGGGCCAAGCGCGCGTGCGAGACGGTGCTGCTGGGGCAGGACCGGAAACCGGCGACGGTGCTGCGTCCTTGCGGGATCTACGGGCGGCACGACGACTGGTATCGGCACGACTACTTCTTCGACCGGATCGCGGCCGGGCGGCCTGTGCTGGTACCCGACTCACATGTCGGACGGCGCGTTCACCTGACGTCGGTCGATGGGCTCATCGATGCGTGCGTCCTTGCGGCGTTGCGACCGGGAGGCACGCATCTGGTGCTGAACGTCGCCGATCGGGACGTGCTCGCATGCGATGAGCTGGCGCAGGAGTGCGCGCGTGCAGCAGGTGTTGAGCCGCACGTCGTCACCTACCCGGCTGAGCTGGCCGGTGGTGTCGTCGCCGCGCCTCGGGCGCGCTTCCCGTTCGGGGACGAGCCCGGATTCCGGCTTGACTGCGCGCAGGCGGGTGAGGTGCTGGGATGGACGGCGCCGCCATTCGGTGTGGGGACCGCGGTCCTGTACGCGGACCATGCCGAAAGGCAGGCGGCGGGCACGCTGGCAGAGCCAGACTTCCGGTTCGATGACGCGCTGCTCGTACGGCTGGCCGGGGACTCGCGATGAGGGTCGCGGTGGTCAACGTGCCGTTGCGCGTTCCAGGAGACCCCGGCAGATGGATCACCGTTCCACCGCAGGGATACGGCGGCATTCAGCGAGTGGTCTGCCATCTGGTGGATGGCTTGCTGGCTCTGGGGCACGAGGTCTTTCTGTTGGGGGCTCCCGGGAGCCCGGCCACCCATCCGGCGCTGCACGTCGTCGATGCGGCCGAACCTGCAGAGATGCGTCGGTGGCTGGGGAGCAGCCGCGTCGATGTCGTGCATGACCACAGCAACGGATTGGTACGGCCTGAGGACGTGCGCGCTGGGACGGCGTACTGCTCGACCCATCATTTGACCGGTGCGCCCGCGGTCAGGCTCAACTGCGTGTTCGTCTCCGGAGCACAGCGGAACGCGGCGAAGGACGAGGCGGCGCCGGTGATCCGGTTGCCGGTCAATCCCGAGCGCTATCGGTTCCGGAGCGACAAGCAGAGCTACCTGTTGTTCCTGGGGCGGATCTCGGCGCATAAGGGCGCCCTAGAGGCGGCGGCGTTCGCGCGGGCCGCGGGGATGGCGGTAAAGCTCGCCGGTCCGGCCTGGGAGGAGGAGTATGTCGCGGCGATCCGCGAGCGCGCTCCAGACGCCGAGCTGGTGGGCGAGGTCGGTGGGGCCGAGCGGCTGGAGCTGATCTCCCAGGCAACAGCCGTCCTGGTCCTGTCGCAGTCGGTCGCCGGCCCCTGGGGCGACCTGTGGTGCGAGCCGGGTGCGACGGTGGTGTCGGAGGCGGCGGTAAGCGGTACGCCGGTGATCGCCACGGCCAACGGGTGCCTCTCGGAGATCGTGCCGGGGGTCGGGGCGCTGGTCCCTTATGGGGAGGCGTTCGATCCCGGGTACGCGGCGGCCCGGGTGGCCGCCCTCCCGTCGGCAGATCGGGTGCGCCGACGGGCCCTGGCCCGGTGGGACTACGTCGGCATCGCCGGTCAGTACGTGTCGATCTATCAACGGATCCGTGAGGGCCAGAGCCGGGGCTGAAGGTGATTCCATGCAGGAGAAGGTCGAGGAGTTCAAGACGCAGGGCTATACCGTCTTGCCGTCGTTCATCGACGGTGACGTGCTCGAATGGCTGCACGCGGAGGCCGACGAGCTGATTGGGCGCTTCGCCGAAGGGGAGCGGGCGGAGGACTACTGGAGGTATGACGTCCCGGGCCGTGACCTGCCCATCCTCTACCGCATCCACAACCTCGAGAAGCAGGGCACGCCCGGGATCGGTGAGCTGTTCAGCGGACACGTGCAGCGGGAGCTGGCCAGGACGTTCATCGGGGGCGGGGCGCTGCCTACCGTATGCGCGATGATCATCAAGACCTCTGGGGTGGCCGAGGTGCCGTGGCATCGGGACCGGGTGAACGTCCCGCCGGCGGCGGCGCTCAACCTCAGCGTCTACCTGGACAACTCGCGGGCCGACAACGGCTGTTTCGAGCTGGTGCCAGCCTCACATCTGCTGTCGGACGACGCCGACCCGATCGCCACCAGGGACAAGGGACCGACGGTCCAGGTGCCGGCGGCCCCCGGGGACGTGCTCGTGCACGATGTGCGGCTGGTGCACGGGTCTGGACCGAACGAGGGCGATCTCGTACGGCGGAGCATCATCACCGAGTTCGCGGTGTGAGCCGTGGGGCGGCCGACGCCCACGGCGATCGCTAGCCGCCTTGTCGGCGCAGCAGGAGCGCCTCGACGGGGACCAGCACCTCTACGCCGGCTGCGGCCGGCAGGCCGGCGCCCATCCTCGCCCCCAGCACGGGGTGTTCCTCGGTCGGCCCGCAATAGGCGTTGGTGCAGAACCTCCACTCGCCGCGGTCCTGGGCTTTGCGCTGGGCCAGGGCCTTGGGCGAGTTCCAGATCTCCTCCAGACCGGAGTCGTTGAGATTGCCGATCGGCGACCAGCCAAGGAAATTGCAGAACGAGGCCTCGCCGTCGACCCCGACGTAGAGGTTGTCGAAGGTCCGCCGGCAACCGTCGGACTCCAGATACCGCGAGGCGACCGGGGTGCCAAAGATGCGGCCCTCGAAAACCTCCAGGCCCCAGACCCTCAGCCCGGGGAGCTCACGCCGGATCTCGGCCGTGGTATCGAGGGTGCGCCGGATCTCCGCGCGGTCGGGGGGGAGCAGGTCCAGGTCGAAGAAGTAGCGCACCCGGTCGACGCCGTGCTCGGCAGCGAGCCGGAGGAAGTCCGGCACCTCGTGCAGGTTCTCGCCGGTGATGACGAAGCTGAAGTCGACGGTGACGTCCTCGGCGCGGTCGAGGGTGAGCTCGCGGAAGCGCCGCACGTTGTCCAGGACCGCGTGGTAATGGTCGCGCCGGTTCACGGTGGCATAGGTCGCCGGCGTGGCGGCGTTGATCGAGAAATTGACGAAGCGACCCCGCTCCGCCATCAGCGCGGACCAATAGTCGTCGAACCGGTAGCCGTTGGTGAAGATGCTGAACCGGACCCGGTCGTTCTGCCCGCGGACCAATTCGCAGAACTCGCGGAACACTGGCACCAGCGTGGGCTCGCCACCGTGCAGAACGATATCTTCCAGACCCGGGTAGAGCGGGACGAGCTTGTCCCGCCAGATGTGCTCGGGCAGGTCGTCACGGAAGTTAGGCTGGAAGCAGAAGCTGCACCGGTGGTTACAGCGCAGAGTCAGAATTACATGCAGTGACTTGATATCCCCGACCGGCCGCCACAGTTCGTACATGATAATATGCCCGCCTCTCCCCATCCTCGGTACTTGCTCTTTTCGCACATTATGCCAACCTTGAAGTGCCGAGTCGCGAGATCTCAATGAGAGGGTAGCGGAACATGTCTGATCATGGTTCTTTGGAAGAAAATTCGGCGTTCTGCGCGCTGCCGTGGGTGCATATATGCGGATCGGTCGACGGGGTGTGGGGCCGCTGCTGCGTCGACAACACCATGTATCACGACGATCTGTACACGAAACCAGAGGAGCCTGAATTCCGGCTCAAGCCGGGAGCCATCGGGGCGCTGCCCCGATCGCGATTCGCCGCCGCCAATCCGGGGCGCACGTTCGGGCTGGAAGAGGCGTTCAACAGCGTCAATATGCGGCGCACCCGGCTGGAGATGCTGGCCAGTGAGCGGGTCAAGGCGTGCATCTACTGCTACGACCGGGAGGACGGCGGCGGGGAGTCCTACCGGCAGAAGGTCAACCGGATCTTCAGCGAGATGGTGGACCTACCGGCGCTCATCGCGAGGACGGCGGCGGACGGGTCGCTCGACGCGTTCCCGCTCTTCCTCGACATCCGCTTCGGCAACACCTGCAACCTGCAGTGCATCATGTGCGGCTATCCGGTCAGCTCCCGCTGGGGGACCGAGAAACGCCCTACCTGGGCGCAGGCCAACATCGACCCGTACCGCGACGACGATGAGCTCTGGGACGTCCTGCGGGAGAACGCGGGGGGGCTGCGGCGGGTTTACTTCGCCGGCGGTGAGCCCTTCATGCAGCCCGGGCACTTCAAGATGCTCGACCTACTGATCGAGACGGGCGCGGCGGCCGGCATCGACCTGGTCTACAACTCCAACCTGACCGTGCTTCCCAAGGGCGTGTTCGAGCAACTCGCGCGGTTCAAGTCGGTGGGCATCGGGGCGTCGTGCGACGGGGTCGGCGAGGTCTTCGAGAAGATCCGCACCGGGGCACGCTGGGAGGTCTTCGTTCGCAACGTGCGGGAGGCCAAGCGGCACGTGCCCGTCATCCTGGCGGTCGCGCCGCAGCGGGACAACGTCCTGCACCTGAGGGAGATCGTCGACTTCGCGGTGGCGGAGGGACTGGAGGTCGACCTGACCAATTTCGTCCACTGGCCCGCCGAGCTGTCGGTGCGCAACCTGCCGGCGGAGCACAAGGCTGCGGCGGGGCGGTATCTCGACGCGCTCATCGGGGACTGCCGGGACCGGTCGCTGGAAACCGCTGCCGAGCATCTGACGATGCTGGCGTCTTTCGTGCGGGCCGAGGCTGACCGGGAAGCCGGCCAGGAAGTCAGCTAGAACGAGTCTTCGGTGCCGACGATGCCCGTTCCGACGGCCCGGTCGAGCCACCCGGCGGGCCCCGGGGGCAGGACCGGTGCGCTCGTCCCGGGGCTGGCCAGCACGATGTCGGAGATCCGGCCCGCGTTGCGCACCCGCTGGACGTGGGGAAGCAGGGCAAGCCCCGCGGCGCGCAGCTGGCCAGGCGCGTCCAGATCCGCGTCGGCGATGAGGCAGGCGTGCCGTCCGGCCAGGGCCGGCAGCGCGGACCAGAGACGCTCCAGCGAGCCCGCCAGTGCGCCGTCCGCCTCGACGGCCACGCTCCACGGGGGGTTGGTGACGACCACGTCGACCCCGCCCGGGCGCCACGGCAGCCGTCCGGCATCCGCGCGGACCAGCGTGATGTCGGCCTTGGCCCGCCGGGCGTTGACGCGGGCGTTGGTGAGCCGTTCGGGATCGAGATCGGACCCCAACACCCGGGCGCCGGGATGGGCGAGCACCGTCTCGATCGGGATCGTCCCGTCACCGCAGAAAGGGTCGCCGACGATCTGGTTGTCCCCGGTCACCGCCATCCGCACCAGCGCGGCCGCCAGCGGTGGGTGCAGCGATCCGGGCCCGACGTCCTGCTTGTACGGGCGGCGGTGCAGCGGGCGGGAGGCCAGCCGCAGGGCCACGGTGGCGCCGTTGCCCTGGAGCAGCAGCCGGACCGTCATATCGGTCTCGGCGGCGCGGCTGCCGTCCCTGGTCCGGGATACGAACCCGGCGTTGCCCAGCCGGGGCGCCAGCGCCGTGCCGATCGCGTCCTCCAATGTGAAGCGGTTGAAGTTGCGACGGCCCTCGAGGCTGACGACCACGTCGAAGCGGGGCCGCGCCGGCAGGTCGCGCAGCTGCTGCAGGCACTCGACGGCCTCGCGCCAGTCGAGGTCGGCGACCCGCTCGGCGAGCTTGGATGGTACGTCCTTGGTGTGACCCACCCCGTCGAGGCGGCCCACTTCGGCGAAGACGTCGTCGACGGTCCGCAGGGCCAGGAGGGCGGGGTCAGGTTCCGACAGGGCGAACTGGATCTCGCGGCGCCGCATCCGGATGCGGGCCGGGTCGAGCCCCGAGGCGATCTCGTCGGCTGCCACCCACTCCAGCCCCCGCACGCACCGGGCCAGGAATCTCACCGGTCCATCGTCCCACCTCGCACAACCGGTCGATCACGGACGCGCAGGCGAGGCTGTCGGCGTGCGGCTGAAGCCAGGACGGCCGCCCAAGCACGGCCGCGGAGAATGCCTCGACCATCTCCTGGTACGGATCCACCGGCGGTATTGTGCGCACCTCGGTCGCCTGCCCCGCGCGTTCCAGGCAGATCTCGGTCGGGCCGCCCCGAGCGGTGAAAGACGGCGCCGGAACGACGAGCCACCCCTCGGTCCCCCGCACGGTCAGCCATTCCCGGTGCGCGGTGGTGAAGCCGCACTCCAGCCGGGCCGTTGCACCTCCGGGCCAGGTCAGCAGCATCTCCATCGCCATGTCCACGCCGGTCTCACCGCGCACCACCTGCGCGCCCACATCGGACGGCAGCGCGCCACCGAAGGCCCACAGCGACGCCGAGATCGGGTAGCAGCCCACGTCGTAGAGGGCGCCGCCACCGCGCGTGGAGTCCATCCGATGATCGTCCGGCCGGCCCGCCCACTTGAAGACGAACCCGCTGGAGACCTCCGTGACCTCGCCGATGGCGCCCTCGGCGACCAGCCGCTCGGCCAGCCGGATGCGAGGATGCCAGCGGTAGAACAGCGCCTCGACGACCAGCCCGCCCACCGTCAGCATCCGCCGTGCCTGCGCGTGGTCGAGCCCCAGGGGCTTCTCGCACAGCACCGCCTTGCCCGCGGCAAGGGCGGCCAGCGTCCACTCCTCATGGGCATCGTTGGCCAGCGCCACGTAGACCGCGTCCACCTCGGGGTCGGCGATGAGGTGCCCGTAGGCCGGGTACGCGACGCCGTCCGGCTCCAGTGCCCGGGCGCGCTCGGCCTCCCGGGAGGCCACGGCGTACAGGGTGGCGCTGGGCGCGGCCCGCACCGCGCGGGCCATCGTCGCGGCGATCCGGCCACCCCCAAGAAATCCCCATCGAACCGTGCTCACAGTCAACTCCCTGACGATGTCCCGCCAGCGGGACGCCATCGAATCCGAGCCCTTCAGTGCTCGATTCAATGTCGCTACCATGCGGGCCGTGGCAGACGATTATTCGGTCAGCGAATTCAATGGTATAAAACTGGCCTGGACGCCCGAACTCGACGGTGGCGGCAGGAGCTTCGGGCAGGACTACGTCCCGCTGGTGCGGCATCTGTTCGGCAAGGTCGGGCGGCTGATGGAGTTCTGCGCCGGTCCCGCCTACATCGGTTTCTCGCTGCTCGCCCACGGCTGCTGCGAGCACCTCGTGCTCGTCGACGTGAATCCGCGCGCGATCGACACGATTCACGAGACCATCCGGATGAACGGTCTCGAGGAAAAAGTCACCGTCTATCTCTCCGACGGGCTGAGCGCGATTCCCGCGGCCGACCGCTGGGATCTGGTGGTGTCCAATCCACCGCACTTCCACCGGCAGGTCGGGGGCGCCCCCAGCATCATCACCGACGATCCCGGCTGGCGGGTGCATCGCGACTTCTACGATCGGGTCGGCGATTTCCTTGCGCCGGGCGGTTCGGTGCTGATCCAGGAGAACAGCGAGGGCAGCGCGCCCGAAGAGTTCCTGCCGATGATCGCCGCGGGCGGCCTCATGCACACCTCGACGCTCTGGTTCGGCGGTGGGCAGGCGGGCCCCGGCTTCTACTACATGTGGAGCAGGAAAGCCTTGGCCGGCCTGGTCGTCGGCGGCGGGGTCCGCTCGATCGACCTGGCCCTGCGCCCGGGCGCGGGGGAGCCCTTCGACCTCGACCCGGACGGGCCGTGGGCGCTGCGGTTGCTCAACCTGACCGATCGGCCGGTGCGCCCCGGGCTGGTGGACGACGCTGGGCACGAGCAATTCTGGCTGCCGTTCGACGAGGTCGCGGCGGGCGCCACCACCGAACTGCCCCGGATGGCCCTGCGGGCGGGCGGCTACCAGGTGCGCGACGAGGCGACCGGCACCGTGCTGGCGAGGATCCGGGTGTCATGAACGTCCACCTGGTCACGATGCTCGGGGGCGATGTGGCCGTCGTGCCGCAGATGATCGAGCACTACCGCCGCCTGGGCATTGAGTCGTTCCACCTCATCCGGCACGCCGAGACCGCCGGCAACGAGGTCTACGAGCAGACCGAGAAGCTCGTCGAGGAGGCGGGCCTGGAACTCGCCCGTACCCACGTCGGACCCTGGGACGAGGGGCTCAACCTCCGGCTCATCCAGGAGGCGATGGCCGCGCGCCCGGCGGACTGGTTCGTCATCGCCGACCTGGACGAGTTCCAGCTCTACGACCGTCCGCTGCTGGACCTGCTGGCCTGGTGCGACCGCGAGGGCTACGACCTGGTCGAGGGCTGCTACCTCGACCGCCTCGGCCGGGTCGGCGGCTTCCCCCAGGCGCTTCCCGGCTCGCTGTGGGAGCAGTTCCCTCTCACGGGCATGCTGTCGTTCCCCCTGCTCGGCGCGACCCCCACCAAGGTCACCGCAGCCCGCGGCGGGGTCCGTCTGGAGCACGGTCATCATCGCGCCCTGTGCGGCCACGCAGCGCCGCACCGCGAGGTGTACGCGCAGGTCCACCACTTCAAGTGGAACGACACGGTCGTCGGGCGCATGCGCCTGCGCAAGGAGAAGTTCCAGTCCGGCGAGTGGAAGGTCGTCTTCCCCACGGTGGTGGGCGAGGTCCTCCGCTTCCTCGACCACCTCACAGCGCACGACGGCCGGGTCGACATCGCCGAGCCCCTGTTCATGTTCCACCTTTCGGGAGACTCCTTTGCCGACTACCCCCATTGGGCCGAGGCCGTCCGGCAGGTGCACATCTGCTGGCCCGCCAACTGGTGAGAGGCCGTCATGACCGCGGGCGTGGCGACCAGGGTCGCCGTCATCACCGTCGGCACCAACGAGGCCCGGTGGCTCGACGCGTGCTACTCCTCCCTGTTGGCCGGTGACTTCGGCGATCTGCGAATCGACCCGGTGTACGTGGACAACGCCTCGACCGACGGGTCCGTGGAACTGGTCGGCGAGCGGTTCCCCGGCGTCCACATCATCGAGCGCGGACACTGCGGCGAGTTCTCCGACGCCAACAATCTAGGGATTCGCCACGCCCTCGCGCGCGGCGCCGACCACATCTTTCTGCTCAACCCCGACACGGTGACGCCCCGCGACCTTGTCCGCAAGCTCACCGCCTTCATGGTGGGCCATCCCGAGTACGGCGTGGTGGGGCCGATGCAGCACCACTACGAGGACTCCGCCGACGGCCCCGAGCTCAACGACTGGTCGGTGATGGCGCTGGAGTCCGGGGAGGAGCACGTCTTCATGCATACCTGGCGCGACCACCCCTCCAGCGCCGGTCCAGGCGAAGGGCGCGCGCCCGGCACTCTGGAGCACGCTTACGTGCAGGGTGCGGCGTTCTTCGTACGGGCCGAGGTCCTGAAGCGGGTCGGCCTGCTGGACGAGGCGTACGGCACGTACTACGAGGAGGTCGATCTCTGCCGGCGGGTGCGCTGGGGGGGCTGGCGGGTCGCTCTGCTGCTCGACCTGCACCTGCGGCACAAGGGCGGCGGGGGCACCGCGCATTCCCTCTACCGGCGCCGCTGCATGATCAAGAACAAGTACTACCACCTGTTCACCGACCCGGAATGGCCCCGCGGCAAGGCGTTTCGGCTGACCGCCAAATGGGTCTGGCTCGACCTGCTGTGCCGCGGTCCCGCGCCGGCGCCGACGTTCCGGACGGGCCTGGGGGATTTGCGCTACGCGCTGGGCTGGCTCCTGCGCCGCAGGATCGTGATCGCCCGCGCCCGTCGCGAGCGCGCCGAGCTGGCCGCCCGTGGCGCGGGTGGGCCGCTGCGCTCGCCCCTGCTGAGGAGCCCCCGTTGACCCCGCCAATGCAGCCCCCGCCGCAACTGCTGGCCTATTACTTCCCCGGCTTCCACTACGACCCGGTTCTCTACCCTGGGCTCGAACCCGGCTGGTCGGAGTGGGATCTGATCAGGAATGCCCACCCCTTCTTCCCCGGCCATGCCCAGCCCCGGAGGCCCACCTGGGGTTTTGAGGACGAGTCCGATCGCGACGTGATGGCGCGCAAGCTGCACGTGGCGGGCGAGCACGGCATCGACGCCATGCTGATGATCACCTACGAGTACGGGGGTGCCAGCCCCGGCCGGAAGGTGCTGGAGGCCGCGCTCGACGCCGCGGGCCCCGGTGCGGCCCGGCCCGCCATGATGTGGGCCAACCACCGCCGCTACTGGGCGTACCCCGAGCCGGAGGACACCGAAGGCCGCGTCTATCTGCAGGTGGACTACGACCGGGACCGGTTGGCGGCGATGGTCGACCGCTGGTGTGCCACCGTCTGGACCCATCCGGCCCACTACCGGCTCCCGGACGGCAGCGTGTTCTTCTCGCTCTACAGCCCGCAGGCGCTCATCGACGGTACGGGCTGGGCCGGGGCGCTGGCCTGGTTCTGCCGCTACATCAGGGATTCGGTCCGCAGGTCCGGGCTCCCCGGGGTGCACCTGCACGCCTGCTCCACGACCTACCTGCGCGACCTCGACGAGCTGGACCTCTTCGACAGCTGCTCGGACTATCTCGCGCTCGGCTACACCGAGAATTCGCCCGGCAAGGAGCCCCACGTGGACCTGCCGAGCCATCGCGGGAGCGTGGTCGTGCCGACTCCGCAGGAAGAGCGGCTCGCCGCGGCTGCCCGGGCGATGCAACGGATGGCCGGGCTCGCCCGCGTCCCGTACATGCCGTCGGTCACCGTCGGGCGCGACTGCTCACCCCGGGTTCGCGCGCCGGGCTCGCGGCTCGTCGGCCACTACAGCGCGCGCCCGATCGTGACTGAGCTGATCCCCGGGCTGGCCCCGGCGGCGCTGCGGGTGGCGACCGGCCTGCTGCGGGTCTGGCGCCCCGAGCCGCAGCTGGTCTTCGTGAACGCCTGGAACGAATGGACCGAAGGCGCCTATCTGGAGCCCGACGAGGAGCACGGCCTCGCCGCCCTGAAGGCGATGGCTCTGGCCTGGGAGGAAACGTGGACCTCAGCATTGTGATCGCGACGCGCGACCGGCGCGAGCTGCTCGGCTACACTCTGGCGTCCATTGAAGCGGCTGAGGCGGCGCGCGGCGAGGGCCGGGGCGATGCGGCGGCGAGCGAGGTGGTCGTCGTCGACCACGGCTCCAGCGACGGCACCGCAGATCTTCTGGCGGACTACGCCCGCCGCCTTCCGCTGCGGATCGTCCCGCTGGAGTTCCGCGACGAGTCCATCGCCGAACCCAAGAACGCGGGCGCAGCGGCCGCGCGCGGCGACATCGTCGCCTTCGTCGACAGCGGCGTCCTGTGCGCTCCCGGTTTCGCCGCTGCCCATCTGGCAGCGCACCACACGGCAGCTGGCTCCGACGTGCCCGGCTCCTGTGTGGCCGGGGGCGTACTCGGCTGGGACAGCGAGGACGAGACCGATCCGTTCTGGACCACGGTCGATCCGGCGAGGATGCCCGGGACCCCGCTGCCCGAGTGGCCGGAGTTCCTGGAGGATCCGAGAATCCACCACTGGGACGCCGACAGTGGAGCGCAGTGGCTGCTCATGTGGGGAGCCAACCTATCCGTATCGCGCCATTCCTTCCTGGACGTGGGCGGGTTCGACACCGGTATGTCGGGCTGGGGCTGGGACGACCTGGAGCTGGGCTTCCGGCTGTCGCGGGCGGGCCTGCGACAGGTGTACGCCCCGGACGCGTGGGCGCTCCACTACCCGCACCCCCGGGCGCCGCTGGCGAGCCGGATGGCGACCTCCGAACGCAACTGGCTGCGCGCCTACGCCCGCCACGCCGCGCCCGAGCTAGAGCTGTGGGATCGCTGCGACTTCTGGGGCTACGCCGACTGCCTGACCCGGGTGGAGAGCACCTGGCGGGACGTCGCCCAGCGGCTGTACGACCCCCCGCCAAGGTCGGAGGGCGTCGGTAGGCGCGTGCTGTTCGGCTTCGCCCTGCCCGCCGAGCCGGAGCCGGGTGATGTGTTCGTGCTGCCGCCTGCCGTCGGGCGGCGGCCTCCGAATCCGGGCGTGGTGACCGCGTACGGGCTACGCACCCCGCTTGGGGACGGCTGCGCGGACGTGGCCGTCGTGTCCCCGGCCCTGCTGGCCTTCGACTGGCCCCCGTCGCCGGGCTGGCCACCACTGGTGGACGTCATGCTCCGCGAGGCCGTTCGGGTGGCCGGCCGGGTGGAGGTGGCCGGCCCCGACGCTGGGCGCAGGCTCGGTGCGCTGGCGGAACGGGCCGCCGCGTGAACGCCCCGGCGGACCGCGTTGTGGTCGCGGTGTGCTCGGGGCGGATAGAGGACGTGCGCCGCCGGTGGGAGCACAACATCGGACGGCTCGACAAGGACGACTACCTGGTCGTGATGGACTGTGCCGAGACAGCGATGATCCGCCGGGTCGGTGAGCAGATCGCCACCGCAGGTGGCATGGTCCACGTCCAGGGCGAGCGCAAGGGCCTGTCCGCGGCACGCAACCACGTGCTGGCGGCCCATCCCGACCGGCGGATCCTCTTCCTGGATGACGACGCCTACCTCGACTGCCGCGCCCTCGACGCCATCAGGGACGCCTTCAACGACGGCGCCGAGGTCGTGGGGGCGCGGCTGCTGCCGCCCCCCGAATGGTCGAGGCTGCCGTGGTTCATGACCACCGGGCAGATGCACCTGCTCGGCTGGCACGCCCCCTGGGCGCCGGTGAAGATCTGGGGTGCCTGCATGGGGGTGGACGCGTCGTTCGCCGCGCGCCACGGCCTCACCTTCGACCTGAAGCTCGGCCGGACCGGACGGCGGCTGGAGTCGGGCGACGACACCAGCTTCATCGCCCGCATGAAGGAGCACGGCGCGCGGGAGACCGTCCTGCCCGATGTCGGGGTGGTGCACGACGTGCATCCCGAACGCGTGTCGGTGCGCTACCTGACGCGGCGCGCCTACTGGCAGGGCCGTAGTGAGGTCCGGCGCGGCCAAGGCCGCGATGGTCTGCGCAAAGAGTGGCGCCGCTACCGCAACGGCGGCGGTACTCCCCGCGCTTTCCTGCTGAGCCTCTGGTATGTGGGTGCTGTGGCCGTGGGCATCGCCCATGAGGCCGGCCCGATCCGCAGCCATTGAGCAGAAACTTCGGCGCCCCGTCCCCTGCTGAACCGGGCGGGGCGCCGGGGGACGGTCAGCGTACGACGAGCCGGTCGCCCACCACGATGAAGTCCAGCCCGATCGCGTCATAGGCGCGCAGCGCCTCGGCGGCGGTGTTGACCAGAGGCTCGCCGCGCGTGTTGAGCGAGGTGTTGATCATCACGGGCGGCACCCCGGCGTCCGAGAGCGCGCTCAGCACCTCGTAGATCAGCCCCGCCCGCTCGTCCACCACCTGGGCCCGAGCCGAGCCGTCCACGTGCACGGCCGCCGGCATGACCGCCCGGCCCTCCTCGGTCACCTCGGTCGCGCCCAGCATGTAGCGCTGTAGCGTGGGCCGTGCGGACCAGAACCGCTCTGCGTCCCCGATCCGCGCTACCGGGGCCAGCGGCCGCCAGCGCTCACGTCCCTTGGTCAGGTTGATCTCGTCCCGCACCGCGGTGCTCGACGGAAGCGCCACGATCGACCGATGCCCCAGCGCCCGCGGACCGACCTCGGCGCGGCCGACAGCCAGCGCGCCGATCGCGCCGCCGCGCAGCAGCTCCACCACCCGGTCGACCCGGAGCGGGTTTGAGGCGGCCAAGACCTCCTCGCCGGCCCGCAGGACCGGTGAGCCGAGGTACGGGTCGAGCGGGCCGTCGGGCCGCCCGTTGCACAGGCTCCAGGCGGCGCCTAGCGCCACGCCCGCGTCGTGCGGGATCGGGGGCGCGTAGATGGGCTGCGGGAGCAGACCGTTCGCCGAGCAGTTGAGCGCCACCCCGCCCGCCAGGCAGACCGCATCCAGGCCCGTCTCCGCGCGCGCCCGGGCGACCATCGCGGCAATCGCCCGTTCCACCGTGTGCTGCGCGCTCCATGCCAGCAGCACGGCCTCCGGTATCTTGCTGAGAGTGTCGGTGTCCACGTCGAGCGACGTACGGCCGAGCAGCCTGCCGATGTGCTCGGTCCAGGCCGCCAGCACCTGGTCGTAGGTGTCCTCGTCCGTACAGGCGAACGGGGGAGTGAGAGCATCATCAAGCAGCGGCCAAGGCTCGACCCCGGCGTCCCGTCCGTAGGAGGCCAAGCCCATGGTCTTGCCCGCGCCGAGGATCCCGAAGCCCAACGACTGCGAGACGGCCGCGTACATAATCCCCAGGGATCTGGGCCGCGACCAGCGGCGCCGACGCACCAGCGGCCGCCCGCGGCGCGCTTCGAACAGGCTGGCCGACTCGTCCTCGCCGTTGCCGTCGACCACCAGGATCGCGGCCTCGGTCGCCTCCGAGGCGTACAGGCTGGACACCGCGTGTGCCCGGTGGTGGTCGACGAAGACCACGTCGGGGCGGCGGGGCCGGCTGGCTAGCCCGATGCCGTCCAGCAGCCGGTCGGTGCTACCGAAGCCCCACGGCATCGAGTTCGCCCCGTACATCCGCGGCACGTCCCAGCCGACCGCCACGACGTCCACGTCGGACGGCCTGACGCCCGCCGTCTCCAGGCAGGATGAGACGGCGTTCACCGGTTGCTCGTGGATGCCGTGCTTAGTGCGGGTGAACCGCTCCTCCTCAGCCATGGCGTGCACGCGGCCGGTCTCGTCGACCAGGCAGGCGGCGGTGTCGTGCCAGCCCACCGGGGGCACGTTCACTCCGAGGATCCAGGTCATCGAGCGTTCCCCTTCGCGCGGGCGCGGTGCTGGGCCCCGCACGACTTGCAGAAGTCGGGGCTCTGGTTGAGGACGGATAGCCGGCGGAACTCAGTCAGGCCTCCGTCGTTGATACGCTCCTCCAGGGTCGGGCTCTCCACGTGCCCGAAGTTGAGCAGTTCGGGGAACGGCTTGGCGCAACAGGCCGCCAGCAGCCCGTTCCAGGCGATGTAGAAGTTGTTCCAGGGCGCCTTGCAACTCTCGAAGCCAGTAATGGTGCGCTGGTCGTGCCAGGCGATCTCGATGCCGAGCCGGCGGCCCCGCTCCACCAGCGCCTCCATTGCCTCGACGTACTCATCGGTGACGTAGAAGTCGTACCGGTCCAGGGCGACGTCGGTCGCGGCGAGGTTCATCCCGTTGATGAAAAGCGACTTTCCACCCCACTCGGCGAGGGTGTCTACCACGTCGGGCAGCCCGTCGAAGTTGTCCGGGGTGACCACGCTGTTGAAGCGCAGCCGGGTGCCGTGCTCGGCGCACAGCGGGATCAGCTCACCGACGATGCACCGGAATCTGGGCCACACCCCCGGCTGACCGACGATCTTCTCGAATCCGTCGCCGACCGCGTCGATCGAGATCCGCAACTCAGTGAGGTCCCGCAGCACCGGAGTGAGGGACCGGACCGTCCGCGGCAGGCAGGCGTTGGTGCACAGGGCGAGGTAGGTGTCGGGGTTGAGAGAGCGGGCCAGCTTCACCGCGTCGACGAAGCGCGAGTAGAGCAGCGGCTCCCCCAGGCCCCCGGCCAGATCGAGGTAGTCCAGGTGCGGTACGTACCTGTGCGCCAGCCGCTCGAACAGCTCCCACTCCATCTCGCGGTTGTGCACGAGGTCCTTGAACAGCGTCTCCCGCGGGCACGTCACGCACGCGAGCTGACAGCGGCTGGTGATCTCGATCGTGGCCTCGGTGGGCAATCCCTCAAGCCTGATCGAACGAGCTTCGACAGAGGCGAGGAACCGTTTTTTCAGCTCGTGCCGAGTCTCAGTCATAACGTCACTCCATAAGCCGGACCGAACAACACAGGTATCACAGTTGCCCGGCGGAACGAAAGTCTTGCCCGGCAGGGATTGAGAATGCCAAGGTCAGGTGTTGGAAAATGCCCGATCGGGAGTCTTCACGGAGGCGGCATGGCACAATATCTGGTCACCGGTGGGGCCGGTTTCATCGGCTCATATTTGGCGGAGTCGCTGGTGCGCGAAGGGCACCGGGTGGTGGTGCTCGACGACCTCTCCGGAGGCATCCGGGAACGGGTCGGCGAGGCGGAGTTCGTGGCGGGCTCGGTCTGCGACACTACCCTGGTAGACGGGCTGTTCGAGCGGAACCGATTCGACGGTGTGTTCCATCTGGCGGCATTCGCCGCGGAGGGGATCAGCCACGCCGTCAAACGCTTCAACTATGAGACGAACGTGCTCGGCACCATCAACCTGGTGAACGCCGCGCTGAACGGCGGGGTGGGCTTCTTTCTGTTCACCTCGTCGGTTGCGGTCTACGGTTCCGGGCGGACCCCGATGCGCGAATCCGATATCCCCGACCCGGTGGACAGCTATGGTATCGCCAAGCTCACCTGCGAACGCGAGCTCGAGGTCACCATGCGGGTGCAGGAGCTGCCATTTCTGGCGGTACGGCTACATAATGTCTACGGCGAGTGGCAGAACATGCGTGACCCCTATCGTAACGCGGTCGCGATTTTTCTCAACCAGATCCTCCGGGACGAGCCGATTACGGTGTACGGCGACGGCGGCCAGGTGCGCGCCTTCACCTACATCCGCGACATCGTGGAGCAGCTCGCCGCCGCCCCGCGCACGCCGGCGGTGTGGGGTCGGGTGCTCAACATCGGCGCCGACTGCACGTGCACAGTCCTCGAACTGGCCCACGCCGTGCGCGCCGCGATGCGCGTACCCGACCACCCCATCGTGCATCTGCCTGCCCGCGACGAGGTGCGGGTCGCCTACACCGACAGCTCCCTCGCGAGGGAACTGATGGGCGGCTGGAAGGACACGCCGCTGGAGGAGGGCCTGGCCAGGACCGCCGTCTGGGCCCACGAGCAGGGCGCCCAGGAGTTGCACTCGGTGCTGCGGCACGAGGTGGACGAGCGGCTCCTGCCGGATTGGGTCCGCCACGTCGAGAAGCGCTTGGCCACCTCATGAGGGTGGGCGCGCGGGCGGCTCAGGCCGCGACCTGGGTGCGCTCCACGTAGTCGAGGAAGTCCCCGACCGTCTTGACCTTGGCCAGCTCGTCATCCGGGATCTCCACGTCCAGGATGTCCTGGACGGCGACGCCGATCTCCACCATGGCCAGCGAGTCGATGTCGAGGTCGTCGATGAACTGCTTGTCCGGGGTGACCTCGGCTGCGCTGATACCGGTGACGTCCTCGACGATCGCGCCGAGCTCGGTCTGGATCTCCTGCCTCGTGCGTGCCATGTCCGTTCCCTCTCCTGGGCGTGTTCGTCTAGGGGTCGTTCGGCGCGGTCCGGTCGAGTACTTCCAGCACGTGGTCGGTCAGCTCCGCCACACTCGGGTGCTGGAAGAATGCCTTGGGGGCGAGCGTGCAGCCGATGCGCTTGGCGATCCGCTTACGGACCACGACCCCCAAGAGGGAATCGAGCCCTAGCTCGTAGAAGCTCCGCCGGAGGTCGAGCCCGGCGGGGTCGGAGAGCTTGAGCACCTTGGCGACGATCGCGCCGATCTGCTCCTGCACCCACCCGCGGCGATCCTCGGCCTCCACCGTCCGGCCCGACTCTGCGGATCGTACGGGCTCAGGGGCGACAAGGGCTCCGGGAACCAGGTCGGCCACGATCGGCAGGGCGGTGCGCGCGGAGTACGCGGCGTACAGCTGCGGCCAGTCCACATCCGCCACGATGAGCTGCGTGCCCACGCCGTCGAGCACATGGTCCAAGGCGGCGATCGCAGATGCGGCGGGCATCAGGCGCATCCCGGACTGCTCGATGATCTCGCGGTGCGGTTCGTCGCCGTGCCCGTCGTACCAGGGACCCCAGTTCAGGGTCCGGGCGGGCAGCCCGCGCGCCGCACGGGCGTGCGCGATGGCCTCGGCGAAGCAGTTCGCGGCCGCGTAGTGGGCGAGCATCCGCGAGCCCAGCAACGCGGTCGTGGAGGAGACGCACAGGAAAGTGCGCACCGGATGCCCGTCCGCGAGCCGGTCCAGCACGGAGGTGCCGGCCACCTTGGCGCTGAACATCGCGGCGATCCCGGCCTCGTCCAACTCCGTGACCGGGGCCAGGCTTTCCTCGAAGGCGGCCTGGTAGACACCCCGCAGCGGCGGCAGGTCGGCGCCGAAGTGGGCGAACACCTTCGCCATCTCCCGCTCGTCGGCGACATCGGCCACGAAGTCGGTTACGGTCACACCGCGTTCGCGTAGCGCGGCGGTCTTGTCGGCGGACGCGCCCCGCAGGCCCCTCCGGGAGACGACCACCAGGTGACGGACACCCCGGTCCGCGAGATGGCCAAGCAGGTGCGGCCCGACCCGCCCGGTGCCGCCCACGACCAGGTGACTGCCCTCGGGGGTGAAGGCGCGGTCGCCCAGCGCGGGCGGCCCGGTCCGGCGCACCCGTGCCGAGTAGCGGATCCCGGCGCGGTGGGCGACCTGCTGCTCCGCTGCGGCCCCCGCCTCCATCAGCACCAGCGCCGCCGCCGCGGACGGGTCGGCGTCGTCGAGGTCGATCAGGCCGCCCCACAGCTCGGGATGCTCGACGGCGAGGCATCGTCCGATGCCCCAGACTGCGGCCTGTGCCGGGTTGATCCTGGGCTCCCCGCCCACCGCCTGGGCGAAGCGGGTCACCAGCCACAGCGCGGGCGGCCGTCCAACCGCGGTGAGCCGCCGGACCAGCCCCGAGACCTCGGTGGCGAGCCGCTGGGCGCGTTCGGGATCGTCGCCGGCGTGGGCATCGGCGTCGAGCGCACCGCAGTGGACGACCGTGCCGATGCCGTCGAGTGGCCCGATCTCATCGAGCCGCCCCGCCGCAACGACCGTCGCCCGCGTCCCCGCCGCGGCCAGCTGCCGCTGGATGGCCTCGGCGATCCCGCCCCGGTCGGCGAATAGCAGCCATCGTCCCGGCCTTCCCGCCGCACGCTGCGGGAGCGGCTCGGGCTGCCAGGTCAGGCGGTAGAGCCAGTCGGCCGAGGACCTGCCGGTACGGGCGGACGGGCCGGGCGAGGGAGTGTCGATCCAGTACCGGCGCCGGTCCCAGGAGATGGTCGGCGGGTCGGCCAGCCTGCCGCCCGGGAACAAGCGGTCCCATCCGATCGGCAGGCCTGCCCGATGCAGAGCGCTCAGTCCCGCGAGCAGCGTCCGCCGTACGCCGAGCTCACGATGGGCGGTCGGGAGCACCAACGCATCTGCCGCGCCGCCGGCCTTGAGCGTGCCGACCACGGCACGGATGAGCACCGGGTGTGGGCTGACTTCGATGAAGACATCGTGGCCGTCTTCGGCAGCCGCGCCGACGGCGGCGGCGAGCCGGACCGGCCGGCGCAGGTTGGCGGCCCAGTAGCGGCCGTCGAACGCCGCCTCCGCGCGCGGGTCGCCAGACACGGTGGAGTAAAACGCGATCTCCGGGCGGCCGGGAGAGACGCCGTCGAGCCGCTCGACGAGCGGTTCGAGCAAGGGATCCATCTGGTGAGAGTGCGAGGCGACGTCCACCTGCACCTCGCGCGCCTCAATCCCACGCTCGCCGAGTAGGGTCAGCAACCGCTGGACCGCCGTGGTGTCTCCCGACACGACGGCGGAGCCGGGACCGGCGACGACGGCCACCGTGACCGAAGCGGAAAGTCCGGCCTCGACGATCAGCGCGGTCACCTCCGGCTCGTCGGCCTCCACTGCGGCCATCGCGCCCCGCCCCGCGACGCTCGTCAGCAGCCGCGATCGGCGGCAGATCACCCGCGCGCCGTCGGCCGGAGACAGCGCCCCCGCCACCACGGCCGCGGTGACCTCACCCATGGAATGGCCGATCACCGCCCCGGGTGCGACCCCGTAGTCGCGCCATACGGCCGCGAGCCCGAGCTGGGTGGCGAACACCATGGGTTGGATGACGTCGATCCCGTGCGCGGCAGTCTCGTCCGCGCTCTCCAGGACCTCGGTCAGGGAGAAGCCGGACTCGGCCTTGACGACGGGCTCCAGCTCATCGATCACCTTGCGGAAGGCCGCCTCGCCCGCGTACGGCTCGCGGCCCATTCCCGCCCACTGCGAGCCCTGGCCGGAGAACACCCAGACCGGCGCGCGCACGTCGGCCCGCGCCACCCCGATCTCCGGTTCGCCGCCGAGCGCCTCGGTCAGCTCCGCGCGGTCCCGCGCGACGACGGTCAGCCGGACCCGTTCGTGGGAACGGCGCAGCGCCAGCGTGTGTCCGACGTCAGCGAGGGGGACCGTCCGGCCGGGGCCGTCAAGCCAGTCCGCCAGTCGTTCGGCCGCGGCTCGTGCCGCCGCCTCCGATCCAGCCGACAGCGGGAAGACCGCGGCCCGCGGCTCGGCTCGGTCGCCCGCGGCGGGATTGCCTGACGCACCGGCCGGAGCCTCCTCCAGCACGACGTGGGCATTGGTCCCGGCGAAGCCGAAAGCGCTGACCCCTGCCCGGCGTGGGCGTTCCCCCCTCCTGGACCAGGGCGTGCGCTCGGCAGCCACCCGCAGGCGCAAAGTGTCGAACGGGATGTGCGGGCTGGGCGAGCTGAAGTGCAGTGACGGCGGGACCTCCGCCCGCCACAGCGCCAGCACCGTCTTGATCAGGCCAGCGATGCCCGCCGCGGCCTCCAGGTGACCGAGGTTGGTCTTCACCGACCCCACCAGGCAGGGCACGGCCGTCGCGTCCCGCGCGGACAGGACCTCGCCCAGCGCCCCGGCTTCGATCGGGTCCCCCAGCTCGGTGCCGGTACCGTGCGCCTCCACGTACCCGATCGAGCCCGGGTCGACCCTGGCGTCCGCGTACGCGCGGCGCAGCAGGTTGACCTGGGAGCGCGGGTTGGGCGCCATCAGCCCGTTGGAGCGGCCGTCCTGGTTGACAGCGCTGCCGAGCACCGTGGCCAGGATCCGGTCACCGTCGGCGAGCGCGTGCGACAGGAGCTTGAGCGCGACCACGCCGCAGCCCTCGCCGCGGACGAAGCCGTCGGCGGCAGCGTCGAAGGTCTTGCACCGGCCGTCGGGAGCCAGCAACCCCGCGTTCTCGAAGGTCATCGTCACGGCGGGATGCAACATCAGGTTGACCCCGCCCGCGACCGCCAGCCGGCACTCGCCGGCCAGCAGGCTCCGCGCGGCGAGGTGGACCGCCACTAGGGACGCCGAGCAGGCGGTGTCGACCACCATGCTCGGCCCTTCCAGGCCCAGCAGGTACGACAGCCGGTTGGCGATGACGCCGAGCGAAGATCCGGTGCCCGTCCAGGCGTCGACCGCCCCCGGGTCGGCCATGCTCAGGTAGCCGTAGTCAAGCGTGGACGCACCGACGAAGACCCCGGTCTCGGTACCCTCCAGCGAGCGCGGCGGTATGCCCGCGTGCTCCAGCGCCTCCCAGGCCACCTCCAGCAGGAGCCGCTGCTGGGGATCCATGGCGGCGGCCTCGTGCGGCGGGATCTGGAAGTGGGCGGCGTCGAAGCCAGCCACAGCGTCCAGGAAGCCGCCCCTGGTCGGTACGGCGAGCGACGGGTCGATCCGCCATCGGCCCGGGGGCAACTCCCCGAGACCGTCGCGGCCCGAAACGAGCAGTTCCCAGAACGCCTCGGGAGAATCTGCCCCGCCGGGGAACCGGCAGCCCAGGCCCACGATCGCGATCGCTTCGCGGGCCGCGGCGGGGCTCGCGTCTCCAGCCGTGCCCGCCGGATCCGGCACCTCGTCTGCCGCGCCCTCCGCACGGGCCAGGAATTTTGCGATGGTGGCGATGGTCGGGTAACGGAAGACGAGCGTGGGGTCAAGCGAACGGTCAAGCAGGTCCTCCAGCATCCCGGACAATACGACCGCATCGCGCGACTGTAGGCCATACTCCTCCAGCGGCCGGTGCACGTCGATGTCCTGCTCGGGCGTCCGCAGCCGTTCAGCCAGCTCGGCGGTGAGCCAACGGCGCAGGCCGGGCTCATCGAGCGCGGTCATCGCAGGTACTCGGCGGCCGCGAACCCGCCGTCCAGATACCGCTCGCGGCAGGTCCCGCGGCGTACCTTCCCGCTGGTGGTACGGGGCAGCGCGCCTGGCGGCACCAGCACCACGTCGTGCGGCTCCACCCCGTGGTGGATCGCCAGCGCCCGGCGCGCCGCGCGCAGGAACCGGTCGTGGCGGCCGGAATCGTCGATGACGTCACGGCGCAGCTCCGCCAGGATCACCAGCCGCTCGTCGCCCTCGCCGTCGACGCCGAACGCCGCCACGTTGCGCGGCCACAGCTCCGGGTCGGCGTGCTCTACGGTGATCTCCAGGTCCGCCGCGTAGTGGTTGCGGCCGTCCACGATGATCAGGTCCTTGATGCGGCCGGTGATGTAGAGCTCGCCCTCATGAAGGAAGCCCACGTCGCCGGTGCGCAGCCAGGGTTCCTCGCCCCGCCCGAGCGCTCCGCCCAGGCGCCCGCCGAAGACCTCGGCGGTGCGCTCGGGCAGGTGCCAGTAGCCGTCGCCGACATTCGGGCCCCGCGCCCAGATCTCGCCGGCGGCCCCGGCGGGCACGCTCGCGCGAGTCACCGGATCGACGATCTGGACGACCACGTTCCGCAGCGGGGTCCCGGCCGAGACGATCCGCCACGCCATCGGATCGTCCTGCGGGCACGGCCGCACCCGCCCTACGCCCAGTGCCACGCGGTCGAACGTGCCCACGACCACCCCGCCGATCGACGAGGTCACGGTCAGCGTCGCCTCCGCCAGCCCGTACCCGGAGGAGTGCGCGGCGGGGGCGAACCCGGCACTCTCGAACGCCGCCGAGAACGCGTCCAGGCTGGCCAGCCGGATCGGCTCGGCACCGTTGCACAGCACCCCGAGGCCGCTGAGGTCCAATCGCCCCTTTTGTTCCTCGGTCACCCGCCGGACGCACAGGTCGAGGGCGAAGTTGGGAGCGGCGGACCAGTCGGCCCGGTATTCGGAGATGAGCCGCAGCCAGCGGTACGGGCGCTGGAGGAACGCGTACGGCGTCAGGTGCACCGCGCGCCCGCCCGAGCCGAGCGGCAGCGCGATGCCCGACACCAGCCCCATGTCATGGAAGTAGGGCAGCCAGGACACCCCGATGTTGTCCTCGGTGTACTCCCACCGCTCGCGCATCTGGGCCACGGCGGCCATCAGGTTGCGGTGGGTGATGCGGACCCCGGCGGGGACGCGGGTGGAGCCGGACGTGTATTGGACGTACGCCAGCGGCTGCGCCTGGAGATCGGGCGACTGCCAGCGGTCCGCGCCCTCGCCGCCCGGCTCGTCGACGATCACCAAGGCCGGGGGTCCCGGCGCGGTCAGGGCCGCCACGTTGCTCTTCACGGCCGCTGTGATGAGCAGGCACCGGGGCTGGAAGTCGGCCAGGATCGCCGTCAGGCCCAGGTTGCCACGGAACTGGTCTGGCGGGAAGAGCGGCGCCGCGACGACGCCCGCGTACAGGCACCCGAGGAACGCGACCACATAGTCGGGGCCGTGCGGGCACAGGATGGCGGCGGAGGAGCCCGGGCCGAACTCGCCGGCGAGCCGGACAGCCAGGGCCCGGGCCCGCCGGTCCAGCTCACCGAAGCTCGCGGTCACCGCGACTCCCTCCCGGCTCGCGCCATAATCGACAAATATCAACGCCGGCCGGTCGGGAGCGGTCCCGGCGATACCGTGCAGCGTGTGTACGAGGTCGCTGGAAACTTCGATCTGATTCATCACCGATCTGATTCATCACCGATCTGATTCATCACCGATAAATTTCGGGCATTGGACGGAGCGGAACACGGGAAGGACTTGTGCATTGCCCGCTACTTCTACGTCGTCGGCCGCGGTTGCGCAAGGGCGATTCAGCAGTTCCCGGTCAGTGATAGGTCGCTGCCCTCCCGGTCGGCGCCCGCTTCCCGGAACCATTCCAGAGTGCGGCCGAGGCCATCTGCGGTAGAGGTCGCCGGCTCCCAGCCCAGCAGGCTACGGGCCAGCCTGATGTCGGGACAACGCTGCCGGGGATCGTCCAGCAGGGCCGGCCGGAAATCGATGTCTGGTTTCACTCCGGCGAGGGCGGCAATCAGTTCGGCGATCTCCAGGACCGACCGCTCATCGGGATTGCCGAGGTTGACCGGCCCGCCGGTGTCGCTCAGCGCCAGCGCGATCAGGCCGTCGGTGATGTCGTCGACATAGCAGAGTGACCGGGTCTGCGCGCCGGTCCCGTTCACCGTGAACGGCCGTCCGCGCAACGCCTGGATGATGAAGATCGGCACCACTCGCCCGTCATCAGCCCGCAGCCGTGGGCCGTAGGTGTTGAAGAGCCGAGCGATCGCCGCGCGGGTGCCGTACTCACGACGGTAGGCCGCCGTGATCGCCTCGGCGTACCGCTTGGCCTCGTAGTACACCGACCTGGGGCCGATCGGGTTCACGCGGCCGGGGTAGCTCTCCGGCTGCGGATGGATCTCCGGGTCCCCGTACACCTCGGAGGTAGAGGCGAGCACCAGCCGGGCGTTGCACGCGGTGGCCAGGCGCAGGGCGTGCTCAGTGCCCAGCGACCCGGCGCGCAGGGTTTGCAGGGGAAGCCGCAGGTAGTCGCGCGGCGAGGCCGGTGAGGCCAGGTGGAACACGTGGGTGACCGGCTCGCCGATGTCCAGCGGCTCGGTGATCTCGGCCTTGACGAAGCGGAACCCCGGCATGTCCGACAGGTGCTCAACATTCTGGGCCCGTCCTGTGGATAGGTTGTCCAGGCACACCACGTGCCAGCCGACCGCCAACAAGCGCTCGCACAGGTGCGAGCCCACAAAACCCGCCCCTCCGGTGACCAGTGCCGTGCGTTGGCGGGTGAGAACGTGCATTCCAACCCCTCCCTTGCCGATGAATGGCGCGGTTTTTGTGAAAGAGGTTGCGCGACGGCCACGGGCGTGTGGACGGCCGGACCAATCCGCCGATGTCCCGCTGGCGGGACATCGGCGACGGGACATCACAAGGTCGCAGTGGTGTGGCCGACACGGAGCCCGCGAAGTTCCACCGGGTGTCGCACAGTTTCAGCCGGAGTATAGCAGAGCCGCACTATAGCTGAGCCGTGGCCCGCGATCGAGTTTGACAAATCAATGCGGCTCCGAGGAAAGTGGCCAGGGTTGATTAGTTGCAATTCGGTGAACGACTGTGGGCGGGAGTCTGCGGTGACGGGGGCATTTATTTCCGGTGGCTCGGTCAAGCCCGCTGCAGGGGTTGGGCGGGAGGCCGTCTCCGCCGCCGCAGAGCTCGAACAGCGCGGCATGGCGGCCGGTGACCGTGCCCTGCTGATCGCGGCGAACTCCCCAGAGTTTGTGCTAGCCCTGCTGGCACTGATCCATCTCGACGTGTCCATCGTGCTGGTGGACCCGCGCCAGACGCAGAGCGAGATCGAGCGGCTCGCCGCGGTGTCCCGGGCAAGCTGGGCCCTCGTGGGCACCTCCGGGGAGCTTCCCACCGATCTGCCCGTGAACGAGGTACAGATCGGTGCCCTCTTCGCAGAGATGGCTCCCGATGCCGGCGGCAAAAGCCTGTCCTTCGCCGCGTGGGCCGAACGGGCGGACGCGCTCATCGTCTGGTCCTCCGGCTCCACCGGTCTGCCCAAAGGAGTGGTGCGGTCCGGCCGTTCCCTGCTGATCAACACCGAGCAGACATGTGAGCGGATGGGCTACCGGGAGACGGACGTTATGATCCCGTTTCTGCCCTTCTCTCACCAGTACGGGTTCTCAGTAGTGCTCACCTGGTGGGCGGCTGGCTGCTCGCTGGTGCTCGCCCCGTACAGCCGTGTCGACCTAGGGCTGCGGCTGGCGGCCCAGGCGGGCGCGACGGTTGTGGACGCGGCGCCATCGACCTACCACACCATTCTCAACCTTTCCGAGCGCCATCCCGAGCTGCTGGCCGGGCTCGACAGGGTGCGAATGTGGTGCGTCGGAGGAGCCCCGCTTGACCCGTCGCTCGCCGACCGGTTCAGCAAGGAGTTCGGCCTGCCCCTGTTGGATGGCTACGGCAGCACGGAGGCGGGCAACATCGCGCTGGCCGCTCCGGACAACCCGGTGGGCTGCGGCCGCCCGCTGGACGGCGTCGAGCTGCAGATCATCGACGACGACGGCAAGCCGGTCGGCACCGGCAAGACCGGCGAGATCGTGGTGCAGTCGCTCGCGCTGATGGAGGGTTACCTGCCGCCCGACGGCGACGGCGACGCAGGCGCAGGCGCCTTCCGCACCAACGACCTGGGCTATCTGGACGCCGACGGCAACCTCTACGTGGTCGGCCGCAAGTTCGCCATCCACCGGCTCGGTCACACGATCTACCCCGAGGCGCTGGAGCGGCGGGCCTCCGCCTGCGGCCGGCCGGTCGTGGTGGTCCCACTGGAGGACCAGCGGCGGGGCAGCCAGCTCATCTTCGTCGTCGCCGACCCCGCCGGGGGAGAACCCCGGCACTGGCGCTCGGAGATCGCGGCACTGCTGCCCTCCTACGAGCATCCAAACCACGTCATTGTGGTGGATCGGATCCCGGTCAACCGCAACGGCAAGCCCGACATGGCACGCCTGCGCGCGATGGCGGCCGAAGGTCTGGCCCCCCGGATGGCGCGGGCCGCGACGGACGCCGGCGCCGGCATGGCCGCTGTCCCGCTGGAGGAGCGCATCCAGGCGCTGCGGTACGTGCTGGAGTTCCTGCGGGCGCAGCCGCGGGAGGTCGTGGACGTCCTCACCGAGATCTCCGTGCACCGCGCCGTCGTAGCGGAGATCGAGTCCGCGTGCGCCGCGTTGGAGGGCGCCGTCGAGGAGATTCTCACCTACGGGCCGGGCCGGGTGGCGCGGATGGCGGTGTTCATGCCGTCCAACGTGCTGCTCTACTCGTACGTGCTCTACCTGCTGGTTCCCGCCCTCTATACCGATCGGCTGACGGCCCGGCCAGCCACCGTGGTGGCCTCGCAGCTCCGTCGCCTGCACGAGGTCCTCGCCCCGGTGCACCGGCTGCCGGTCGAGGTCGGCTCGTTCAGCCAGCAGGAGTTCCTGGACGGCCCGGTGACCGCCGCCGACGTGGTGGTGTTCACCGGCGCGTACGCCAATGCCGAGCAGGTCAGGAGCAGGCTCCGCGACGACCAGCTGTTCGTGTTCTTCGGGCAGGGCATCAACCCGTTCATCGTCGGCCCCGACGCCGACCTCGGTCAGGCGGTCACCGACGCGCTGCGGGTACGGCTCCTCAACTCCGGTCAGGACTGTTTTGGCCCGGATGTGCTGTTCGTCCACGACTCCGTGCGCGACCCCTTCCTGAAGGGGCTGACCAAGGCGCTCCAGGGCACGCGCTTCGGCGACAACCGCGACCCCGAGGCCGACTACGGCGGCCTCTGGTACGACACGGCGGTAGAGGAGGCGGCGGCCTACCTGCACCGCCACCGCGGGCATATCGTGCACGGCGGCGCGATCGACTTCCGGACCCGCCGGGTGGAACCGACCCTGCTCGTGCGCGACTGGGCGCGGCAGCTGCCGATCACCGAGTTTTTCTCGCCCATCTTCCACGCGGTCACCTACACCGAGGCCGAGCAGCTGCACCACCACGTCCGCTCGCCGTTCTTCTCCGAGCGCGCCATGGGCGCGATGGTGTACGGCGGCGAGCCGAAGCTGCTGGAGCTGCTGCGAAGACGGCACCTCGTGGCCGTGAACGCCACTCTGATGGACGTCGAGAACGGCAACCGGCCCTTCGGCGGGCACGGGGTGATGGCCAATTACCTGATGTGCCACGGAAGGCGCAGCGCGGAGCCGTTGCTGATCTCCAAGGCGGTGGCGGAGCACTTGCCGGGGTCCCGCGCGACGTGAGCCCCCGCCCTGCCCGACAAGACCATGAGGATCAGGAAGATTCGGAGTCACCCATGGAGCCAGCCGAGTCCACCCGACACCCGCGCCGGGTCGTCGTCACCGGGTGCGGCGTGATCTCCCCGATCGGGCTCGACGTCGACACCTTCTGGTCCGCGGTTCTGGAGGGGCGCAGCGGCATCGCCCTGGTGGAGTCCTTCGACGTCTCCGATCTGAGCACCAAGATCGCCGGGGAGGTCCGCGGCTTCGACCCCGCCCCGTACATGCCGCACAAGGTGAGCCGTCGGCTGGACCGGTTCGCCCAGTTCGGGCTGGCCGCCTCGATCCAAGCGGTGGAGGACTCCAAGCTTCCGACCGGCGACGCCGAGGCCGACCCCCGGCTGGGCGTGCTGGTCAGCTCCGGCTACGGCAGCGGTCGAATGCAGCACTGGGTGTCCCTGCGGCTGGAGGAGCTCGGGCCGCGCGGCGTCCCACCGTATGTCTCCGCCGCGATCGCGGTCGACAGCCCGTCGGCCGAGGTTGCCATCCGCCTCCGGGCGGGCGGCCCGTCGGGATCGATCAGCGCGGCCTGTGCGACCGGCACGATGAGCATCGGCGAGGCCGCGATGTGGATCAGAACTGGCCGGGCGGACGCGGTCGTCGCGGGCGGCGCCGACGACTCGGTAACCCGGCTCGACCTGGCCGCCACCGGGAACGCCCGGGCGCTGTCCCGCCGCAACGACGAGCCCGAACGGGCCTGCCGCCCGTTCGACCGCGACCGCGACGGGTTCGTCATGGGCGCCGGCGCCGCGGTAGTGGTGCTGGAGGAGGCCGAGCACGCGCTGGCCCGCAACGCGCCGATCCTGGCCGAGATCGTGGGATATGCCGCGACGACGGACGCCTTCCACATCACCGCCCCGCACCCCAACGGGCACGGCGCGGCGTCGGCGATGCGTCTGGCCCTCCAGGACGCCGGCCTGGCGCCCGGCGACATCGACTACATCAACGCGCACGGCACCGGCACCGTGCTCAACGACCGGACCGAGAGTCAGGCCGTCCGCGAGGTGTTCGGGGTCCGCGCTACCGACATCCCGATCAGCTCCATCAAGGCGGTGACCGGCCACATGATCGGGGCCGCCGGCGCGGCCGAGCTGATCACGACGGTCCGGGCCATCCGAGAGGGGGTCGTGCCGCCCACGGTCAACTGCGACGACCCGGAGGACCCGGCGCTGGACTACGTGCCGCACCGGGCCCGGTCCATGCGGGTGCGCGCCGCGATGAGTAACTCGTTCGGGTTCGGCGGACACAACGCGGTGCTGGTGATCCGTGAATGGGACCGGTGATCCGGGTGCGGACGCCGCTCGGGCTGTTCTCCTCCGGGCCACCCGGAATGGATGCCACCCGGAATGGATGACGGAGAGATCGTGGAAGTCAATGAGGTGAACGTCAACGGTACTGCGGTCCCGGTGGCCACACTGTCCCGGGAGTCCGGCGAGTTCCGGCTGTGGCCGTCGGTGGGGGAGTACCCGGTCTATGACGACGTGCTCTACCGGGTGATGGGCTGCGACACCGTCCGCAACGACGCGTTCCACGCCGCGATCGGCAGGCTCGTCGGCGGCGCACTCGTCGCCGACGTCGGCACCGGCAAGGACGCGCTGTGGGCGGTGGCCGCCGCCCGCGCGGGCGCCCGCCACGTGTACGCCGTGGAGGAGCTCCCGGTCCCGCTGGAGAAGGCGAGGAAGACGGTCAGCGACGCAGGGCTGGCCGACCGGGTCACGGTGATCGGCGGCACGTCGGCGGGCGTCGGCCTCCCCGAACGGGTCGAGGTCTGCATCTCCGAGGTCGTCGGGACCATCGGCAGCTCCGAGGGAGCAGCAGCCGTCCTCGCCGACGCGCGCGAGCGCTTCCTGACCCCGGACGGGATCTGCATCCCGGCCCGATGCACCACCATGGTCGCGGCGGTACGGCTCGACGAGGCGTTCCCCGAAGGGCCGGCCTTCCGCCGTACCACGCTGCGCTACCTGGAGAAGATCTTCGAGACCGTGGGGCACCCGTTCGATGTGCGGGTCTGCCTCGCCGGCCCGGTCGGATCGCTGGTCGTTTCCTCCGCAGCGCCGGTCGAGACCCTCGACTTCAACGGCGACCTTGGGCTCGGCCTCGGAACCCGGACCGAGCTGGTCGTCAGGGAGCGGACCCGGGTGCACGCTCTCGCGCTCTGGATCAGCCTGGAGTGCCACCCCGGCGGCGACCCGGTCGACAGCCTCCGGCAGGCCACCAGCTGGCTGCCGGTGATCGCGCCCGTCTCGACCGAGGGGATCGAGGTCGAGGCGGGCGACACGATCAGCCTCGACTGGCGGGCCACGCCGAGCGACGACGGGCTGCACCCCGACTATTGCATCACCGGCGAGGTGGCACGCACCGGCCGCACCACTGTGCCAGTCGAGTGGGTGTCGTACCACCACGCGCCGGTGTTCCGAGCCACCGACGCGTACCGGGCCCTGTTCCCTGCCGCCGGACACCAGACAGCGACGGACTGAGCCGCATGGTCAGCGTGGAAGACGTCGTGCTCTCACCGCCCGAGCTGCACGACGATGCCGGATCGGTCGTGAGCTGGAAGCTGGAGCCCGAGGCGCTGCGCTTCATCGATCGCACGGTGCTTCCCGGCTCACACACCTTGGAGGTCGGAATAGGCGCGAGCACCGTCGTCTTGGCCGTCAAGGGCTGCGACCACACCGCGATCACCCCGTTCCAGGTAGAGGTGGATCGGATAGCGGACTACGCCGGCGCCCGTGGCCTCTCTTTGGACACCGTCCGGTTCGCCGTCGGCCGGTCGCAGGACGTTCTGCCGGGTTTGGACGTTGGTGACCTCGACTTCGCGCTGGTCGACGGCGACCATGCGTTCCCTGTCCCGATCGTCGACTGGATGTACACGGCGGAGCGGCTGGCAGTCGGCGGGGTGCTGCTCTTCGACGACGTGCAGATCTGGACAGGACGGCTGCTGCGCGACTTCCTCGCCGCGGAGCCGGGCTGGGGCCTGGAGTGGGAGGAGAGCAGGGCGTTTGCCTTCCGCAAGCTCGCCGACCCGGTCGTCGGCTCCTGGCAGGAACAGCCGTACGTCGCCCGCCGCAGCTTCCTCTGGGGAGGTGGAGGGTGGCTGCCAGCCGTGCCGGATGACCCGGCGTGACGATGAAGGTGGCCCTCGACGTGGGCGGCGTCATTTATTTCGACGAGCCCTTCGAAGTGGCGTGGGTGCAGGAGGTCTTCGACGCCGCCCGCGCCGAGGACGGCTCGTTCACCCTGGAACGCCTTCGCGCCGATCTTCGAAGCTTTCACCGGGCGGAGGGGGGAGGGGCGTTTCGGGCACCGCTCGCGCACCCGTCCTGGCTGCGTGTCCGCGACCGCTGGAATGATCTCAAGCAGCCCATCCCCGGATCGGTCGAGGCGGTGGCTGCGCTGGCGGAACGGTACGCCATCTGCGTGGTCGCCAACCAACCCGAGGAATGCCTGCACGCGCTCGACGGGCTGGGACTCATCGACCTGTTCGCCGAGATCGTCCTGGATTCGCTTGTGGGATACGCAAAGCCCGATCCCGCGCTGCTCGCGTATGCGTGCACCGGCCTCGCCTGGGACCCGGCCGATGTCCTGGTGGTCGGGAACCGGGTGGACCATGATGTGGTACCAGCACTAGCCCTCGGGTGCCCGGTCGCGTTCGTGCTGCCGCAAAGCGGCTGGGAGGTGCCCGATTGGGTGCATCCCGACGTCGCCGCGGTACACCGCGCGGTCAGGCCGTTACGACCCGTCCTGCCCGCGCACCTCGAAGCGAAGGTCGGGTACGTTACCGCGGACCTCGCCGGGCTCGCGGCGATCCTGACGGGGGACGCCGGGGCCGGGGTGACGCCCGGAGCGGGACGCGGTCGGTGAGAGCAGGGGCAGGGGTGGCGAAGGACCTTCGGGTCACGCGGCGCAACGCCGCCTTCCAGCAGTGGCAAGCGTTGCTCACCAGCCGGAGTAAGCGGCAGCGGGCGGGCGAGTTCCTCGTCCAGGGGGTGCGGTCGATCCAGCTCGCGGTTGAGCACGGCTGGCCGATGCACTCGCTGCTGTACGAGCTCGGGCGGCCGCTGTCGGGATGGGCGTCTGGCATGCTCGACCGAGCCGGGGCCCAGCGGGTGTCGATGTCCGCCGATCTGCTGGCCGAGCTGAGCGGCAAGGACGAGGAACTCCCCGAACTGCTCGCTGTGGTGGGGCTGCCCGCCGACGACCTGGACCGCATTCCGGTGGATCGGTCGTTCCTGGGGGTGGTGTTCGACCGGCCCACCGGTCCGGGCAACATCGGCACGCTGGTGCGCTCGGTCGACGCGTTCGGCGGCGCGGGCGTGATCGTCACCGGGCACGCGGCAGACCCGTATGATCCCAAGGCGGTACGGGCTTCCACCGGCTCGCTGTTCGCGGTCCCCGTGGTGCGGGAGCGCTCCCACCTCGAGGTGCTGGAGTGGGTCGCGCGCCTGCGGAAGGACGGCCTGCCGGTCACCGTCGTCGGGACGGACGAGCAGGGTGAGACCGACCTCGCGGATCACGACCTGACCGGTCCGAGCCTCCTGGTTATCGGGAACGAGACCGCCGGGCTGAGCACGGGCTGGCGGAAGGCGTGCGACACTATGGTCCGCATCCCGATCACGGGGTCGGCCAGCTCGCTCAACGCGGCGAGCGCCGCCACGGTCATGCTCTATGAGGCCGCCCGCCAGCGTGCCGCGTCCGTTCGGTGAGGGTCCGGATGCGACGGCGTCCGGAGGAGGGAGCACGGTGGCATACCGCCACGCGACCACCCGTGCAGGCTACGAGGACCTGGCCAGCGGCTTCGTGCTGCATTCAGCTGCCGGATTCCCCGCCTTTCCCGTACGGCTCGCCAGCGAGATGTTCCAGCGCGCCCTGGCTCTGCGCGCCGCCGTCGGGAGCGCGCAGGGTGCGGATCGCCCCGTCGTGGTGTGGGATCCGTGCTGCGGCAGCGGCTACCTGCTGACCGTGCTCGCCGTCCTGCACCGTTCCAGGATCGCCGCAGTGCTGGCCTCCGACATCGACCAGAACGCGGTGCGCATCGCGAGCCGCAACCTTGAGCTGCTCAGCCAAGACGCGTTGGCGGCAAGGGCGATCCACCTGCGTGAGCAGGCCGAACGTTTCGACAAGTCCTCGTATGTCGCGGCGGCGGACGCGACGGAGCGCATCGCCCGGGGACTGGCGGCGGGAGGCGGTGACGTGCCGTATGCCGCTTATCGCGCCGACGTATTCGACCGCGACGCGCTCGCGACCGTCACCGGCAAGTGGACACCCGACATCGTCGTCACCGACGTACCTTACGGAGAGCAGACAACCTGGCTGGGGCCGCGCGGAGACGGCGGAGTGCCCGGCATGGTGCGGTCAGTGACGGCCGCGCTCCCTGACGAAGCCGTGATCGCCCTCGCCGCCCGGGGACGCAAGGTGCCGCTGGGGGATATGCGGCCCACCGCATCGTTCAAGATCGGTACCAGGGCTGTGGCGCTGCGCGCCGCCGGACTCCTGCGCGGTTCCGAGGCCGCCGCCAACCGCTGAGCCCAGGCCCGGAGAACACGGGGCTCACTATGGTCAGACCAGACGGATGGTCAGACCAGACGGCACTGCAGCGCGATGCCTGGCGGCGGGGTGTCGCCTTCGCCGATCAACAGGCGGACGGAGACCGGGTGCCCTCCCGCGTATTCCGCGATAGGGCGAACGCGACGTATGGGGGAAGTCATGCGCACACTGCTCGCCTACGCCCGGCCGCACCGCGCCGTGTTGGTCGGCTCGACGCTGCTGGCACTGTTGGGTAGTGCGGCCGGTCTCGCGCAGCCGCTGGCGGCGAAGGCCGTGATCGACCAGCTCACGGCGGGCGGCTGGTTGCTGATCCCGCTGCTGGTGCTGGGCGCGCTCGTGGTGGCGAGCGCGGCGGTCAACGGTCTCGCCACCTGGCTGCTGGAGCGCACCGGGGAGCGCGTGGTGCTGGGCGTGCGGCGCTCGCTCGCCGGGCGGCTCGTGCGGCTGCGGGTCGCTGAGCTCGATGCACGGGCACCGGGTGATCTCATCTCCCGCGCTACTGCCGACACCTCGTGGCTGCGCGCTGCCAGCACCTCCGCGCTCGTGGACCTGGTGAACGGCACGGTCGGGCTGCTCGGGTCCCTGGCGCTGATGGCCGTGCTGGATCTGCGCCTGTTCGGCGTCACAGTGGCTGTGCTGATGGTCGTCGGGATCGTAGTCGGCGTGGTCATGCCGCGGATCCGGGCAGCGACTCTGCGTGCGCAGGAGGCCGTCGGTCTCATCGGCTCGGCGCTGGACAGGGCACTGGGTGCGGCGCGCACCGTCAAGGCGGCCGGAGCCGAGGCACGCGAGACGGCGGCGGTGTCGTCGGCGGCCGAGCAGGCGTATCGGGCCGGGCTGGTGGGGGCGCGCTGGAACGCGGCGCTGGCGGTGGTCACAGAGCTGTCGTTACAGGTGTCGTTCCTCGTCGTGCTCGGCGTCGGCGGCGCGCTGGTAGCGGCCGGCACGCTGCCGATCTCCACGCTCGTGGCATTCCTGCTCTACCTGTTCTATCTCACCGCCCCGCTCGGCGAACTGGTCGCCGCCGGGAGCACCGTACAGGAGGGACTGGGCGCGGCCGCCCGGATCACCGAGGTCGAGAACCTTCCTGCTGAAGCCGATGTCGACGCACACGGCCCGCCGCTCGCCCGTCGACCCGCCCCCTCGCTCGTGCTGGACGGCGTGCATTTCAGCTACCCTGGGCGGGGTCCCGTGCTGCACGGCATCCGTGTCGAGGTCTCTGCGGGTAGCCGGGTCGCGCTGGTCGGGCCGTCCGGAGCGGGCAAGTCCACGATCTTCTCGTTGTTGCTGCGCTTCCACGACCCCGACGCCGGAGCGATCCTGCTCGATGGCCGCGACCTCGCGATGATCCCGCGCGCCGAACTACGGCGCCGCATCGGCTACGTTGAGCAGGACGCGCCCGCCCTGGCGGGGACCTTCGGCGAAAACTTGCGGTACGCGGCGCCGAACGCGTCGGCCGCTGACGTGACCGCAGTATTGCGCGACACACGGCTCGATGACCTCGTGGCCCGGTTACCCGCCGGCGAGGACACCGAGGTCGGAACGCGCGGCGTGACGCTGTCCGGAGGGGAGCGCCAGCGGCTCGCGATCGCCAGGACGCTGTTAGGGCGGCCCGAGGTGCTGCTACTCGACGAGGCCACCTCGCAGCTCGACGCCCGCAACGAGGAGGCACTGCGCGAAACCGTCAACCGCGCCTCCGAGCACTGCACGGTGCTGGTGATCGCGCACCGACTCTCCACGGTCCACGATGCGGACCGGATCGTGGTGCTCGAACGGGGAAGGGTACGTGCGTCCGGCCGCCACGACGAGTTGCTCGCACACGATGCGCTCTACCGCGAGCTGGCCACCACCCAACTCACCGGATCCAGGTAGTGCACTACTCGTTAACCTCGAAGCGCGGTGTAGCCACTTGCCACCACCATTGAACCGGTCGTGGAGCTGTCTACAGTGGACGATCAGCGCTGACGCCTCGCTCAGCGAATGTCGACTCGAACGCGGTGTCCGCTCTTGGTCAAGTCGTCGACGAGCAGTTGCAACAGATAATCGACCCGCGTCAGAACTCGGTCGTGCTTCTTGACCTGCGGGTTGAGGTGGGAAGCTCGGTCAGGCATGATCATCGGTCGTGTGTCTTCGGCTGCTGTACTTGATCACGGTTCGCCTGTTTGAGTGGCTAGCGGCGCTGGCCCGTAGCGATGCGGCGGTCACCGCCGAGTTGTTCGCGTTGCGGCATGAGGTCGTAGTGCTGCGCCGGCAGGTCAACCGGCCCCGGCTCTCGTAGTCTGACCGAGCGGTCCTGTCCGCGCTGGCGCGGATGCTACCACGCGCGGTCCGCGGTCACCGGCTGGTCACGCCAGCCACCCTGTTGGCTTGGCACCGTCGCCTGCTGACCCGGAAGTGGAGCTATCCGAACCGGCTCGGTCGACCGGCTGTCAGTGGCCAGGTCCGTGCTGTGATCCTGCGACTGGTGCGGGAGAACCCACGGTGGAGGATATCGGCGGTGCATGGCGAGGTGATCCGCCTGGAGTACCGCGTGAGCGATTCGACCGTTCGTCGAATTCTGCGCGGCGACCGGCTCGGTCCAGCGCCGAGCGGTGCGGACACGTCCTGGCGAACATTCTTGCGGGCGCAGGCCCGCGGGTTGCTGGCCTGCGATTTCTTTCACGTCAACACGATCTTCCTGCGCCGCTTGTACGTGCTGTTCATAATGGAGATCCACACGCGCAGGGTGCACATTCTCGGGGTCACCGCGCACCCGAGCGGATCATGAGTCGCCCAGGTTGTGCGGAACCTGGCCATGACCTGACGACCGGATCGGCTCATTCCGTTTCCTCATCCGGGATCGGGATACCAAGTTCGCGCGCGCGTTCGATGACGTATTTCACAGTGAAGACATCACAATCGTGAAGACGCCGCCGCGTACCCCGTGCGCCCGATGACAAGGATCCGATCATCGCGTTAGAGGCAAGGTCAATCGAGCGTCACGCAGTGTTTGGCGGTCTGATCAACGGATATCGACGGGCAGCCTGACCATCGCCAGGAAACCACAGTTCATCCCGCAATCTGAGTTTTGGAGCGATACAGGGCTAATTCAGCCCGCCCGCCGGTCAACGCGGTCGGTCAGCCGGACTACCGGTCGAAGCGATCGCGTAGTCGTGGAAACCGAATCCGCTTTTGCGACCGGTGCGACCGGCGCGCACCAGGTCCGTTAGCAGCGGGCAGGGCTCGAATCGGGGATCTCCGGTGTGCTCGCGCAACACGTTGAGTGAGTCCAGGATGGTGTCCAGGCCGATGAGGTCGGCGGTGCGCAGCGGTCCCATGGGGTGTCCGAAGCAGCTCTGGAAGATCTCGTCGACCTGCTCGGCGTCTGCTGTGCCCTGCTGCACCACGGTGGCCGCTTCGTTGATGGTCAGCATGAGCACTCGGTTGGACACGAACCCCGGAGCGTCGGATACCACGATCGCTTTCTTGTCGAGGGTGCCGAGTAGCTCCACAGCGCGGTGCAGGGTCTCCTCACTGGTCGTGGACGCCCTGATGACCTCGACTGTGTCCTTGAGCGGGGCTGGGTTCATGAAGTGCATACCCAGCACGCGATCGGGCCGGCCGGTGACCCCGGCGAGACGTGCAATGGGGATGGCCGAGGTGCAGGAGGCGAACACGGCCTGCGGTGGGCAGATGGCGTCAAGTTCACGGAACACCCGCTCCTTATTGGGCACCCGTTCCCGCACGCATTCGATCACGAATTCGGCGCTGGACAGGTCGGAGAGTTGGTCGGTCCACCGCACCAGCGACAGGAGTGCCTCCACCGGAGTGTTGCTGTAGCCGCGGCCTAGCAGGCGATTCAGCCGCAACCCGTCCCGCAGCCGGTGGGGGCCCGTGGACAAGGCGCCCCGGTCCGGATCGACCACCAGGACGGCGTGCCCGACCTGGATAAGACACTGCGTGATGCCGACACCCATCACACCCGCGCCCACGACGCCGAAGTGGGCGTTCGTCACTGCCTTGCCTCCTCGTCGGTGATTATTCGGACATGGTTTGGGCGGTCCGTCGGCAACCGGTCCGGATCGGCGGCCAGCAGTATGTGGTCGCCGATCTGTTCGAGGAGCTCGAATCCGGCGAATCGCAGTGTCACCAACATGATCTGGTTGACCGGGGTGGACACGAACCGCGAGACCGGCCGCAGGCCCTGGCTGACCGCACGGTGCACGATGAGGTCGAGCAGCACGGCCCCTACGCCCCGTGACAGCACGCGGCAGGATGTCAGCAGCAACAGCAGCACCGAGTCGGTGCCGGCGAGTTCGCTGACCGCCAGCCCGATCGTGCCGTAAGAGCCGAACCGATCGCGCAGGCTCGCGACCAGCACCTCGTGCTCGCTCGACCTGGTCATGGCGTGAAGCTCGGCCATGCTGAAGGTCTGTCCGGTGGTGTTGAGCTGGTGGGTGCGCACGGTGAGTTCGTGTGCGCGGGCGAGGTCCTCCTCGTTCGCGTGCCGGACCGTCATGGTTAGCTGCAGCGAGGCGAGGAACTCCGCCGCCCCGTCGTACTCCCGTTCGGCAAGGGCCCGGCGGTGCTCGATCTGGTATAGATGCCGGCGTTGTCGCGACTCGTCGGTGACGAACTCGGAACAGAACTCGGGCAGCGTGGCCAGCTCGGTGAGTTGGTCGGCGCGGTAGCACCGGACTTCGGGGTGCGTGGTGGCCACCTCGGACCGCTCGACGGGGTCATTGTCGACGAACGCCACGGTGTTCAAGCCAATGTTGAGGGTCTTGGCAATGCGGCGCACGGCGCCGGACTTGCTGCCCCACTCGATGTCCAGTACGCAGAATAGCTCGTCGAGTCCGTGGTCGGCCAGGTGTCCGGCTGCGGTCTCGTGATCCCCGCGGCTGGCGACTGCGTGTAGGATTCCCCGCTGGTCCAATGTTTTCAGCGTCTCGACCGCGGCGGCGAACGGCCGGGGCCGGTCGCCTTCCAGCACGACGCCGTCCCATAGCGTGTCGTCGAGATCCCACACCAGGCACTTGACCGTGGGCGGAGCCGCCGCGCCTACCATGGCGCGGCTGGCCATGGCGGAGCCGGACTCTGCTCCAGCCTGCCGCTCCCGTCCGAATCGCCGCAGAGCGTGGTCTCCGATGTGCAACTCGGCCACCTGCTCGGCGCCCTCAATGATCTGCATGATTTTTGCGTCGCGGAAGAACCGGCCGACCGGGCTGTCGGCCCCGCAGCCGGCGGCGCCGTGCACCTGGACGGCGTCCTGGCTCACCGTGGCGGCGGCGCGTGCTGCGGCGTACTTCGCCACCATGGTGTCCGCGAGGGCGTCCGGTGTCCTGTTCTGGCGTGACCGGGTGGCGCGTGCGCAGAGCTCGCGTGCGGCGATTGTCGCGACCAGCGCCCGCCCGAGCTGGGCGCGGACCACCTGGTGATCGGCCAGCCGGACGCCGCCCTGCGTGCGGTTCGCGGCGTGCGCCGTCGCGTATTCCAGGCACGCGGTGGCCATCCCGACGCACCCCCACGCGACCGTGAAGCGCCCGTGGTCCAGCGCGGTGCCCGCGACGTGGGACAGGCCGAAGCCGACCGGTGCGACCAAGTTCTCCTGCGGCACGCGCACCCCGTCGAAGCGAACGTGAGCGAGCTGCGCTGCCCGCAACCCCAACTGCCCGCGCACCGGTTCGACCACCGTGCCCGGTCGATTGGTCTCGACCAGCACCGTGACCGGTTGTCCGTCGAGCCGGGCGAGCACGAGGAACACGTCGGCGAGCTCACCGAAGGTGATCCACTGTTTGTGGCCGTGCAGGACGAGCTCCCGACCGTCGCGTCGTACCGACGAGGCCACCGCGCCGAGGTCGGTGCCCGCCCCCGGTTCCGTGGCGGCGAATCCGGCCAGGTGATCACCACTGGCCAGTGCGGGCAACCAATGGACACGCTGTTCCTCGGTACCCCAGCGCAGTACCGCGGCTGCCACCATGCCCTGCACGGTGACGAGGCTGCGCAACGCCGTGCACACCCCACCGAGCTGGGCGCACAGCTGGCCGAGCGCCGACGGCGAGCGGGCTGTGCCTCCGTATCGGATCGGCACGTCGGCCGCGAGGAAGCCTGCCTCGGCCATGGCCTGGATGACCTCTCGAGGCAGCGTGCCTGCCTGATCCCAGACGGCGGCGTCAAGCCGAACAGACTCGGCGAAACTTGCCCCGTCCGTTTCAGACATGCCCGGCTCCGCTCGGGTACCCGGGGGAGGACGGGGAAACGGCCAGCTTCCTGCGGACGAACTCGGCGGTCCGGGCAATCGTCCGGAAATTGTTCAGTTCGAGATCGGTCACCTCGACCGTGATCGAGAAGTGTCGCTCCACGAATGTAACCAACTCGAGTGCGAACAGTGAATTCGCGTGACCCAGTGCGAAGTAGTCATCGTCGATGGCCGGAACATCGCCGGGCAGGGCTGACGAGAAGAACGAGCGAAGATTCTCGATCACGCTGTCAGTCTGAGCCGGATGATGTTGATCTTCCACTCGATCTCTCCTGAAAATGATCAGCACGAACTCTTCTATTGTGACGCGGTATGCGGGAGCGGACAAGACGTCCGAACGGCCTAGACGTCCCGTGTGACTGCTGTTCAAATGATCAATCTCTAGATTGTCCGAAATGGTCGGTCGGGCGGTCGACATGGAAAATACTCTTTGCTCGTGACCGGTTAGACTGATTGGTGGATTGCCGGTTGCGCCAATCGGTAGGCTACCGGCTGGATCAATTGACAGTCGGTTGTGCCAATTGGGGGATTTTTGGTTGAGACGATTGGTGGATTGCCGCGCTATCGCGACGCTGCCAACATCGTCCAATGAGTACTCGCCTGGGTACGAGCGGAAAGTTATGAGATGGGTGAGCGAAACCAAAGTACCGGAAGCGCCGCCGAGGACCGCTGCGACGGTCACACCCGCGATCGCCGAGCTCTACCGATCACTATCACCCACATCGACCACGAATGGCACCCGCCGCGCCCGGTGACCCTGGGCCGGCGTCGCTGAAGCGGAGCCTGAGATGACCGCGAACCCGTCCGTCGAACCGAACCTGATGGACCCCGGCCTGATCATCGATCCCTATGGCGGATACGGCCGGCTACGCGAGGATGCGCCCGTTTTGCGCGGGCGGGCGGCGGACGGCAGTCCGGTCTGGTACGTGACGCGCCAGGAGGACGTGCGCACTGTTCTGGGTGACCGCCGGTTCGTCAATAATGCCGCGTCCGTGCCGGGCGTGGAGGTCGATAACGCTCGCGACCGCGAGCTCGAGATGATCGGCGTGCCCCGCGCGCTCACCGGCTACTTCACCAACTCGATTCTCGACGCCGACGGTGCCGACCACACGCGACTGCGCAAGCTGGTGGCCCGCGCGTTCACCGTGCGGCGCGTCGCGGAGCTGCGCCCGCGGGTCGAGGCGATCACCGAGGCGCTACTCGACGGCCTCGCAGCGCACGTCGACCTCATCGAGGCCTTCGCCTATCCGCTGCCGATCACGGTGATCTGCGAGCTCGTCGGGGTGCCGGAGGCCGACCGTCCGGCCTGGCGGAAGTGGAGCAATGCGCTGGCGTCGATGAACCCGCAGACCGTGCCCGGAACAGTGCGAGACATGGTCGACCACGTGCACGACCTCGTCCGCCGGCGCCGGGCGGACCCGGGCGACGACCTGCTCAGCGGGCTCGTTCACGCCCAGGACGAGGCCGACGACCGGCTCTCTGACACCGAGCTGGTGACGATGGTGTTCACCTTGGTGCATGCCGGACACCAGACCACCGCGCACCTGATCGGCAACGGGGCACTAGCCCTGCTCACCCACCCCGACCAGCTCGACCTGCTTCGCGCCGACCCCACCTGGTGGCCCGCGGCGGTGCACGAGCTGATGCGCTGGTGCGGGCCGGTGCACCTCGCGATGCTGCGCTACGCTGCGGTCGATGTCGAGGTGGGAGGCGTCCTGATCCGGGCGGGCAACGCCGTGCAGGCCGTGCTGGTGTCGGCGAACTTCGACCCCCGCGAGTACCACGACCCCGACCGGCTCGATGTGACGCGGCGGCCGTCCGGCCGGGGCGAGGGGCACGTCGGCTTCGGGCACGGCGTGCACTATTGCCTGGGGGCGGCGCTTGCCCGCCAGGAGGCCAAGGTGGCGCTGCGTGCTCTGTTCGACCGGTTTCCCGGCCTCGCGCTCGCAGTCGACGAGCCGGCCTGGGTGCAGATACCGGGTTTGCGCCTGATGGCAGAGCTGCCGGTCCGGTTGCGCTGACGCGCACGACCTCAATAGCTTTTCGGCAGGCGAAGGGTGCTAAGCGATGTGGTTGAGGATCATTTCCGGCTGACAGGCGCGATCCGGGCGGTGCGGACGACGCCGATCGGCGTGCCGACCCCCGTACTCGACTGCCATGCCGTTGCCGCCGATTGTCACACCTTAATGGGCGGTCGGTTGGCGTAGCAAACGAGCTTCGTTCGTGACCGGTTAGACTGATTGGCGGATTGCCTGCTGGATCAATTGGTGAATTTCCGGTTGGATCAAGTGGGGGATTGCCGCGCTATCGTGACGATGGCACCATTATTCGACGAGGGCTCGCCTGGGGAGAACGGAAGGTTGCGGGATGGGCGAGCGAAATCAAAGTGAACGTCCTTTAGAAACCGGGCAATGTACGCCCATGGTGGCCGACCCACCGGCGCCGACCGGTCCGGACCGCTATACCGCGCCGCGCACATCCACCGAACGGACCCTCGCGCGCATCTGGGCCGAGTTATTGCGGGTGGAGCGAGTCGGGATTGAGGACAACTTCTTTGACCTGGGTGGCGACTCGATCCTGACCATCAGGGTCACCTCGCGAGTGCGCGCCACTCTGGGTGCGGAAATATCCCCGCGCGCACTATACGACCACCCGACGATCGCGGCACTCGCGTGGTTGATACCCGACGGGCCGGCCGCGCGGGACGCCATCACTGCCGTGCCCCGCAGCCGGGAGCTGCCGCTGTCGTTCGGCCAGCAACGGCTGTGGTTCCTGCACAACTTCGCCCCGCACAGTGCGGAGTACAACTCCGCACTGCCGCTGCGGTTGCTGGGAAAGCTCGACATCGACGCGCTGGTGGCAGCGTTGACGGCGATCGTCGACCGGCACGAGATCCTGCGTACCACGTTCGCCTCCGGCGCAGACGGTGGCGTGCAGATCGTACATCCGCCGGTGCCGGTGGTGTTGCCACTGGTGGACCTCTCGGAACTGACCGAGGCCGAGCGGACGGCCGAGCTCGATAACCGGCTGCTGGCGCAGACGACCAGGCCGTTCGACCTGCGTCGCGGCCCGGTGCTGCGAGCATTGCTGTTGCGGTTGGCGCAGCAGGATCACGTGCTGCACCTCGGAATGCACCACATCGTCAGCGATGGCTGGTCGATGGGGGTGTTCATCAGGGAGTTGACTGCCTGCTATACCGCCGCTCTGAGGGGTTCAACCCCGCACCTGCCGGCGTTGCCGGTGCAGTACGCCGACTTCGCTAGCTGGCAACGCCGCCGATTCGTCGGCCGTACCGCTGACGAGAGCCTTGCCTACTGGCGGCGGCGCCTCGACGGCGTGCCGGTGCTGGCGCTGCCGACTGACCGTCCTCGCCCCGTGGTCAAGACCTCCACCGGTGCGCACGAGCAATTCATGGTCCCGGCCGAGCTCACCGCACGGTTGCGGGAATTCGGTGACCGGCAGGACACGACACTATTCACGATTCTCGTCGCCGCCACCCAGGTGGTGCTCGCGCGGTATTCCGGGCGGGACGACATCGCGGTCGGCACCGTCGTCGCCGGGCACAACCGGGCGGAGCTCGAACACCTCATCGGGTTCTTTGTGAACACCGTCGTCCTTCGATCCGAAGTGGATGAAAATTTGTCCTTTGCGGATTTTGTGGCTCGGGTCCGGGAGACGGTGCTCGAGGCGTTCGTGCACGCGGAGGCGCCGTTCGAGCAAGTGGTGGAGACGCTCCGACCGGAACGGGACACCAGCAGCACTCCGCTGGTGCAGGTGATGGTCGTGTTGCATAACACTCCCGAGGTGGCCGTCGAACTTCCCGGACTGCGCGTCGCGGAGGTGGAACTGGACAACCCGACCGCCCAGTTCGATCTGACGTTTGAGTTCCAGGAACGGTCCGGCGTTCTCGTGGCCGATCTCTGCTACAACACCGACCTGTTCGACACCAGCACGATCACCCGGCTCGCCGGGCATCTGCTCGCGCTCCTCGACGTGGTGGTATCCGACGCCGGAACACCGCTGCGGCGACTGCCTCTGGTGAGCGAGGCGGAGCACCGTCAGCTCGTCCTGGACTGGAACGGCACCGGCTCGGACCGACCAGGCGAGTCCACAGTGATCGAGCTGTTCGAGCGGATGGTCGCACATCATCCCGACCTTCCGGCGGTCCGGGCCGGGGGCCAAACGGTGTCCTACCGCGAGCTGGACGACCGGGCGTGGGATCTCGCCACCCGCCTGGTCGCGCTCGGGGTACGCCGGGGAGATCGGCTCTGCATCATCGTCACGCCCGGCGTGCAGGCCGTCACCAACTTCGTCGCGGCGGCGAAGATCGGGGCAGTCTACATCAGCATGGACCCGGACGTGGGATCGAGACGCCTGCGGACCGTCGTTGACGACAGCGCAGCGGTGCGGGTGCTGACCGATGAGACGGTTCTGCCTGGAGCACCGAGTGCGTCCTGGCACGGCCCTAGTCCCCACGACCCGCTGTGCTGCGTCTACACCTCCGGCTCCACCGGCCGCCCCAAGGGGATCGTCCTCACCCACCGGAATGTGGTCAATCTGGTTTCCTGGCACGAGCACGTGTTTGGGGGAGCCGAAGGCGATCGTTGCGGTCAGGTGGCCAACCTCGGTTTTGACGCCTCCGTATGGGAGGTCTGGTCGGCGTTGTGCCGCGGCCGATGCCTGTGTGTCGCCGAGCCGGCTACCCGGCGAGACCCGCGGGCGCTCGGCCGCTGGGTCGCTGAGGAAGGGCTCAGGTGGTGCTTCATCCCGACCGTCGTCGGTGAGCGGCTGATCGCCGACGAGGCGTTGATGGGAGCTGGCCGCCTCCGGCACCTGGTGGTCGGTGGGGAGCAGCTCACCCGATTACCCGCCGGAGATATGCCGTTCAGGCTGGTCAACGCCTACGGCCCGACCGAGGTCACGGTCTGTGCCACCTGGTTCGACACCACCGGTTGGCGCAACACCGAACGTGGTGAGTTCGCATCACCACCGATCGGCCGTCCCGTCTGCAACGTCCAAGCGCATGTCCTTGACCGGTACCTGCGGCCGGTGCCGGTCGGCGTCATGGGTGAGCTGTACCTCGGTGGTGACGGGGTAGCCCACGGA
>JBOHHF010000124.1:0-16850 GCA_050700495.1 Pseudonocardiaceae bacterium
CCGCGGGATGGGCCGTCCAGCGGCACCGCGAACAGCCCATCGTTGGAGCCCAGCGCGTTGCCGTCGGTGGCGATCCACAGGTTGCCCGTGGGATCGAAGGCGAGGTTGTCCGGACACGAGATCGGGCTGACCTGGTCCTTGGGAAACCCGGCGAAGTAGGTCGAGGCGTCGGCCGGGTCGCCGCAGACCAGCAGCAATGTCCACGTGAACATGGTCGCGGCCGGGTCGTCGCCGTTTTCGGTCAGCTCCAGGACGTGCCCGTGCCGGTTGGCGTTGCGCGGGTTGGGCCCGTCGGCCGCGGCGCCTGCCTGGACCCCGCGCCTGTTGTTGTTGGTCAGCGAGGCGTACACCTTGCCGGTACGCGGGTGCGGCTCGACGTCTTCGGGCCGGTCCATCTTGGTGGCGCCGACCGCGTCGCCGGCCAGCCGGGTGTGCACCAGGACGTCGGGCACGGACATGCCTGCCACGAAGGACTCGCCGGTGCCGTCGGCGTTCGACCGGGCCAGCGGGATCCACTGTCCGGTCCCGCCGAACTCGCCGCCTGCGGGCAGCTTCCCGGAACCGTCGATCTCTGCGGGTGAGTCACCGGTGAACCGGGCGACGTAGAGGGTGCCCTCGTCGAGGATGCCCAGGTTGTGAGCCAGCTCGCCCTGACGCATCGTGCGTGATGACACGAATTTGTACAGGTAGTCGAAGCGTTCGTCGTCGCCCATATAGGACGCCACCGTGCCGTTCTGAGTGACCCGGACGGTGGCGGCCTCGTGTTTGAACCGGCCCATGGCGGTCCGCTTGCGTGGGACGAAGCCAGGATCGAACGGGTCGAGCTCGACGATCCAGCCGAACCGGTTGGGCTCGTGGGGTTCGCGGGAGACATCGAAGCGGGGGTCGAAGCGCTCCCACTGGCGCATCGAGGCGCCTCCGGTGACGCCGTAGCGGGCCAGCTTGGCCTTCGCGTTGGCATCGGTGACCGAATCGGCGTTGCCGAAGTACATGTTGAGGTTCTCCTCGCCCGACAGCACCGTGCCCCATGGGGTGACGCCACCGGAGCAGTTGTTCAGGGTGCCCAGCACGAGCCGGCCGCCGGGGTCGGCAGCGGTCTGTACCAAGGGGTTGCCGGCCGCGGGACCGGTGAGCTCCATCGGCGTGGTGGCGGTGATCCGACGGTTCACCGGGTCCTGCAGCGGGGCGAGCCGGCCCGAGGCGGGGTCGCGCGCGACCAGCACGACGCTCAGACCGTGCGCCGCCCACGCCGTCTCCACCTGCTCGCGGGTGGGATGTGCCTCGTCATAGCTCAGGAACATGAACGACTCGGTGGTGTACTCGTGATTGACCACGAGCAGCGACCGATCCCGATCGTCGGGCCGATCGTTGGAAACTGGCAGCAACGCGACGAAGTCGCAGTTGTACCCGAACTGGCCGGCTTGGGCCTGTGGTGTCTGGGCGCCGAAATCGAACTCCGGAGCGCCGGGAATGATCGGATCGCCCCACCGGATCACGACGGCGTGCTCGTAGCCCTCGGGCACCACCACGGCGTCGAGGGTGTTCGGTGCGACCGGTCGGAAGTCCAAGGCCCGCCCGGTGCCACCCTGGGGTGCCGTCTGCGCAGTGGCGCAACCGGCCAGCGCAACGCCACTTGCCGGAACGATGACAGCGGCGGCGAGCGCTTTGAGCATCCCGCGACGGCTCACCACCCGGGCCACGACAGCACCGAAGTACTCGTTGCCGGAGGTGTTGGGCGGTTCCTGCGAGCAGGCATCGCCACACCGGTACTGGCAGGTGACAGCCTGGCGACCGGGCGGATGGAAGGGGAGCGGAACGACTCGGGCGTTGGCATCCGGTCGTGCCGTTACAGGGTCTCCATGCGCGTTCGTCCAACGAATGCGATGACGCTAGACCGGTGCACGACGGCCATGGTGGACGTATGGATGAACGTCAGAAGAATCGTGCGGTTCGTCGCGGACGGTCTGCGCTGGAACTCCGGCACGTTGACGCTGGCGACGACTCGCGGGTGGGGTTGGATTCCCGTGGGTAGTCAACAGGGGCCTTCCCATCGGGCCAGGGAGCCGGTGTTCTACAGGTTGGGTGTCGGTGGTGCGGGCTCGGGCAGCCTACGCCGACGCTCCGTCGCGCCGCTGCGTCGCGCCGCTGCGGATCAGCACCTTACCGAGACCAGCGCGGGTAGCCACGATGATCAATTTATCGTCGCTGGCGAGGGGGTCGCCTGGGAGCGCTGGAAGCGTCAGGGTGCCCGTCGCGTGGGGTGTGACCGCGATCACCGACACCTCGCCAGGTTCGTTGACGTTGCGGACGGCCCCGCCGTCCAGCGAGGAGCCCGCTTGGATGGGCACCTCGGCGATCAGCAGTACCCTGTGTTGCCCGACCGGGATGGTCTGCAGGACGTCGAGGCGCAGCATCGCGGCGACGAATGTCGGCGCGGCGAGATCGGGCACACTTTGGGAGATTGCGATATCGAACTCGCGCTCGACGCGTTTGGCTAGGTCGTTGTCGACCAGGCGCAGCACCACGCGGAGCTTCTGACGCGTCTCGCGGCCCTGCAGGGCGGCCGTAAGGTTGGTGGCGTCATTACTGGTCACGGCGACCAGTGCCCGACAGGTGTGGACGCGCGCGTCCTTCAGGGTCTCCGCCAAGCTGGCGTCACCGATCACGATCGGAGTACGGCTTTGCCTCGCGAGCGGCACACCGCGGGCATTCGCATCGCTGTCCACGCACACCACGTCAACGCCCATGGTTTGCAACTGCGCCACCACGCGGGTGCCGACGTTGCCCAGCCCGACGACCACCACATGGTCGGTGATGCGGCGGGGTTTGCCCAGCCCCGCGGCCGTCAGCCGGGAGTTGACGACCGCCTCGACCACCGTCGCGGTGACCGCCGGGACGATGGAAATCCCGACGAACGTGATCATCACTTGAATGATCTTGTTAAAGGTGCTCAGTTCGGTGTTAGGCTCGGCGGCCCCAGCGGCGTCCAGGATAGTGAAATACAGCGCGTCAGGTAACGAGAAGCCGCCCACGCGGGCGAACAGGACCGTACCCAGCCCCAGAAGGGCGAACAGTCCAAGGGTGGCGATGACCAGCTTGGCGTTGAACAACGCAGTGAAACGTTGCCACCAGGTACGTAGCCAGTTATGTCGTCGGCTGGTGTGACCTTCGGCCAGTACAAGATCAGTCTCGTGCTGGTCGGTTGGTAACAGTGTGGGTTGTTCCGACTCGCTGTCTTTGGCTAGCCCGCAGATCACACGGTCTGCAGCCTCGTTACGTCGCCTGACGTAGAGTGTCCGGTCTTTCAGCTGTACATAGCTGGGCGGCAGTTCGCTCAGCGCCCCTACCGCAAAAAACGGGGCCGCCGTGTCAGCATCGGACAGCACTGCGCACTCAGGAAAGAGTTTCTGGATATCAGCACGGCGGTTCACGTCGAAGAAACGGATCACCAGCCGCAGATCACTATTCAGCTCCTGAGCCAGCAGCGCGGCGTGAATATTGCCGACGTCGTCTTGGCTGACCAATGCAACCGAACCGGCTTGTGTCACTCCTGCCGCGCGGAAGGCGTCTTCGCTCAACTGCGGCGCCTCGATCACACGTACGTGTGGTACCGACGTGATCCGGGGTCCGTAGTTCCGTCTCTTGGACTCCAGGATCACCGTGACCTCGTCACCAAGGGCTTCGACCAGCTTCTGGACGATGCGGTAAGCCAGCGAGTTGTCACCGCACACGATCAGGTGCGGACTCCGCCGACGCCGCTGGTCCCCCGTCACGACCGCTCTTCCGTTCGTGGCGTCCGGATTTGCTAGACGCGCAGACCTCGACTAAGGCTTATGAACCACGAGTACATTCCAGTATCGCGCGGGGGCGCCGAAATCGCAATACTGCTCTGATGGCACAGTGCCGGCTGATGGTGGATTCTCATCACTGTATTTGTTGCCACCAAACTCGCAGGTGAGTTTTAAGCGCCAGTAATAAGGCGGGTTGATATTATTGGTAACGCGAACCTCTCCCCTTGACCCGTTGAGATAACCCTCGCAGCTGGCGCCGTTGCCGATGCAGTCGACGCCCAGGTCTTCCATCCTGGTGACGCCTGGGCTTTCTATTCTGGTATAATGGAAAGGTGTCTGGAGGGCTTGTGCGCTGTACGACGCTACATCCGGTGTGGTGGCAGGAGCCGGTGTAGGCTCACCAGTAGGTATCAGAGAAAAATTCCTTGCGGTTGCTATTGATATCACCATGGCGACAAGCAGCACGGCGAGGGTGCCACATGCGATCGAGCGCCGCGTATTCATGAAATTTTTCTTCCGTTGATTCAGATGTGTCCGGATGTGGTCATCACGTAGGATCGGCATACCGTCCTGGGCGGTGGGCCGAAGGGGAACGGTCTAGGTCAGCAGCAGGTACCTCCTGATGGGGCGCTCGTATCACCTCTTAGCTCTGTGTCGCCTCGAGGGTTCGGTTCGTTACCGTACTGTGTCGTCCGGCGGGGTGGAGGGGCCATTGTAGTGGAAGCGGAGGTCGCCGCGTCCGCTGTCCGTGCTGTGGACCCGTAGCGGCACTGTGATGGCCCAGTCCCTACGCTTGGAAGATCGCTAGAACCAGTCTCTGGGAGATGACATTGGGGGACGGCGTGGGACCTGAACCGATGGGCGCCGAGGACTGCCCCTACCCGGGGTTGGTTGCCTTCGGTCCACAGCAGGCCGCGTGGTTTTTCGGCCGGGACCAGGCCATCGATGATCTGATCCGCAAGCTTGCTGAGCTACCGGCCGGGGGTGGGCCCCTGACGGTAGTCGCCCCGTCGGGGGCGGGTACGTCCTCGCTGTTGGTCGCTGGGCTGGTCCCGGCCCTGGCTGGTGGGGAGAAATGGCCCGGCTCAGAGTCCTGGCCGAGGCTGTTCATCACCCTGGGTGCTGATCCGCTGGCGGACTTTGCCACGCAGGTGGCCGAGCAGACCGGGGCCGACCCGGCAGCTGTGACTGCGGCCACCGCTGATCCGCGGCGTTTCACCGATTTCCTCACCGAGAAAGTGGCCGCCCAGGGGAGGAGGAAGCAGGGGGCAACGTCCAGCCCGGCGCGGGTCATGCTGATCGTGGATCAGTTCGAGAAGACCATGGGCCAGGAGGATGCTGAGCGCCGGGCGCTCGTCGCCGCGCTGTGTACGGCGGCGCAGAACGATGCGGTGCTGGTTGTGCTCGGGCTGCGGGCGGATTTCTCCGGCTCGTACCAGGCGGCGTATACGGTGCTGCAGCGGCTGCGGCCCGCGTGGCCAGCCCCGGATGAGCTGGTTTCGGTGATCCTGAAGCCGATGAGCCGTGACCAGCTCCGTGAGATCATCACCAAGCCGGCTGAGGCCAAAGGCCTTGAGGTTGCGCCCGGCCTGGTCGATCGACTGCTGAGCGATCTCGGGATCACCGGCGCCGGGGTGGCCGGCTACCACCCGGGCGCTTTGCCATTGCTGGCGTACGCGCTGCGAGCGACCTGGAAGCAACGCAGCGGCCGGATGCTGACCGTGGCCGATTATGAACGCACCGATGACATCCCCTCGATGCTTGCCGCCACCGCGGAAATGGTCTACGACGGGCTGAGCGTGCCCGAGCAGCAGATCGCGGAGCAGATACTCCCGTATCTGGTACAGGTGGACGCCCAGACTGGCGAGGTGTGCCGTCCGGTCCCGCGCGTTCGGCTCTTACAGGCCCTGCCTGGCGCCGCTGAGAAGGTCTTGGAAACCTTCGGCAAGGCGAGACTGCTCACCTTCGACGACGACAACGGCGTCGGGAATGTGAAGATCACCCACAAGGATCTGCCGCGGGTCTGGCCCCGGCTGGCCGGCTGGATCAGCGCCGATCACGTGGGGCTGCATACCTACCGGTCGCTGTGTGAGGACGCCGCGGCCTGGGAGGCCTCGGAGCACAATTCTGCCAGGCTGGCAGCCAATCACCGATTGGCCATCTACCAGGACTGGGCCACTGTCCCGGGGCGCAAGGCCAGGCTCAACGCTTCGCAAGAAGCCTACCTCAACGAGAGCATTGACAAGAACAAGCACGAGCAGCAGGCCGGACGGCGTCACCTTTACCTGGGGATGGGCGCGCTGCTGGCCGTCGTCGTGCTGCTGGTCGGGGGTATCGGCTTCCAGCGGTACTACACCGAACGCACGCAGCGTGACCTGACCCTCGCCAGCAAGCTCGCCGCCACTTCCCGGTCCCTGGCCGCCACGCAACCGTATGCCGCGATGTTGCTCGCCGTGGAGGCGTTTCACCTGGCGTCAGCGCCGGAGACGCGTGGTGCGCTGTTGAGTGCGCAAAGCCAGTACTTGGCCGGCCACTTAGCCGGCCAAGTACTGAATGGCCAAGTGGCCGGCCACTTCGGCACTATCCACTCCGTCATATTCAGCCGCGATGGCAGCACTCTGGCCACTGCCGGCGACGATAGCGCCGTACGGCTCTGGGATGTCGCCAGCCACCAGCCCCGCACCCCGCTGGAGGGTCGCGCCGACAGCATCGTCGACGCGGAGTTCAGCCCGGATGACCGCTTCGTGGCCACCGCAGGCAAAGATGGCACGGTGCGGTTATGGGACGTAGACCGCCACCAACTGATCACTACTCTCCGCACTGACAACCCCGGCCAGGACCTTCATGCCGTCACGTTCAGCCACGATGGCCGCATTCTGGCCGCCGTTGGCGACGATGGCGCCACGCGACTATGGGATGTAGACCGCCGACGCGACATCGTCACCCTCCCCGGTCACGGTATCCCCGTCTACGGCGTGGAGTTCAGTCCAGACAATCAGGTCCTGGCCACCGCTGGCCGCGATGGCACCGCGCGACTATGGGATGCGGTTAACCACCAGCTCATCACTACGCTGTCTGGTCATACCGGCCCCGTCAACACTGCGGCGTTCAGCCCCGATGGGCGCGTTCTGATGACAGTCGGTGACGACAAGACGGTGAAGTTGTGGGATGTGGCCAGCCGCCAACCGATCGCCACGATGATCGGCCATACCGGCCCCGTCAACAGCGCGGCGTTCAGCCCCGACGGGCACAGCCTGGTGACCGGCAGCCGCGACGGCACCGCGCGGCTGTGGGATGTCGTCACTCGCCAGCAAGTCGGTATTCTCGCGGGCACTAGTTCCATCATCGGGGTGGCGTTCAGCCCAGACGGCCGTACCGTAGCCACGGCTGGTGAAGACGCTATCGCGAGGCTGTGGGACACGGGCGGCCCGATCCTCCACCCCTTGCCACCCGCCATCGGTCATGACGTGGTGTTCAGCCCCGATGGTCGCGTTCTGATCACCGCCGGCGACGATGGCAGCGTGCGGCTGTGGGAGGTAGCCAGCCGGCGCCGCATCGTTACTCTGACCGGTCACACCGGTGGCGTTTACGCTGCGGCGTTCAGCTCCGACGGACGCACGTTGGTCACTGCCGGTGACGATGGCATCGCGCGGTTATGGGATGTGGCTAACCACCAACTCATCACGACGTTCGACGGTCGCGCTGGTGTCGTCCGCAGTGTCGCGTTCAGCCCTGATGGGCGCAGTCTGGTCATCGCCGGTGACGATGGCGTCGCGCGGCTATGGGATATGGATAACCACTATCAACCTATTAACTACCGAGCCACTGACCACCAACCCATCGCCACGTTCGACGGCCGCGATGTCGTCGATCGTGGTGTCGTCCGCAGTGTCGCGTTCAGCCCTGATGGGCGCAGTCTGGTCATCGCCGGTGACGATGCCACCGTACGGCTATGGGATGTGGCCAACCGCCAGCACATCGCCACGTTGATCGAGCATGCCGGCGCCATCAACAAAGTGGTGTTCAGTCCCAGTGGTCATATCCTGGTCACAGTGGGAGACGATGGCACCGCGCGGTTATGGGATACCGCGCGGTTACGTGACCCGGTCGAGCATCAATCCATCGCCACGCTGACCGGGCATGTCGGAAGGATCCACACCGCGGCGTTCAGCCGCGACGGTCACACTCTGGTCACCGCCAGCAGCGATGGAATGGCAAAACTGTGGAACGTGGCCAGCCAGCAGCTGATTGCCACGCTGACCGGGCACGTTGGCGTCGTCTACGGAGCGGCGTTCAACCCTGACGGCCTTCTCGCCACCGTCGGCGGCGACCGCACCGTCCGGCTGTGGGACCTCGACGTAGACCGAGTTACCACCCGCATCTGCGAGATCATCCGGCCGGTCAGCCGAGAGCAATGGGTCCAGCTCACCGAGCTGGACTACCAGCCCACCTGCCGTTGAACCGATGAGCTGGGAGGGAGTGCACGGATCAGGCTCCGCCGCCGTCACCACCGACCGTGGGAACGATCACTGCGACCATCACTGCCGACTGGATGTCGCGCACCACGTCGGACACCGCGCGGCCGGCGATCCCCTGCGCGGCGATCTCCTTAGCGCGCTTGCGCGCCTCCCGGCGTTGGCGCCGTTCCACGAGCCGATCCACCAGTCCCAGCGGTACCAGCAGGCCGAGCAGAAGTGCGTCCTGCTCCTGCGGCGTCCGCCCGTCGAGCAACACGTCTCGCAGCCGGGAGCGCAGCATCCGCTCCGGGCCGGGGTCCGCTTCGGGGAAACGGGTACTCGCGAACAGGCCGAGCACCGTGACCCGCCGCTCGGCGAGGACCCCGCGTTCGACCAGTGGGCGGGCCACCGTCCCGGTCAGGGGTTTGAGCTCACGAGGTAGCCGTCCGACCCACGCTTTGGCAGTCCGGGGCTTGCTCGACGCCGCGATGGCCGTCGCAGCCCGGGCAAGTACCGGGTGCCCGATCTCGACTCCCTGGACCGGGTGCAGCGCCTTGCCCACCGGTTGCAGCGCTCCGAGCCTGCCGAGATCCACCAGCAGCGCACCGGCCAGGCCTGGATCGAGAGGAGTGGAGCCCGCCGACCCCTTCACCTCGTCCAGTGCGAGCAACAGCACGCTCTCCGCCAGGGTCAGCTCCACAAGCCCCATTATGGCCGATATGGAGACATATCGCCGTAACAGGACCCCAAATACCGCGATATGTCTCCATATCGCTCGCCACCAGGCCCCACCTCACCGACGTCGCCGGGTTTACCGGTCCAGCTCACCGCGGATGAACGCCTCGACGGCCTGATGGGCGTCGGAGTCGGAGTACTGCTCCGGCGGCGACTTCATGAAGTACGACGATGCAGACACGATCGGGCCGCCGATGCACCGGTCCTTCGCGATCTTCGCGGCGCGGATCGCGTCGATGATCACACCGGCGGAGTTGGGCGAATCCCAGACCTCGAGCTTGTATTCCATGTTCAGTGGCACGTCGCCGAACGCCCGGCCCTCCAGCCGCACATAGGCCCACTTGCGGTCGTCCAGCCACGGCACGTGGTCCGACGGTCCGATGTGGACCGCCGCCTTCTCCATCTCATGTGGCACCTGGGAAGTCACCGACTGCGTCTTGGAGATCTTCTTGGACTGCAGCCGCTTGCGTTCCAGCATGTTGAGGAAATCCATATTGCCGCCGAAGTTGAGCTGGTAGGTACGCACCAGCTCCACCCCACGGTCCTCGAACAGCTTGGCCAGCACCCGGTGTGTGATGGTGGCCCCGACCTGGGACTTGATGTCGTCACCGATGATCGGCACCCCGGCTGACGTGAATTTCTGCGCCCACTCGGGATCGGAGGCGATGAACACCGGAAGCGCATTGACGAACGCGAGTTTGGCGTCCAGCGCGCACTGGGCGTAGAAGCGGTCCGCCTCCTCCGAGCCGACCGGAAGGTAGGACACCAGCACGTCGGCGCCGGACTCGCGCAGCACCTCGACCACGTCGACCGGTTTCTCGTCGGACTCGGTGATGATGTCCCGGTAGTACTCGCCAAGACCGTCCATCGTGTGCCCACGATGCACGATGACGCCCAGCGGTGGCACGTCGCAGATTGAGATGGTGTTGTTTTCGCTGGCCACGACGGCCTCGGACAGGTCGCGCCCCACCTTCTTGGCGTCGACGTCGAACGCCGCGACGAACTGAAGGGCACCGACGTGGTAATCACCGAACTGCACGTGCATGAGGCCGGGCACGCGGGTGGTGCGATCGGCGTCGCGGTAGTAGTGCACGCCCTGTACCAGGGAGGCAGCGCAGTTGCCCACGCCCACAATGGCGACCCGGATACCAGGACCGGCGTGACGCTCGACGCGGCCTTCAGTCATGGTCTGACCCTTTTCTATCGTCTTGTGATGTTGCGGGTGATGGTGCCGGGTTCGCCTGTTCGTGGGCGATCAGTTCGTTGAGCCAGCGCACCTCGCGTTCACTGGTGTCCAGCCCCATCCGGTGCAGCTCGAGGGTGTAGCGGTCGATCTGGTTGCCGGTCCGCGCCAGCGCGGCCCGCAACCCCTCCCGACGTTCCTCGACTCGACGACGCCTGCCCTCCAGGATGCGCATCCTGACTTCGGCGGGTGTTCGCGAGAAGAACGCCAGGTGCACTCCGAAGCAGCCGTCCTCCCAGGTCTGTGGGCCGGCGTCGGCCAGCAAGGTGGTGAAGCGCTCCTTGCCGTCGGCGGTGAGCTTGTATACCCGCCGGACGCGGCGGGTCCAGGCCTTGCCCCGGCCGGTGCGCAGGTCCCGTGAGTCCTCCGGGCGCTCGTTGTCCTCGACGATGAAGCCGCGATGCTGCAACCGGCGCAATGTTGGGTATAAGGAGCCGAAGGAGCAGGCGCGAAACGCCCCAAGCAGGCAGGTGAGCCGTTTACGCAGTTCGTAGCCGTGCATCGGATCGTCGTAGAGCACCCCGAGCACCGCGAGCTCCAGCACGCGGCACCTCCTCAGGGGGCCTGCATATCCGGCACGATGTACCCAGTGATTATATCGCGCCGATACATTCGGCAGCATCCGTGGCCGGCTATCCGCCCGAACGCCCGAGCGATGATCACGAAATGGTTGCGTAGGCTGTCTGGCGTGCGGACCCAACGGCAGGTGGTGGACTATGCGTTGCAGCGGCGTGCGCTGCTCGCGGAGGTCTACGCCGGTCGGGCGGGGGTCATGGACGTCTGCGATGCGACCCCGTACCTGCTGCGAGCGGCCAAGTTCCACGGCGAGCCCAGCTCGGTCACCTGCCCGGTATGCCGCAAGGAGCCGCTGACGCTGGTCTCGTGGGTGTACGGTGACGAACTCAAGCATGCCGCAGGCTCCGCCCGGGCCCTTGATGAGCTCAACCGGATGGCGGCACTGTTCGAGGAATTCAGCGTGTACGTTGTCGAGGTTTGCCGGACGTGCAGCTGGAACCACCTCGTGCAGTCATACGTCCTGGGAACGAGGGGTGTGGGTAGCCGGCGGTCCCGCAGGAGGACCGCGGCGGAGTGAGCTGCGCCGCCGTCCGGGCGGCATACCCAATCGTCGAACCTCTTCGCGGCCCGAGTACCGGTCTGGGAGGCCAAACGCGTGAGCGACCAGCGAGAAGACAGCGGTCGGCACTCGTGGAACCCGAGTGAGAACTGTCCACCTGAGCGGTTCACCCGAGGTCGGCCCTTCCGGCAACCACAGGATGGTCAGTCCCGACAACATCAGCTCCGACCACAACAGGGTGGGCGGGTGGGCGGGCCGTCAGCTCCGCCACCCCGGCAGGAGCCCGAGCTACTCACCCACGCCGCCTCGCGACCCGCTGACAGCGACGATCGATATGACGGGGGAGGCGTCCCCCCCACCGGCGGCAAGTCTCGCAGACGCTGGATGCGCAAGATCGTTCTTGTGGGGCTGCTGCTCGCGGTCCTGACGCCGGTGCTGGTGTTCTTTGCCGGCTGGCTGTTCTTCACCGTGCCGTCCGCTGCGGCGCTGGCGGCGCAGAACAAGCAGGTCACCATGATCATGGCCAGCGACGGGACCACCGAACTCGGGCGCTACGTGCCCGAGCAGGGCAACCGAATCGCGGTCAGCCTCGACGAGGTTCCGGCGCACGTGCAGAACGCCGTGCTGGCCGCTGAGGACCGAAGCTTCCGGTCCAACCCCGGATTCGACGTCGTGGGCATCGGGCGGGCGGCGTGGAAACAGCTCACCGGCGGCACCGGCGGCGGGTCCACGATCACCCAGCAGTACGTCAAGGTCGCCACCGGCCAGGACGAGTACAGCATGTTCCGGAAGTTCCACGAGGTGGTCGTCGCGGCGAAGATCACCAAGCAGAACTCCAAGGAGCGGATCCTGGAGGACTACCTCAACACGATCTACTTCGGTCGCGGGGCCTATGGCATCCAGGCCGCCAGCCAGGCGTACTTCGGCAAGAACGTGCAGAGCCTGTCTCCCCTCGAGGCGGCGGTGCTGGCCGGCGCGATCCGGTCTCCCTCCCGATTGGACCCGGCCAAGAATCTGGAGCAGGCGGAGTCCCGATGGAACTTCGTGCTGGACGGCATGGTCGCCCAGAGCTGGTTGTCCCCAGCGGAGCGGGCTACGGCGCAGTACCCGGCGACCATCGCGCCGGGACAGGTCCCGGGTTCGCCGACCGACGACCGGGCGCACATCGTCGACCGGGTGCTGGAAGAGTTGGAGAAGCACGGCATCAATCGGGAGCAGCTGGCCGTCGACGGTGGACGGATCAGCACCACCATCGATGCCCGGGCGCAGCGCCTGGCCCGGGACGCGATACTCGCCGAGCTGAGCGGGCAGCCGAGGAACCTGCACTCCTCGTTGGTCGCCATCGATCCGCGAAGCGGGGGGGTGACCGCTTACTACGGCGGTCAGGAAGGCGAAGGCTTCGACCTGGCCGGCGGGCCGGCGTGGAACCCCGGCTCGGCTTTCAAACCGTTCACCATGCTGGCCGCACTCAAGCAGGACATCGGCCTGAACTCGATCTACGATGGCAACTCCCCGCTGGTCATCGACGGTAGGCCGTACGCCAACTCGGAGAGTCGCGACTACTCCAGGTTGACCTTGCAGGAGGCGATGACGCAGTCGGTCAATACGACCTTCGTGCGGCTGGCCGAACAAGTGGGACCGCAGGCGATCCGCGATGCCGCGGTTGCTGCCGGCATCCCGGAGCAGGTCAACGGCAAGCGCGCGATGGCGGAGCTGGACAGCGGGCAACCAGCGGTGGGTATCACGCTGGGCCAGTACCCGGTGCACACGATCGACATGGCCAGCGCCTACGCGACGTTCGCCGCTGACGGGATGCGGCACGATCCGTTCTTCGTCCGCGAGTACGTCACCGCCCGCGGCGAAGTCGATTACTCGCACATCGACGAGCCGAGGCAGGCCTTCGATCCGACGAACCTCGAGCGCAACTCGCGGCTGGCTCGCAACCTCACCGCGACGTTGACCGACGTCGCGCGCAGCTCACAGATCCCGCTGGAGGGTGGCCGTCAGGTTGCCGCCAAGACCGGTACCCACCAGCGGGGCGACACCGGCACCAACTCCGCCGCCTGGACCGTCGGCTACACCCCCTCGATCTCCACCGCGGTGTGGCTGGGCGATCCGGCCAACTCGTCGATCAAGAATGCGAACGGCAGCGACATCTTCGGGCGGGGCTTGCCGGGAGCGATCTGGAAGCGGTTCATGAATTCCTACCTCACGGGCACTCCGATGGAGATCTTCCCCGAGTTCACCCTGATCGGTCCGGCCACGCCGCCCCCCGCGCAGGCCGCTCCGCCGAAGTCGGCCAAGCGCGAGCCGGCGCGGACCCGGCCATCCACCAGGCCCGAACCGGACTTCGACTCTTCCTCCCCCACCCCGATCGAGTCTGAGGAGGAGCCGACCGAGCGGTCCTCGAGAAACTGCTTCCCGTTCGGCTGTGACGACTCCTCCTCGGAAGACTCCTCGGAAGGTTCTTCCTCGGAAGGCTCCTCCTCGGAAAGAGACCGGGAAGGAGACGGTGAGCGGCGTTGACCGCGGTTTCTTAGCATCGCCGCCGTGCGGATCGACGGGCGTTCCCTGACGCCGTCGCAGCGGGTGGTGCCCAGCTGGACCGACCCGGTGCCACGGCTGGCCAGCCGGATTGTGGGCGGCCCGCTGGGTCGGCATGCTGTGCTCGGCCGGCACTGGTTCTGGACCCCGCTGCGAGTGGTGTTGCTGCTCGCGACGATCACCTTGGCGCTCGGCTGGCTGGCCAAGGTGCCGTGCCTGCAGACCTACCCCGACAGCGCCGGCGTGCCGCAGCTGGACTGGCGTGACGGCCGGCAATACCTGGCAATGTGCTACTCGGACACCGTTCCGCTTTATACCACGCAGCGGCTGGACCGGCCCGGGCTGGCGGGCCTGCCGTACGCCACCTCGTGGATCGAGCATCAGGGTGAGCCCGATGAGCAGGTGCGGTACATGGAGTACCCGGTGATCACCGGTATGTACCAGTGGGCCGTCGCCAAGCTCGCCCAGGCCTGGGTCGCGGTCGCGGATCGAGGTTGGCTTCCCGGGTCGGTGCCGGCCGTCGTGCACTTCGACATCAGCGCGGTGTTCCTGGCCGCGGCGTGGTTGGTGACGGTGTGGGCGCTGGTGGCGCTGTCCCGTCGACGACCGTGGGATGCCGCGCTGGCCGCGCTGTCACCCCTGGTGGTGGTGCACGCGTTCACCAACTTCGACGCGCTGGCCACCGCGCTGGCCACGACCGGCCTGCTGGCCTGGGCCCGGCGGCGCCCGGTACTCGCAGGTGTGCTGCTCGGCCTGGGTGGGGCTGCCAAGCTCTACCCGCTGTTGCTCCTGGTCCCGATCCTGCTGCTGTGCCTGCGGGCCGGCCGGCTGCGCGCCGGGCTGCAGGCGACCGTTGCGGCGGTGCTGGCTTGGGTAGCGGTCAACCTGCCGGTGGCGGTGCTGTTCCCGGTCGGATGGGCAGAGTTCTTCCGGGTCGGTGCCCGGCGCGGAGCCGATCCGGACTCGCTGTACACAGTGGTGTCCACCTTCACCGGGTGGCCTGGTTTCGACGGCGTGCTCGCACCCGATCAGGCCCCTGTCATGCTCAACCTGGTCAGCGCATCGCTGTTCGCGCTGGCCTGCGTGGGGATCGGCTGGGTGGCGCTGGCGGCGCCGCGCCGCCCGCGGCTGGCCCAGCTGTGTTTCTTAATGGTGTGCGCGTTCTTGCTCGTCAACAAGGTGTGGGGCCCGCAGTACTCGTTGTGGTTGGTTCCACTCGCGGTGCTGGCGATTCCCCAATGGAAGCCGGTGCTGGCCTGGATGGTGATCGACGCGCTGGTCTGGGTCCCGCGGATGGCCTATTACCTCGGCGTGGACCGCAAGGGCCTGCCCATCGAGCCCTTCCTCAGCGCGGTGTTGCTGCGCGACGCCGCGGTGCTGCTGCTGATGGCGCTGGTGCTGCGGCACATCTGGCGCCCCGACCACGACCCGGTTCGCGTCACCGACGACGACCCCCACGCCGGCGTCCTCACCGACGCCCCCGACGCCCGCCCGCTGCTGCCGCCCGGCACCCGCCGCAACCTGCAATCTGGGGCCAGAACACCGCCGGCTGAGCCGGCAATCAGACTGCAGTAATGAGGGCCGGGCTAGGTGCCCAGCTGCTCGCGGAGCCAGGCGATGTCTTCGGTTTGAGTGGCGGGGTCGGTTTCCAGGACTACGGTGGCGTCGGCCGCAGCGCAGACGGCCACCAGCTGGTCGGCCTCGATGGTGCCCTGGCGCAGCGGGGCGTGGCGGTCCCGAGCCGAGCCGAACTCGTCGCGTGAATTGTTGCAGTGCACGAGGTCGATCCGGCCGGTGATGGCCTTGACCCGATCGACGACGTCGGCCAGGTCTTCTCCCGCGGCGAACGCATGGCAGGTGTCCAGGCAGAAGCCCACATCATAGTCACCGATCGCGTCCCACAACCGGGCCAACGAATCGAACCGCCGTGCCATCGCATTGTCTCCGCCCGCGGTGTTCTCCACCAGAATCCGAGTGCCGAACCCCCCATCGGCCGATTGCCTGGCAAACATTTTGCGCCAGTTCTCGACACCTTGGGCAGGATCCTCACCCTTAGTGACGTGACCACCGTGTACCACTAGACCGTGTGCCCCGATCGTGGCAGCCGCGGTCGCGTGCTGGGCAACCAGTTTGCGCGACGGAATGCGGATGCGGTTGTTCAGTGACGCCAGGTTGATCACGTACGGTGAGTGCACGTAAATCTCTAGGTCCGCAGTGCGTAAGCGGTCGGCCTGGGGATGGGTCGGAGGCGCCGTCCAGCTCTGCGGATCTGCGAGAAAGAATTGCACCGCCGCTGCGTTGCGCTCGGTAGCGTCCTTGACCGGGTCGTCATCGCTGACGTGGGCGCCGATACGCATGACGGCAGCCTAGACCGGCCCGTCAGTGGCCGATCGGCGCACCCGCAAGGTGAATACGGTGAGTACACAGCGTCACCTCGATCTGCTGACACTGCCGATCAATGCTGGTCACCGTTACAAACAGGCTCTAGGGTCGTTACTCTGAGGGCACAACCGGGTACTGAGCGACATACTGAGCGACACGGAGGAACCTATGGGTACACGGGCGAGGGTGACTACGGTTGCGGGAGCGGCCACGTTACTTTGCGCTGCGAGTGCGTTCGGAGGGGGCTTCGCGGCTCTCGCTGAACCCTCCACCGTTTCCACCGTTGCGACCCAGGCGGCAGCGCCGTTGCCCATGCTCGTGGGCAGCTGTGGGAGCACCGTGCGTGGTAACTCAGGGCAGCGAGTAGGTGTGCGGACGGCCGGCCTGCCGGTGGTCGACGTCGGTCAGGTACCCCCCAGCGGGTCGAGCACCCTTGACGCGACTCCGGCCTTGCGCGAGATGGTCGGGCCGGTGGCCCCGGCGTGCGCGATCACGGCCGAGGCGCTCACGCCGGCCACCGCGCCTGTTGAGGGAGTGATTACGCCACTTGTGGCCCCCGCCAGGGATATCGCTGGCGGCATGGTTCCGGCCTTGGCCCCGCCAGCGGCGCCGGTGGCGCCAGC
>JBOHHF010000125.1:0-15964 GCA_050700495.1 Pseudonocardiaceae bacterium
GTCGTCCTACCGCCCCGGGCGACCACACCCCCCGCGGGACCCCCACACAAGCCAGCGCCCACCGGGTAGCGCTCATCACGGTGGCGAGACCACCGGCGAAACATACCAGCGGGTGTGTTTGAACCGCCACCCCAACTAGTGCTGACCTGCTGGCGCGAGGCGGGTAGCTTCAAATCGTCATGTCCAGCACCGCGCCTCGAAAGCCCGGAGCCGCCGACAGCGACGCGTCCGCAGGCCGGGCTAAGCTGCAACCGCGAGCCCGGGCTACCCGGCTGGCGATCCTGACCGCCGCCGCCGAGCACTTCGCTCGGACCGGCTACCACGCCACCTCATTGGACAGGGTGCTGGCAGACAGCGGTGGGACCAAGGGAGCCTTGTACTTCCACTTCCCCTCCAAGGAGGCCTTGGCGCGAGCAGTCATCGCCGAGATGGTGCAGCGCTGGGAAAAGCTGCGCATGCAGGTCAGTGACCGCGGGCTCGACCCGCTCTCAGCGCTGTTGGCTCTGGTCGATGAAGTGATCGCTCGGCTGATCGACAGTCCCATCGCACGGGGCGGCACTCGGCTGCTCAATGAACTGCCGATGCGGCCCGAAGACGCGGGCGGACATTACATCTTCGGCGAACGCGACGCCCTCGTATTGTTGACCCAGGCGGCGCGGGTCGGCCTGTTGCGCGAGGAGATCGAACCCCCACTGGTGGCTCGGCAGCTCGTTGCACTGCTGGCCGGACACCGCCAGATCTGCGAGGCCTTGGGCGACCGCCATGATCTATGGCTACGAGTCGATGAGGCGTGGAGCCTCCTGCTTCCGGCGATCAGCACCGACGTATGGCTGGCCGAGTGGAGCGCCACGCCGTGGACGTCGAGGCCCCGGCCAGAACTCGAAGCAGACGAGGGTGAACTCGGCGATCGTTCCACCTGATCAGCCCTGCGGCAGCACGCGGAAGGTGTCCACCACCCGATTGGCTTGCGGAACCACGGCCTTCGGATCTGAATCAGCTGCGGTGAACACGGTGATGCCAAAGTTGGTGGGGTCGTTCTTGATGGTGATCGCCAGAAAGCGGACTCGAACATTCTTGGCGTTGGTCCCGTTCCCGCCGTAGACCAAGGCCGACCGCGGCCCCACATCCTTGGCTTGCGGCGGGATCAGCTTGACGTCGCGGTACTTGCTGGCGACCTCCTGGAAGAACAACGTGCTGGCCACCGGCAGCGAGCCGGGACGGCTAAGGCCGAGGGTGATCACAGTCGCGTTGTCCGGGCTGGTCACCGTGGTGGTGCGATCCGCCTGCGTGGTCGACCATCCCTCCGGAGCCTCGAAGCGGTACCCACCAGCGGTGTTGACCACCTCCCTGGTGCCGACCGGGTCACTACTTTTCACCATCAAGGCGGTCACCCCGAACCCGCCAGCCAGCATCAGCGCCACCACGCCGATGAGAGCGACGATCGGCCGACTTCGCAGCCGGGAGATCAAAGTATTCATAAGGGCGCCGATCGTAGAGGGGATCGTTGGCGGACATGCCAGCGGGGGCCGGCGAACTGATCGCCGACCCCCGCCGAGTGTGCTCTAGATATTGTGCTTGCCAACCCGACGGCGGGTAGCCGCCACGGTCAGCGCGCCCATACCGGTGAGCAGGAAACCACCGGCCAGCAACGGCATGACGTCGGCACCGGTCTCAGCAAGACCGCCCTCGCCCTTGTCGCCGCCACCGTTGTCACCGTGATCACCCTTGTCGTCGAACTCGGAATCGTCCTCTGGAGATTCACAACCCTTGTCATCCGGGAAGTCGGTGCGATGATCGCCATCGTTGTCGATCCCGTCACTGCACTCTGGCTTCTCGTGACGATCGCGGCCCTTGGCCTCGTGCGCGAGAGTCTCGGCCTGGCCCAGCACCACCAAGAGGGTCCGGTCCAGCACGTCGAGGCGCAGCATCTCCTGCACGCTACCGGCACCCTGGGGGTTCTTGAAGATGACCGACTTGCCCTGGTTGAGGAACAGGCACAGGATCGCCGAGTCGCCACAGTCATCGAGCAGCGTGATGGCCTCCGGCTCATCGAGCAGGAAGGAGGACTCGCCGTCACTGTCAATGCCGAGCAGATACGAGCCGCGCCTGGTATCCGGTTTCTTCGACTCCGAATCGGAGTCGGAGTGCACGGCCTGCAGACCCAGACCGTCACAGGACTCGGTCAAACTCTCACGCTTACCAATGCAGAGGTTGAGTAGCTCATTGGCGGACTCTGCCTTGGTGTGGCCGTGCTTGTTGTCCCGCTCGACAACGCCAAGACCCTCGGCGACACCCAGGGACAGCAGGCCATCGCACTCGTAGGTAGCGGTCACATCCTCGTCGTCGTCGCCACCCAGGCACAGGGCCAGGACACCACCACGAGCGGCTGCCAGTGACGAGTCGTGGTCTTCCTCGGCGACAACGTCGTGGTACAGCAGGCTCAGACAGATCACACCACCGAGACCCTCGCAGACTCCGGAGGTCAGGTTGTCACCGTCCTCGTCCTTGTTGTTATCTTTCGAGTGCGCTTCGGAGCCGACGATCTGCTCGCCGCCTAGGCCAAGGACAGTGGAGTCGGCGTGCGACTCTCCGTCCTCCTCGATCGTGGCGTCGTACTTGGTGATCTCGAGGATCTCCTCCTCGGACAGCTCCAGATCGGCCACGGCACCCGACGCGTGGTCAGGAGGCTCGGGGTCATCAAGATGGTCGCTGTCCTCGGTGTCATCACGATGCACCACATCGTCGTCTGACCCGGTCGGCTTCGGACCGCCGACATCACCGAGCTTGGGGATCTCAAGCCCGGGTGCGCCGGGAAGCTGGCCAAGCTCTGGGGCGGTGGGCACAGTGGGGGCGGCGGGAGCGTCGCTGGGCACGCCGGGCACCGTCGGGTCGCCGGGTGCGCCGGCGAACTGCTGCAGGGTGTAGACCGCCTGCGCCGAGGCAGCACCCGGCAGCAGAACCATCGCGGCTGCCGTCCCGGCGGCCATTAGAGCCAGGCGGCGATGCCTCCTGGGCGTGCGTGACGTCATGTTCCGGTGTTCCTCCTCGGTCGAGATCTCTCCGCGAGAGGGCGGTACGGCCTACCGTGTTAATGGCCGTGGATCCCTCGTACCTGGCGTTCGACGCTCCGATGCGACTGGCGGTCGTCGACCTCTGGGCGTCCAGGTACCGGCTCAACGATGCGAGAGTCGGAGCAGATACGTCCGGCACCCCGACTATTCCCCGAACGTGATCTTTCCCTCGACCGGTTCCTCTGTTAGGCGTACGGATAGTGGCTTCAGCTACCGCCATCGAGCGAGCACCGGCCCATCATCTGCCCGTGAGTGGCCATCGATGTTGCGCTGCGTAGTAATCCGCGCAGAGAACGTGCGGTTCGCCGATCCCCAAGAGGAGGATGAGCACCCGGGCTGAGTGCACCATCCCGGTTGTGGTTCACTGCTCGGCGACATGTCCCTTGTGCGCCCCTTCAGACCCGTCGTGGCCACCGTTGCGGGTGGACTGTTCGCCGCCGCCACCATGGGATCCTGTGGCGTCGTCAGCGCCCCGCCCTCTCTGGTTCAGCCACTGCACACGGGCCCACCTGCAACGACGCTGCCAGTAGTGGCCCCGCCGGAACCGCAGCCGGTCGCCGATGAGCCATGCCGCTATCTACCCGCGGCCACGGTGGAAGCGGTCAACGGGGAACGGGTCGGCGCAGTGCAGGTCTCAGCAGACCGGCCGCACCCGGCCTGTTTCTTCCTTCGTGGCGACGGCGCAGTGCAGCTGCGTACCTGGATCGTGGTGGCCACGCCCGAAGTGGCGCGGGCAACGGTTGACGCCGCTGCCCCGGTGGCCACGTCCGACCCGGCCGAGCTCGCCGACGGATGGTCGGGAGGGTCGCAGCCGACCGCCGACGGAGCGGTGTTCGCGGTGGCCCGGCAGGGCACCGCGGTCGTGGTCACCACCAACCAGCGGCAGACGATCAGCGCCCGTCGGATCGCCGGGCAGGTGATCGCTGCCCTGGATCTCTGACTGATTCGGTCGCTAGCTGCCGGTAGCGGTCAGTCGATGCTTGCCAGCTGGTGCGCTCCCCGTCGCGTCGATCCGACGTAGGTGATGGCAGGATAGGCTGGTGACTGAGGTCAAGACAAACGAGACGCAGGCCATCCTGCACACCAGTGAGGGCGACATCAGGCTCACCCTCTTCCCGCTGCACGCCCCGAAGACAGTGTCGAACTTCGTGGGCCTTGCCGAGGGCAGCAAGGACTATTCCCAGCGCAACGCCAAAGGGGAGCTGTCCGGGCCGTTCTATGACGGTTCCCTCTTCCATCGCGTGATCGAGGGTTTCATGATCCAGGGTGGCGATCCGACCGGCACCGGCCGGGGCGGGCCGGGCTACCGCTTCGCCGACGAGCCCCACCCCGAGCTGCAGTTCAACCGGCCCTACCTGCTGGCCATGGCCAACGCGGGCCCGAACACCAACGGCTCGCAGTTCTTCATCACGGTGGGCATCCCGACACACCTGAACCGCAAGCACACCATCTTCGGCGAGGTGGCCGATCAGGATTCCCGCATGGTGGTCGATGCGATCGCCCGCACCCAGACCCGTGAGGACCGTCCGGTGAACAACATCGTCGTCGAGCGAGTGACGGTCGAGCCGGCCAGGGTGTGACCCAATGGTGACCGCCGACGCACTTCCTCCCGCGGAGGCGGCGTGGTAACCACTCCGGTGTGCGTTCGGCACCCGGGCCGCGAAACCAGGGTGCGCTGCACACGCTGTGACCGTCCCGCCTGCCCGACCTGCCTACGCGAGGCGTCGATCGGTTACCAATGTGTGGACTGCGTCGCCCAGGGCGCCCGCTCGCAACGACGCGCCACCACCGTCGCCGGAGCGGAGCTGACCGGTCGCTCCGTGGTGATCCCGGCGCTGATCGCAATCAACGTCGTGATCTTCGTAGTCACCGTGATGCAGGCCCGCAGCTTGGCCGAGGACGCCTACACACCGCTGTTCCTGCAGTGGGGGCTGTGGCCGACGGTGGTGGCCGAGGGTGAGTGGTGGCGACTGTTCACCTCAGGCTTTCTGCACTCCTCGGATTTCCTAGGCTTGGGACCCGCCCATCTGGTGTTCAACATGATCACCGTATGGGTGATCGGCCGGGATCTCGAGCAGGTACTGGGCCAGACCCGTTTATTGTTGGTTTACCTGGTCTCGCTGCTGGGCGGATCCCTGGCGGTCTTCCTGTTCGCCGACGAGAATTCGCTGACTGTAGGCGCCTCCGGCGCCGTGCTCGGCCTGATGGGCGGGCTGGTAGTAGTGCTGCTGCGGATGCGCCGCAGCCCGCGTCCCGTGCAGGCTGTCATCCTGCTGACTGTGGTCGTCAGCTTCGTGGTACCGGAGATCTCGCTTCTCGGTCATCTCGGCGGGCTGGTGTTCGGTGCGGCAGTGACGGCTGGGTTGGTCTACGCCCCGAGGGATCGGCGGGTGACGGTCCAGGCGGTGACAGTGATCGCCCTGCTGGCAGCGATCGCGGTCGGGGTGCTCGCCCGGAACCTCCAGTTGGGTTAAGCCCACCCGCGTGTCCGTACCCTGTGCACGCTATGTACGGCTGTGCTACCCGTCTACCCGTCCAACGATCCGGATCCCAGACCCAGTTCTCCACAGGGACTATCCACAGTGGAATGAAGCGGGACCGCGATCGCTGATCGCAACCCCGTGCCGTCCGATCACACCCGCCCCCGGACATGACACCCTGTCTGAAGAGGTCATCCGCGTGTTCGCCTCGTCCGTGTATCGGGGCTGTGATGGGAGGCGGTGCCGATGCTGGCCCGCCCTCGCCTGCGCGCAGCTGGTCGAGTGCGGGCGCCGCCGACGCCCCGCGCCGACGCCCACCGCCGAGCAGGTCGGGAAGGCCATGACCACGTTGGCCGAGGTGATAGCCGAGCAGTGGGCACAGGAGGTGAGGGCGCGGTCGCTGAGGGATCCGGAGCCGATGCCGGTCCGGTGGCGGCTATCCGCGACCACGTCCGGGACACTGGCTGCAGCTCCTGCTGGAACTGCTCGACCGCCCCCGGCCCGGCGAACCGGTCCCCTGTGTTGTTCTCCCTGGTCGGCTGGGACCTGCAGGAACAGCCGCGGCTGCAGGACTGGCTCACCGGCCGGCTGGACCGTGACTATCCGGCGCTGCATGGCTTCGGGGTCGATACCGCCCGCGCGCTGATTGAGCGCGGCAAGATTTTGCCGATCCTCGACGGGCTCGACAAAGTCCCCGCCACTCTGCGACCGGGCATCATCACCGCGCTCAACGACGCCGCGTTCCCGGCAAATGGTGGGCTCATCCTGACCAGCCGCCGCGCCGAGTACGCCGTAGCGGTGGCCCTCGCGGGAGACGTGCCGCGCGTGAGCTCAAGCCACTTCTCCACAGAAGTTGTCCACAGTGGGGATGAATGGCAGTCGTGTCGTTCGATGACGCTGAGTGAGCACCACAAAACCAACTGAGCTCGCGCAGAAGCTCCCGACACGGCCGGGAGCGCGTTGCGTGGCCCGTGGCTACCAGGCAGGTCAGCGCCAGCGCATGGTCATCAACAGTCCGGTGATCATCAGCGCGAAGCCGATCAGGAAGTTCCAGTTGCCGAGCTCACTCAGCAGGGGAATCTTGTCGACGGCGAGATAGTTGACCACCAGCCACAACAATCCGAGGAGCATCAAACCCAGCATGACGGCGACGTAGACCGGGTGCGAGGGGCCGGCGACGCGGACCTTTACCGGGGTGCCCTGATCGGTCGGTGAGCTGTAGATCGACTTCTTCCGGACCTTCGACTTCGGCATGCTCGTCCTCAGTTCGCGTGCGGGTCGCCCGATCAGGTGCCCCACGTCGGGGGCACACTGGGCGGCCACCGAGTGGGGCGCTGCGGACACGTTAACGTAATCCAGCTCTGAACCGGCACTTCGGCAACCGGCACTTCGGCGTCGGTGTGGACTACGTCGGTGCGGACTACGCAGCGCGTAAGCCCATGGGCCGGGCCACTCCGCGGTGTGGGCACCCACTACGGTCTCGGTGCTGATGTCGGCGCGCGTATGGCCTGAGGAGGTTTTGTGGCTCATGTGCTGTCCCCAGTGCGGGGCTCACTACCACCCCGTCGGCGCGGGGACACTACACGGACGGCGATCCGCGGGGTAGGCGAGCTGCTCCTGACACTAGGCCTGGTGGTGCTGCTGTTCGTGTTCTACGAGGCCTATGTCACCGACTGGTCCTCCGCTGCAAAGCAGCGCGAGGCCACCGCCCAGCTCGATGACACCTGGCGTAACCCTCGGAGCGTCGTGGACCGTCCGATCGAGGGCGCGGGTATAGCCAAGGTCTACATCCCCTCGTTCGGCTCCGACTTCGTCTTCACCGTGCTGGAGGGCACTGAGCCGGACACTCTAGAGGCCGGGCCGGGCCATTACCAGGGCACCGCTTTACCCGGTCAGCCAGGCAATTTCGCGGTGGCCGGGCACCGGGTCGGCAAGGGCTCACCCTTCAACTCGCTGGATCTACTGTCGTCCTGCGACGCCATCGTGGTGGAGACGGTAGACCGCTGGTTCGTCTACCGGGTTCTGCCGCTGCGGGGGGAGTCCGCTGGCTGGGCAACCGGAAAGGCCACCCAGCCGCAGTGCCAAGACGTCGATCCGCTGACCGGTCGCTACGCGGACGTGGTGGGTAAGGCGATCGTGCTGCCCTCCCAGACCGAGGTGATCGATCCGGTGCCCGGCCAGCCCGGCCAGCCCGGCCAGCCCGGCAAACGAGACATCGAGCTGATCACGCTGACCACATGTCATCCGCAGTTCTCCAACCGGCAGCGGCTCATCATTCACGGCATCCTGGTCGCTCAGTACCCGAAGGTCGCGGGTCAACGGCCCGCCGAGCTGACCGCTAGCGCGTGAGGAGGCCCCATGTACAGCTGGATCTGGCGGCACCTGCCCGGATCGCGCGCGGTGCGCGTGCTGCAGGCGCTGATGCTCGTCGCCGCGGTGGTCACGTTGCTGTTCCTGGTGGTGTTCCCCTGGCTGGAACCCCGGCTGCCGTTCAACGAGGTGACAACGGGCTGAGCGCGTAACCCGCCGCCTCCGCCCACCACGTCGGCCAGCCTAAGCTGGCCGACGTGCGCATCCTCGTGATCGACAACTATGACAGCTTCGTCTACAACCTCGTGCAGTACCTGGCACAGCTGGGTGCCCAGTGTGTGGTGCGGCGTAACGACGCGCTCGAGGCCGGTGACATCGAATCCGCAGACGGGGTTCTGATCAGTCCCGGGCCGGGAACCCCGGAACGAGCCGGCGCGAGCATGGACATCGTCCGAGACTGTGCGCAGCGGAGCCGTCCGGTACTGGGCGTATGCCTGGGGCACCAGGCGATCGGGGCGGTCTGGGGAGCCACGGTGGCACGGGCTCCGGAGCTGCTGCACGGCAAGACCTCTGTGGTGCACCATAACAGCGTCGCTGTGCTGGCTGGGCTGCCGCAGCCCTTCGTGGCCACTCGGTATCACTCGCTGACCGTGCTACCCGAGACCATCCCGGAGGAGCTTGAGGTCACTGGCCGCACCGAGTCCGGGATCGTGATGGCCCTACGGCACCGGGAACTCCCGGTGTACGGAGTGCAGTTCCATCCCGAATCGGTGCTGACCGACGGCGGGCACCGGCTGCTGGCGAACTGGCTGCGGATCGCGGGTGCCGACGTGCCCGAGTCGCGGGTGGCCCAGCTGGAGACCGGGATGCGCAAGCTGGCCTCGGCCGCGATGGTGCGCTGACGCCCGACGACACCGGACACCAGAGCCCGACACACCGGACAGCTGGGCACGACACACCGGGCAGTGGGGCGCGACACGCGGGATTAGCTTGGGCCGGAGGAGAAGGGTGGGTCTAAGAATCCTTCGTCGCCATCGCTGGTGGTCGTGGTGCTGGACGAACTGTCCTGCCCGACGGTGATCGTGATGGTCTGGTCACGAGCGAACCCGGTGCCCGCCGGCACATCCTGATCGAGGATCCGGCCTACCAGGTTGGAGTCGTTCGCCGGGGCATTGATCTGCTTGAAGGCGCCGGTCCAGCCGAGCCGTCGCAGGGTTTGCAGGGCCTGGTTCGGAGTCTGCCCGCGCAGGTCGGGCATCTGGAGCTGGTTGCCTCGTGACACCGTCAGCGTCACCTGGGTGCCCGCCTTGACCTCAGTGCCGCCGGCTGGGTTCTGCTTCAGCACCTGACCCTTCGCCACGCCGGAGTCCACCTCCTGGATCTGCGGGGTGAGACGAGCTCCGGTGATGTTGCGCTGGGCCTGGTCGATGTTGGTGCCGACGACGTCGGGCACGGCCACCTTCTCCGGCGGCACCCCGACGGTGATGGCCACCGATTTGGCCTTGGCCAGCTGCTGCCCGGCAGGTGGATCCTGGGCGACCACCCGGCCGATGTCCTTATCGTCCTGCACAACCTGTTGGCGCTGGTCGGGGGACAGCACCAGACTCCGCTGTTGCAGGGAGGCTTGAGCCTGCGCGCGGTCGAGCCCGAGCAGGTTGGGCACCTCCACCTCGGCCGGCCCAGCGCCGACGTCCAGCCGGATGATCGTCCCCGGTAGTGCCTGGCCAGCCGGATCCATGGCCACCACGCGGTCGAGATCCTGCGGGGGTGACTCCACGGGACGGCGCTCGGTCTGGAATCCGTCGGCGATGAGTTGCTGCTCGGCCCTCGCCACCGGCTCGCCGACCACGTTGGGCAACGCGACCGGTTTGGGCCCGCCAACGAAGAGATCGGTGAACAGCAGCAGGAGGAGCGCGATGAGGGCCCCGACCACGACCGTGGTGAGAACCCAGATACCTCGTCCGGACCGTCGCACCTCCGGCAGGCCACCCTCGGGCTCCGGGCGGTGCCGGTTGGGACGGATGGCCGCGGTGGGGGTGGAGTCGAGCATGAAGGTGCGGTCGGCGTCGGTCATTACCATCGGCGCCAGCTGCCGTTGCCCGGACAGCACGCGGACCAGGTCCGAGCGCATCTCGGCCGCCGACTGGTAGCGGTTGGCCGGGTTCTTGCTCATCGCCTTGAGCACCACGGCGTCTATTGCCGCCGACACCTCGGGATTCTGGTGAGATGGCGGTGCAGGGTCCTCGCGGACGTGCTGGTAAGCCACCGCAACCGGGGAGTCGCCGGTGAACGGAGGATCTCCGGTGATCAGCTCGTAGAGTACGCAGCCGGCGGCATAGACGTCCGACCGTGCGTCCACCTGCTCTCCGCGGGCTTGCTCCGGAGACAGGTATTGGGCGGTGCCGATCACAGCGGCGGTCTGGGTCACGCCCTGCCCGTCGGCCAGCGCCCGGGCGATGCCGAAGTCCATCACCTTGACCGCGCCGGCGCTCGTGATCATCACGTTGGCCGGCTTGACGTCTCGATGGATGATGCCGTTGCGGTGGCTGAAGTCCAGGGCGGCGCAGATGTCCGCCATCGTCTCCATCGCGCGTTGCTCATCCATCGGACCTTCGGTCTTGACGATGTCACGCAGCGTCAAGCCTTCGACGAACTCCATCACGATGTAGGGCAGCGGGCCGTACTCAGATGCCGTCTCACCAGTGTCGTAGACCGCGACGATCGCCGGATGGTTCAGCGCCGCGGCGTTCTGCGCCTCCCGGCGGAAGCGGTACTGGAACTGGGGGTCGCGGGCGAGGTCAGCACGCAGCACCTTGACCGCTACGACACGGCCCAGCCGGACGTCGCGGCCGCGGTGCACCTCGGACATGCCCCCGTAGCCGAGCGTCTCGCCCAGCTCGTAACGCTCCGACAGTAGTCGGCGAGTGGTCATTCCTCGGCCGTCCTGCTCCTCGTTCGTGGCACCCGACCCCTCGCTGTCCGGCCCCATCATGCCTGCCGACCGGTTGTCACCCGATAGGGGCCAACCACTCACCTGACCCGCCTGCAGGTCAGCTCGAGGGTCGACCCGCGCGGAACAACCCCAGCCAGCGGGCGGACCCCGGTCACCCGGCACCGCGACCGCCGGTCCCGGTCAACCTGCTCACCGTCTTCGTCCACCACCTGCGGCACCAGGCCCTGGGTCTTAGCAGTGATCACTGCGTCGCTGGCTCGCTCGCCCCAGTAGTCGGTCGGGACAATGATCACTCCCGGAAACCGGGCGTCGTCGGGCTGGGTGCCGTCGGGGTTGATGGGCCCCCGGAACGGCTCTTCCTCGGCCGGTACCGGCTCGACGGGCCGGGGCACCACAGGCCGGGGCGCCACAGGAGCCGTGAGGGAGTCGGTACCTACCCCGGGGGACGTGGTGCCGGCCCGCAGGGCCGCGTTGACCAGGTAGCCGCCAAACACCAGGATGACCACGCCGAGCAGAGCCATCGCGATCCTCGGTGGCCCGTGCCGTCCGGAGCGGGACCTCGCGTCGTGCAGCAGGGGGTCGTGCGGCGCAGTGTACGGGCCGATCTCTGGGCGGTTCACTGGTTCGGACGCCCGTCCGAATACAGCTCCTAGCGGCAGCAGCGCGGTCGGTGGCGGTTGGCGTGCCGTGCTGTCGACCGGCGGCGGCAGCCGGTGTCCGGCTCGAACCGCGGCGACGGCAGCGGCGAACTCACCGCCGTTGCCGTAACGCTGTCGCGGGTCCTTGACGAGGGACGCCTCGATCAGCGCGCGGATCCCAGCGGGCACATCCGGTGGCAGCGGTGGCGGCCAGTCGTGGATGTGCATCATCGCGACGGTGACCGCATTGTCGGCCAGGAAGGGGCGCTGTCCGGCGAGGCACTCGTAACCGACCACGGCCAGTGAGTAGACGTCGGAAGCCGGCCCGGCGTCGTCTCCGGCGGCCTGCTCCGGAGCGATGTAGTGGGCCGTGCCCATCACCATCCCGTGCCGGGTCACCGGGGCTGCGTCGACGGCTCTGGCGATGCCGAAGTCGGTGAGTTTCACCGTCCCGGCCGGAGTGACCAGGATGTTGCCCGGTTTGATGTCACGGTGCACCAGACCACGCCCGTGCGCCGCCTGCAGCGCGTCGGCGGCTTGCCCAAGGATGTCCAGGGTGCGGGCGGCGCCCAAGCGCGGCTGCCGCATCAGGATCGCGGCCAGCGAATCTCCAGCCACCAGCTCCATCACCAGGTAGGCCCAAGGGTAGGCCCCAGGATCGGCCGAGTCTGGATCGTCGTCCATCTCACCGTAGTCATGCACCGCGGCGATGCCGGGATGGTTCAGTGACGCGGTCATCCGCGCCTCGGTGTGGAAACGATGCCGGAACTCGGCGTCTCCAGACAGCTCCGGCTTGAGCACCTTGACGGCGATCTGACGCTCCAACCGGGTGTCCGCCGCCTCCCAGACCTCGCCCATCCCGCCGATGGCGATGCGCCGGCCCAGCCGGTAGCGCCGCGCCAGCAGCTGGCCGCTGGTCAAAATCATCCGGCCACCATCGCGCCAGTACTACTGCGGGTGCCGTAGATGACCCGCACTGAAGTCGCCGAGTTCGACACTAGAGCTGTCCGGGATGGGCCCAACAGCTCTCTTGTCGAACTTGGCGTACCGAGGGCGCCCGAGACCACGAGACCTGGCATCAGCGGCCTCCCTGGAGCGCAGCACCGATGACCGCGCGGCCGATCGGTGCGGCCCGGGACCCACCGGTTGCCTCAAGATCCCGATCTCCCCCGTCCTCGACCACCACCGCGATCGCCACTTGCGGGTCGTTGGCGGGTGCGAAGGCCACATACCAGGCGTGTGGAGGGGTGTTCTTGGGATCGGCACCGTGCTCAGCGGTGCCGGTCTTGGCAGCGATACTGACGTTGTTGATCTTGCCGTCGTTGCTGTAACTGTTCTCGGCGGCGATCATCATGTCGCGGAGCTGGGATGCGGTGGAGCGGGACATGGCCGTTTCGGCAAGCTCGGGTTCGAACTTGTCCAGCACGGAGAGGTCCGGGGCCAGGAGGCTGCGAACCATCTGAGGTTTCATCCGGCGTCCTCCGTTGGCGATCGTCGCGGCGATCATGGCATTCTGCAACGGGCTGAGCGCCACATCACGCTGCCCGATGCCGGATTGCTGCAAGGCGGCGACATCCGCAATGGCACCCAGGGTGGACGGCGACACCAGTATCGGGATGGTGAGGTCCTGCTGCCCGACGCCGAGCAGCTGAGCCTGTTTGCGCAGATCGTTCTCGCCGACGGTGGCGGCCAGTTGGGCGAAGGCGGTGTTGCAGGAGCGCACCAACGCTTCTCTGAGGGTGGCGGTGTCCCCACTGCCACAGGAATTGTCCGCGAAGTTGCGCAGCAACGTCGAGGTGCCCTGCAGCTGCAATGCGGGCGTCGCGGTGAGCGGGCTGTTCGGGGTGGCCTTTCCCGCCTCCAGCGCGGCCGCGGCGACCACGAGCTTGAAGGTAGACCCCGGCGGGTAGGTCGATCCGACCGCACGGTTGGTCAGCGGCGAGCCACGCTGGGTCGACGTGTACGCGTTCCAGGCGGCCTCCTGTTCCGCACCGTCGTGCGCGGACAGCCGGTTCGGGTCATAGGACGGGGTCGACGCCATCGCGAGGATCTCGCCGGTACCGGGCTTGATCGCCACCACTGCGCCGTTGTAACCACGGCGAGTCAGCTGTTCGTAGGCGACCCGCTGGATAACCGGATTGATGGTGAGCTCGACGCTGCCCCCGTTCGGCGTCCGACCGGTGACGAGGTCTGAAAGCCGCCGCACGAACAGCCGGCCGTCAGAGCCGTTGAGCACCGAGTCCATCGCGTTCTCGGTGCCGCCCGCGCCGTAGCGCAGTGAGTAGTAGCCGGTGACCGGGGCATACACCGGGCCGTCGAGGTAGGTGCGCTGGAAACGCAGCTGGCCGCCGGTCTCCACCGAGCTCGCCACCGGCAGCCCGCCGGCGACGATTTTGCCGCGCTGCCGGCTGTACTCATCGAGCAGCACCCGCCGGTTGCGCGGGTCGCTGCGGTAAGTGTCGGCGCTGACGACCTGGATGTAGGTGGCGTTGGCCAGCAGCAGAACGATCATGCCCATGACGGCCAGCGCCACCCGTCGAAGCGGTGTGTTCACGGGCGCCTCACCATCTCAGTGTGCGCCTCGGCCAGCGGGGCTACCGGCTTGCGTTGCCCTGCCGGAGCCGCCGGCGACCGCGCCGCATGGGAGATCCGCAGCAGCAAGGCCACCAGGATGTAGTTGGCCAGCAGCGAGGAGCCACCATAAGACAGAAACGGCGCGGTGAGGCCGGTCAACGGGATCAACTTGGTCACCCCGCCGACGACGATGAACACTTGCAGGCCGACGGCGAAGGACAGTCCGGCGGCCAGCAGCTTGCCGAAGGTGTCCCGGACGGTGAGCGCGGTGCGCATTCCCCGCATCACCACCAGCAGGTAGGTGAACAGCACTGCGGCCAGCCCGACGAAACCCAGCTCCTCGCCGATTGCGGCGGTGATGAAGTCGGTGTGCGCTTCGGGCACCAGGTCAGGGCGGCCTGCACCCAGCCCGGTACCGAACACCCCACCGGTTCCCAGCCCGAACAACGATTGCGCCATCTGGTAGCCGGCGCCGTCGTAGTCGGAGAACGGGTTGAGCCAGGCGGTCACCCGATTCTGCACATGGGCGAACAGCAAGCCCGAGACCACCGCGCCACCGACGAAGAAGATCAGCCCGAGCACCAGCCAGGCGACCCGTTCGGTGGCGACGTAGATGAGCACCAGCACGATCCCGAAGAACAGCAGTGAGGTCCCCAGATCCTTCTCGAGTACCAGGACACCCAGCGAGAACCCCCATGCCATCAGCAGCGGGGCGAGGTCTCGGGCCCTGGGCAACTCCATACCGAGCACGGTGCGGCCCGCAGTGGTGAAAAGATCCCGTTTGGTGACGAGGAACGCGGCAACGAAGATCATCAATAGGATCTTGGCGAACTCGCCCGGCTGGATCCCCAGCCCGCCGAACCGCAGCCAGATCTTCGCGCCGTTGACCTCGGAGATGGCGCTGGGCAGCAGTCCGGGTAAGGCCAGCAGCCCCAGCCCGAGCAGCCCGCAGGTGTAGCCGTAGCGGGCCAGCGTGCGGTGGTCGCGGACCAGCACCAGCACCCCCACGAACAGCCCGAGGGCCAGCGCGGTCCACGCGATCTGGTGGGGAACGTTACCGGCCGGGATCGGGTCGCCGACCGAGGCGGCCGCCGTTGCGTCGGCCAGATCCAGCCGGTAGATGAGTACCAGTCCCAGCCCGTTGAGCAGGGCAACGCAGGGCAGGATGAGCGGGTCGGCGTAGGGAGCCAGCAACCGCACCGCGATATGGGCGATGCCGAGCAGGGCCAGGTAGGCGGCACCGTAGTAGAGCAACCAGCGGCTTACCTCCTGCTGCTGGTTGAGCTCCACCAGCACCAGCGCCGTGGTCACCACGATCGCGGCGAACGCCAGCATGACCAGTTCCAGGCCGCGTTTGGTGCGCGGCGCGGGTGCAGCGTCGGGGTCCGGGATGGGTACTGGGGCGACCATCAGCTAGCTCACCGTCCGGCAATCCAAGCCGGGTTCCGCGGGCTGCTCCGGAATCGGCGTGCCCGTGATCTCGGGTTCGGGATGCTGACCAGACTGCCCGCCGTCGAACTGACCCGGCGTGTTCGTGGTGGTAGGCGGGGATGGCGTGGATGGTTGCTCTTGGGTACCCGGGCTGGCGCGGAGGCACGGAGGCAGCAGATCCTTGGTGCGCAGCCGGCCGATGATCTCGCGAGCGCCGTCCAGCCCATTGTTGCTGATCATTCCTCGGCGCACATCCGTCCGGACGTGCGGTTGCAGGCCCTGCAAGTAGATCGTCTCGCAACGTCGCACACCGTCGCGGCAGCTGCCTTCGGCCTGAGCGTGTAGCGGCAGGCCGAAGACCTGACCCCGGACTCCCTGGAATACCACTACCTCGCCGCTGCGGGTGGCTCCCACGTAGTACTGGCCGAGCACCAAGGTCGAACCGATCGCAGCGACGACGCCGAACACCACGAACAGCACCGACAGACCGATCAGCGTGCGCCGCCG
>JBOHHF010000126.1:0-3231 GCA_050700495.1 Pseudonocardiaceae bacterium
CTGACCTGGACAACCCCCCGAAGAATAAGCGCGGCGCAGCACTAGGACCCGTGCGGGTGCGTGCGTCCGTGCGAGATCAAACTCCTAGCGAATCACTGGAACGAGACCCGTCTTCGACATTGCCCGATCTGCGGTGACGAGCGGGAGGCGTAGCTGTGCCGCGGTGGCGAGGATGAACCGATCAAACGGATCGGCCAACTGGAAGAGGGGCACGCGGCCGAAGTAGTCCATCGTGTCGACCGTGATGGGCGTGCGAGTCGGCGACGACCCTCACGCCTGATCGGTGGAATTGCGGTAAGAGGCGACGCGCGCGGCCTTCGCCTCGTCAAGCCCGCGGATCAGGGCGTCAACGGCCTCGGCCGGCACGGACGCCGCTAGCGCTCCGGCCATTCGCGGGCGCGCGGCCGGTCGCTGTTCAGGGATGAGCCGCAGATGCTCACCTGGATGCAGGCCCAAGCGGGCGAGTTCGCTGGCCGGCAGGCTGCCGTCCTCGGCGACCACCACGTGGAAGCCCTCGGCGTCACCCGGCGCACGTGTGCTGCTCACAGTGACTTGATCGTACCGCGCCGTGCAGTACGAGTTTCTCATCCCCGCTGACACTCAGCATTCACCGTCACCTCGGCAGCGGCAGCGGCCGCACGAGCTGCACCGCGTGTTGCGCGGCGGACTCAGCGCGATACAACGCCTCGAACCGGATCCAGACCCGCTCGCGGATCGAGTCCGACGTCGTCCGCAACGGTTCGCAGAAGCCCGAGTCGATGAAGGCGAAGGTTGCCTGCGGGTCGGCCCGCGGTTCCTCGAAGACCACCTCGCAGACCTCGTCGCAGGTCCACCCGGTGGTAGCGGCGAGTCGGTCGCGCCGTCCGGGGTCCGCCAGCGGCCCACCGGGGTCGTCGAGCTCGATGCCCTCCAACGTTGCAGCCTGGCGCAGCAACCGCGAACAGGTGATCCCGTTGGGCGCCGGGACGGTGAACACGGCCTGCCCCTGGGGACGGCAGACCCCCGTCTCGCTCACCGCGCCCGGCCCATCCGGCAGTCCTGAACCGACGCGACTTCATCGAGGCTGCTCCCACCCTCCCCGGCGACCCCCGGATCAGGCTGCCTCCAGCTTCACTTCGCCGCTACGACGACAAAGAGATGGACGGTCTCTCACCTCCATCCGAAACAACAGCGGCTCGTGGCGCACGTGAGCTTGTCCCACACCGAGCCGACCAACTGACGAGCAGCGGGGTGGTCGGCCAGCCAGGCCACGGTCCGGGTCGACAGGTGCAGCGGCGCGCCCGTCCTGGACGTCGCCGTGGTCGAGGCCGCCGGGTCGGAGTCCGGTGCGTAGCAACTCACGGTGCTTCCATGCCTGGTCATTGACCTACTTCTCACGGTGTGGGGACGGCGGCCTCCAGAGCGGACTGGAGGTAGGCGCTCGAGCGAGGCCGCCGTCGGTCTTGGGCTGGTGGAGCTCCGGGACGCGGACGCTCAGGCGCTCCACCAGGGGCTAAAGTCGATGTGGGAACCGACCCTGCCCACTACTCAGCATGCCACGCATAATGCGTAGCATGAAGTCCGTCTATCGGGTGATTGCGTGCCGCCGCCCGAGACAGCGCCTGCGGGCAGCGCCTGTCCCCCGCGGACCCCCGAAGGAGGCCGGTCATGCGCCCGACCGTGCAGGCCCCAGCGCTCCCACCCCGGGAGTCCCTCGACCTGATCCATACCGTGATGAAGGAGTTGTGACCATGACCACCACCCGCGTCGCGCCCCCCGCAACGCTGGCCGACGCCACCTACCAGAAATCCACCCGCAGCACAGGCACCGGCAACTGCGTCGCGGTCGGCCGCGCAGGCGGGTGGGTCGGGGTCCAAGACACCAAGCAAGGCCCCGACAGCACCCGGCGAACCACTGTGGCGTTGCCCGCCGCCGTCTTCTGCACCTTCCTCGACGCGGTGAAAGCCGGCGCGCTGCGCTGACCCCGCCAGGGACAGCCGAGCCCCGACGGCTGCGCCAGCCGTCCCGCGGTGGCGCGTCGCTATTACCGTGCCTACGCCGGGTTCGGTGCCCAGCGGCCCAGTGATGAGAAAGTCCGGCGTCGGTACGTCGCCTCCCCCAACTATCGCATAATGCGTAGCATGAAGTCTACTGTGGCGCCGCTGGGCGGTGCTTGTTCTCGTGGACTATGAAGGAGGCGGTCATGCGTCCGACTGTGCGGAGCCGACGGCTTGGTGCGCGGTTGAGCCGGTACCGGGATGAGCGTGGCTTGTCCGGTGCGGCGTTGGCGCGCGAGTTGGGTGTGGGTCAGCCGCAGCTGTCCCGGCTGGAGACGGGCAAGGCGAAGGTCACCCCAGCGGCGCTGGAACGTCTGGTCGAGGTGCTGGGCATTCCCGAGGCCGATGCCCGCAGGCTTGATGAGCTGCGTCGCCGGTCGGCTGAGCCGGGCTGGTGGCAGGATTACGGTGACATTCTCAGCGAGCCGGTGGAGATGCTCATCGAGCTGGAGGTCGAGGCATCCTGGATCCGCAGCTACGAGGGCCATGTGATCCCCGGTCTGCTGCAGACCCGCGACTACGCCGAGCGGATCATCACCGCGTCCTCGCCGCACATGCGCGTGGCCGACATCGACCGCTACCTCGAACTGCGGATGCGCCGCCAGAAACGGCTCGCCGACGGGATGCGGTTCACTGCCATCCTGTCGGAGGCGGCGATCCGCCAGCAGGTCGGCGGCCCCGACGTGCTGCGCGAGCAGCTGCGCCACATCAACCGGGCCAGCCGCGAGTTCGATGTCACCGTCCAGGTGGTGCCCTTCACTGCCGACGCGCACGCCGCGCTCGGCGACTCCTTCGTCATCATCCAGTGGCCCGACGAGCACGACCCCGAAGCCGTCTACGTCGATGGGCAGACCAGCTGGACCGTCCACGAGCGCAGCGGCGTCATCCGCCAGTATGTGCACGCCTTCGCGTCCGTGCAGGCTCAAGCCCTCCCACCTCGGGAGTCTCTCGACCTGATCTACACCGTGATCAAGGTGCTGTGACCATGGGGCTTACTCCGCGGTGCGGCCGGAGAGGAGAGACTGGTCACTGTGTACGAGCCCGACCCGGCCGTGTGGACGGCCGACGACCGGCGGAGGCGATGATGCGCTGTGCGGTCTGCGCCAACGGGGAAAGGCGCCCGGCCAGACGCCCGTACGTCGAGGAGCGGGGCCACCGGGTCGCCGTTGTGACGGGTGTCCCGGTTGAGGAGTGC
>JBOHHF010000127.1:0-4922 GCA_050700495.1 Pseudonocardiaceae bacterium
AACGACGAACCACCCCCGGTGCGCAGACCCAGCAACACCGGCGCCAACAGCACAGCCACAAAGGCCACCGCCCACAGCGTTCGCTCCAGCTGCCGTCGCATGCCGCGAACCGTAGGGAGAAGCAGGCATCCAGCCCGACCAACATGAGAGTGTTACCGGCCCGTTGTCGCCCATGCACCCGTGAGACGCGACGAGCGCCCGCTGATTACTCCGAACGGACCACGGATTAGACCGATTGCCGAAACATGCACTCAACGACAGTCCGTGACACGTTGGACCGCCCGAGTTATCTTGCCGCTCAGCGATTGCGCAGAGCCGTACGGCGCGGAACTCTTGTCGCCGATGCAGACTGGCCAGCGTTCGACGGTGCTCCGGCACCCGGTTCTTCTCATGGTGCCGCTGCACCAGACAACGAGCCGGGTACTTCAGGCGTTACGGTCCACCGGGTTCACGACCCGGATCCTGGACACCGCTCCGGAGGTGCTGGACGCGGCCCGCGCCCACACCCTGGCTGCGATCGTGCTCGACGTCTCGCTGGCCGGCCCGGATCCTCGGATCTTCCTCGACGAGCTGCGCAGGATCGCGCCACAGTTGCCTGTCATCGCCCTGACTTCCCGCGAGCAACGGGAGCAGACCGTGTCGATGCTGCGGGGTGGCCTGGACGACTATCTGACCACGCCGTTTCCGGTGGAGGAGTTGGTCAGCCGGCTGCGACTGCGGGTCCCCGACCAGCTCTGCGCAGACGGGTCCGTGCTCCGCGCCGGCGTGGTCACGGTCGATACCGCCCTCGGGCTGGTCGGCGTCGCCGGCCGGCTGGTGACGCTGTCACCCACCGAATACGCTCTGCTGGTCGCACTGGCGGACCAGGCGGGCCAGCTGGTGTCGCAGGACCGGCTCGCCGCAGCGGTCTGGGGCCAGCCGAAGTCCCCCAGCGTCGTGGCGGTCTATGTCGGTTACCTGCGCCGCAAGCTCGGAGCCGACCGGATCCGCACGGTGCGCGGCGCCGGCTACGCGCTCGACGGCTGATCCCCCCTGCACAAAGCTGGTCGCCGACCGCGGGCTGACGGCAGGTCGTGGGTGGAGGTAGCCGAGGTTCTGCGGCAGCGCTATCGCATCAATGCGCGGGTGGTGTTGCGCTATGCCCATGGCTGGAGTCAACGCCAGGCCGCCGACGAGTGGAACAGGCGCTGGCCCGATGAGCTGAAGACGTTCACGGCATTTTCGTACTGGGAGGGTGGCCGAGTAGCACCGGGCATGCTCCATGACGTGGGTCTGTTCCGGGAGGAACGAGAGCTCATGGGCATGGAGCACAACGGGTGGCTGCTCAAGCTGTTCCATTACTGCTTCGCCCACTACCTGGATGAACCGGTCTTCCTCATCCGCAGAGGCCACCGCCGTGACCACCTCGCTTCCGTATGGGACGACAACCCGGACCGCAGCCATGTGTTCGACACCGTGCTGGTGCCTCGCAGTTGGTAACCTCATCGACCTGTTCGTAGCCGATGCGGAGCAGGAAGGTGCTGTTGCGCCCGTAGGACGTCATGCCTAGCACGAAGAAGTTCGGTTCTGGCACCCGCAGCGCGTCCACCCCGTGCGACGCCTGAACCAGGCAGTCCGCCGGGTCCGTGGCGCTGCCCAGCAGTGCTGCCGACAGGTTCATCGGCGCGGCAGTGGCGTAGCACTCGTGCACCTGCGAGCTGCCGGTACAGCGAGGTGTCAACCAGAAAGCCAGTCAACCTGACGATGCGGACGACGACGATCTCCTCCACGTCGCCGGTGTGCGTCCGAAGAGTGACCACCACACCGTCCTCCGATTCACGCAGTGCGTCGATCACCACAGCGGTGCGGACCTGGACGCCGGGCGCTGGCTCGGCTGGCGTCGTCGCCCACGCTCGTAAGCTGGGCTCTCAGCTGGCGGATCGTGCGAATCGTGAGCGGAAGACCGTCGTTACTCCTTGTGGCGTAGCCGTGTGCATCGGCGATCAAGGGGAGAGCGGCATGACCATCCGATCGGCAGCGAAGCATCGGAAGAGCAGGCCAGCCAGCCGGGTTCGAGTCTGCATTAATACCCCAGCCCGACGCTGGGCTGGGGTGTTGATACCGGTGTTGGCGGCTGCCACGGTCGCTACTGCGGTCGGCGGGGTCAGCCCAGCCGCCGCCCAGCCCAACCCGAATCCCACCGTGACCGTCGGCGGTGATCCGCGCGGGGTGGCGGTCGACGCCGACAACAAACACGCCTACGTGACCAGCTTCGCCGACAACGCCGTACGGGTGATCGACATCGCCAACGGCGACAAGGTGATCGGTTCGATCGGCGTGGGTGCCGGCCCGCGTGGGGTGGCGGTCGATCCCGACAGCCGGCGCGCCTTCGTGGCCAACCACCGCGAGAACTCGGTGAGCGTGATCGATACCGCGAACGGGAAGTTGATCCGTGACGTACCCGTCGGCACCAATCCGGTCGCCGTGGCGGTCTTCCCCCGTGAGAATTACGCCTTGGTGACCAACTTCTACGGCAACACCGTAAGCGTGATCAACAGCAAGTCCCTCGAGGTGGTCGGTACCGTACCCGTGGGTGCCAATCCGGACGGGGTTGCCATCGACCCCAAAGGCGAGTTCGCCTACGTGGCCGACAGTGGCAGCAACACGGTGACCGTGATCGACATCAAGGAACAGCGAGTCGCCCGCACCATCATCGTCGGCCGTGCGCCGCAAAAAGTGGCGATCGACCCCGACGGTCGTCACGCTTATGTGACCAACTTCGGTGACCACAACGTCAGCGTGATTAACCTGCCGGCTCCGTTCGGCTTGGATATCTATAACGCTCTGCTGCAAGTTGATGTCATTCCCGTCGGCATCAACCCGCGCGGGTTGGCCGTCGACCGCAGCAGCCGCCGTGCCTTCGTCGTCAACGTCGGCGACGAGACGCTGAGTGTGATCGATACCGAGGCAGGGACGGTGATCGACACCAAGTTCGTCGGTTTCTCTCCGGACGAGGTGGCGGTTGGTCCGGACAGCACCGCTTACGTGACCGCCAGGGGTGACGGCACTGTGACGGTGATCCGTCCTCCACAGTAGTCGAGGCTGCTCACGGGAGGCGGGCCTCAAGGGGCTCAGCGAACTGCGTCGAGCATGTGATAGAGCAGCAGCAGCTGGGTGATCGCCAGTGGCTCGCTGCGGGTGCCTTCACCGATCTGACCCAGCGACGACGGCAGTTCGGTCTCGGTGTCGAGTTCTGACCAGATCGCCTTCTCCAGCAGTCGGCTCTCCTCACGTGGCACATATCCGTGTACGTGCAGCGAATCCACCGGTCTGCTGTCCTCGTCACGCACCAGTTTGAAGTGCATGGCGCGCCGGTCGGACTCGCGGAAGACGCCGGTGAGGTCAGGGTGGCGGATCGTCGAGCGCAGTGTCAGCTCGGCCGACAGCGGGGTGTCCGGTGGGTCTTGGCGGACCTCGATGGGGCCGAACCGGACCACGATGTCGGCGACGGACCGTTGCGGGCGGATGAACTTCGCGGACTCAGCTTCCCGCTTGTCGAGTTCGGCCAGCACCTGCTCGGGTGTGTAGCCCCGTTTGGTGGTGTCCCGCTTGACCTTCCAGCCGCGGCGGATCGCCTCCGGCGGGTCGAGGTACACGGTGATGTCAAAGCACGCCCGGGATAGCGGGGTGTGCAGCGGCAGCAGGCCCTCCACGATGACGAACTCGGTGGGCTCGATGAGTTCCGGCCGGGCGAGTTGGCCGGTGTCGTGGTCATAGACCGGCTTGAGCACCGGTTGACCGGTAGCGAGCAGCTGCAGATGCTGCTCCATGATCTGCACGTAGTTGCAGTCCGGATGCAGCGCGGTGAATGGCAATCCCTTGCGTTCCTGCCGATCGTAGCGGTGGTAATCGTCCACGCACAGCGAAGTGATCCGGTCTGCTCCCAGCGCGTCCACCAGGCCTTTGGTCAGTGTGGTCTTGCCAGCGGCGCTGTCTCCGGCGATCGCGAGCATCACCGGTCGTTTCTCGCTGGACCCGGCGCGCTCCATCCGCAACAACTTATCGGGCACGACACACCTCTTTCTGGCAACGCCGGCGGCGACCCACCATTCCGGGCCGATCCATGCGCGGCTGGCGTCCACTGGTGCCTGACAGTAAGCAACCCGGTTCGGCATGGCGTCCCCTCCCAGAGGGAAAGATGAGGGGATCCCGCCGCATTCTCGCTGAGCCAGCTGCGACGATTACACTCAGCGAATGGACAGCCAGCCGCTGCGCGTGGTCCTGGTTGACGATCACGAGATGGTGCGCACTGGCCTCAAGGCGATGCTCGCCAGGTTCGCCGGGCAGGTGCGGGTGGTGGGCGAGGCCTCAGATGCGGCGACCGCACGGCGAGTGGTGGCCGGGTTGAATCCTGACATAGTCGTCGCCGACGTGCGGCTGGGCGGGGAGAGCGGGCTGGACCTGTGCCGCGACCTCGTGCAGGACTTCCCCGGACGTAAGGTCGTTCTGCTCACCGTCTACGACGATGAGCAGTACCTGTTCCAAGCCATGCAAGCCGGGGCGGCGGGTTATCTGCTCAAACGGATCGGTGGTCCGGAGCTGATCGAACAACTGCAACGGGTGCACGCCGGCGGGGTGGTGCTCGACACCGCTCTGGGCGCCCGGGCCGGGGCGTCGGCCGCCCGGCTCAAGGCCGGCGAATTCTGGCCCGGCGCGCACCTCGGACTCACCCAACGGGAGAGCGAGGTGCTCTCGCTGATGGTGGCCGGATCGTCCAACCGCGCCATCGCCTCGGCGCTGGTGGTCGGCGAGGAGACGGTCAAGAGTCACGTGCGCGGCATCTACCGCAAGCTGGCGGTGACCGATCGGGCGGCCGCGGTGGCAACGGCGCTGCGGGAGGGCCTGTTCCGCTGACGCGGAACAGGCTCGTGAGTGCGTAACAG
>JBOHHF010000128.1:0-2448 GCA_050700495.1 Pseudonocardiaceae bacterium
GCTCGTGAGTGCGTAACAGTGTTCTAACACTGTTACGCACTCACGAGTGCTACTGCGGCCGAGTTGGGACCGACCCGGTCGGCCAGTGCCCGCTGGCCTTCGGCGACCAGTGCGGGATCCCCGTGCCAGGCCTTCAGCGCCGGGTCGACCAGCGCCCGTCCGAAGGAGAACGTCAGCGGCCACGGGGTGGCGTGCTGCTGCATCGCGGCCAGGTTAGCGGTAGCCACCTCCGGGGACTGACCACCGGACAGGAACGCGACACCGGCCAGCGTCTCGGGCAGCACTGCCAGTAGCGTGGCCATGGTCCGCTCGGCGACCTCCTCAGGGCTGGCCTGCTGGCCAGACGTCGAGCCCGGCACGACCATGTTGGGCTTGAGCACGATGCCGGCGAGATCGACCCCGGCCTCTTCCAGCTCTACCACCACGAGCTGCAGGGTCGCCCTGGTGACCTCAGCGCAGCGGTCAATGGTGTGGTCACCGTCCATCAGCACCTCGGGCTCGACGATGGGCACGATGACCGATTCTTGGCACAGCGCGGCGTAGCGCGCCAGCGCGTGCGCGTTGGCCCGGAGCGCGCGAACGGACGGTATCGCCTCACCGATGGTGATCACGGCGCGCCACTTGGCGAACCGGGCGCCTCGTGCTGCGTAGTCGGCCAACCGTTCCCGCAGACCGTCGAGGCCCTCGGTTACTTTCTCGCCGGGGGCACCGGCCAGCGGCTTCGCGCCGGTGTCGACCTTGATACCGGGCAGGACGTCGAGCGCGTGGATGGCGAGCGGGAAGGTGTTCCCGTCGCTGAGCTTCTGGTTGAAGGTCTCGTCGGACAGGATCACCCCGCTGATGCCGCGGTGTAGTTCCGGAGTGGTCACGAGCATCTCGCGGTAATCCCGCCGGTTCTCTGCGGTGGCAGCGACCCCGACTTTCTCCAGCCGGGTGGACATGGTGCCGATGCTCTCGTCGGCCGCAAGGATGCCGCGCGGCCGGCTCACCATCGCCTGGGCAGTCGCGTGCAGCTCCTCGTTCATGACTCTCCCTCCGCTGGCCCTCTAACTGGGCCGAGGCCGGTTCATACCACCACCGTCGACCTTAGACCGGGATCGGCGTGGCATACCTCCCCCAGTGGGTGGAGCGGCCGGGGGGGCAGGTGACTCCCCGGCGGACGCCGGGCCGTGTGATCGCCAGCCGGAAGCGCGCAGGTGCGCGACGATCAGCCAGGTGGTGGCGCCGGAGTGGGCACCGATGACTGCGTGCCAGGGCCGGCGCATCGGGGTGCCTCGAGTGGGCACCTCCACCAGCCGCCCGTCGGCGACCAGGTCGGCGATGGCGTCTCGGGAGACCAACGTGCAACCGAGCTCGGCCACCGCACCGGCCACCACCGCACCGTTGGAACCCAGCACCAGGCGGGGCGGGGCGGCGTCCTCGGCCTTGAGGTACGCCTCGAGGGTGGTCCGGGTGTTTGACCCCTGCTCGCGCAGCAGCCAGGGGGTCGTCGCCCAGTCGAACGCCTTGGCGACCGACGGCGCTGCCGCCACCACGAGCTCGTTGGGTTTGGTGGCCACTACCTGGGCCTCGACACCCGAGGGCGGACGTCCGGCGATGACCAGGTCGACTTCGTGCGCGCTGACCAGATCCCACACCTGCGCGCTGGGCGCCACCTCCAGCGCCAACGCGACCCTCGGGTGCCGGCGCCGGAACGCGGCCAGCAGGGCGGGCAGCAAATGCTCACCGGCGGTCGTGACCGCGGCGAGTCGCAGCCGGCTGCGCTCCGGGTCGAGCTCCTGGATCGCGGCCGCCGCCCCCTCATCGAGCAGTCCCAGCACCCGGCGGGCGTAACGGGCGTAGACGGCACCGGACGCGGTCAGTCGAAGTCCACGGCCCACCGGCTCCACCAAGGGTACGCCGAGCTCGCGAGCCAGTGCCCCGATCGAGGCCGACACAGCGGACTCGGTGACTGTCAAGCGGCTGGCGGCGCCGCGGACCGATCCGGTAGCTGCCAGTGCCACCAACGTGCGCAAACGTGCCTCTGTCATCGCATCGCAACCCCCTTGTCACAGTAACCCCTGAGCGGTCATTACATAGTCATTGGCAAAGACTTGATGGACAGACTGATTGTTTACCGCCAAGCTCGGTACGACCAGACCGCTGGTCTGAAAGGCCCCGAGGAAGGTGCAGCGTGACCGACACTGACGCCAACGGATCGCAGAAGAAGAAGACAGATCGCTGGTCGGCTGGGGTCATCCCGTATGCCGAGATGGGCTACTGGGAGCCCGACTACCAGCCGAAGGACACCGACGTGCTGGCCGCATTCCGGATCACCCCGCAGCCTGGGGTGCCACCGGAGGAGGCGGGTGCCGCGGTCGCGGGAGAGTCCTCGACCGCGACCTGGACGGTGGTGTGGACCGACCGGCTCACCGACTACAAGACCTACCAGGCCAAGTGCTACCGGGT
>JBOHHF010000129.1:0-2920 GCA_050700495.1 Pseudonocardiaceae bacterium
GGCAACGACGGCGGTGACCGCGCCTGTCTGGCTCAGGCAGTGCGGCGAGCCTGCATAGTCGGGTACGCAGGGTGACTGTCCGCCTCGACCGGCCTCGGCGACCAGGACGACGGCGCCACTACGATCCACAGCGAGGCCCCGTGGATTGTCTAACCCGCCAGCGACCACCCGCACCTCGCTGACCGCGCTGTCCATCGGCGCGGCCGACGCGGGACCACCGAGGAACAGTACGGCAGCCACGGCTGCCGCAATCACCGACGCGAGACGTGTGTGTGCAAGCCTGATCACAGCGGATTCCTTCGAACGGCGAACGACCGACCCGGATCACGATTCAGTAGCGGTCGCACCTAGGAACAGCTAAGCGCAACAACATGCTCAAGACGGGCAACCGTCCGGCAGAACCCACGACGAGCTTGACCGGGTAAAGCACTCGGACTAACCACTGGTCGTGCTCGACCTCCGCGGACAGCACGGCGTCGGGCACCTGGCCCGCGTCCGCGCCGCGCCGGAGGGTTGCAGACCACTGGCTTGCGGGCCGACCGGCCGCTGGCTCACTACGCTTAACACGCCCTCCCAGCGGGACGGGCGGGATGGGTGCGTTGTTCGCTGCGGCGGTGCCCATCGGCGGCACCGTGGTCCTGGTTGACGCCCAGCCCGAACTGCTTCGCGCCGCTACGGCACACGTTCGGGCGGTTGGCGGTGAGCGGGTCGACGTCCAGGCTGTGTGGGCCGACGCTGCCGACGACGCGCTACTCGATCTGGTGCCGCGTGCCGATCTGGTATTCGCCTCGTTCGTCCTGCACCATCTGCCTGACCAGCAGCGTGGCGTCGAGCGTCTGGCGGCGCTGGTCAGGCCTGGTGGCCGGCTCGCGGTGGTCGAGGGCGGGCTGGGGCAGCGGTGCCTGCCGTGGGACATCGGGCTCGGTGAGCCGGGTTTGCATGGGCCGCTGTCGGCGGCGCGCGGAGAGTGGTTCCGTCAGCTGCTCCTCGACGAGAGGAGTCCACACTACGTCGGTCGGCGCGACGACGTGTTCCTGTTGGCCGCCCACACCGTGCACGTCGCAACGGCAGCCGCACCATGAAGCTCTCAAGATCGATGTACCGGCCGACTCGGCGGTAAGGTCGCTGACGACTGCTGGCGGGAATAAAGCAGTGGATCCGGCGGGATGACCGGGCTATTTATATCGGGGAAGGGTTATATCGGGGGAGGGAGGCCACGGTGGGGTACGTCGACGTCAATTCAGTGAGTGTCACCCTGCCCGATGGGCGGGTCCTGCTGGACGGGATCACGTTCCGGGTGGGCGAGGACCGCAAGGTCGCCCTGATCGGCGCGAATGGCGCAGGCAAGACCACCCTGCTGCGGATCATCTCGGGCGAGCTTGCCCTGGATTCCGGCGCGGTGTCTCGCGTCGGCGGCCTCGGTGTGATGCCCCAGTTCGTGGGCCGTATCCAGGACGCCACCACGGTGCACGAGCTGCTCGCTTCGGTGGCGCCACCGGCGGTGCGGGCGGCGGTGCGCGATGTCGACGCCGCTGAGCTCGCTTTGATGGACGTCGATGACGAGCCCACCCAACTACGGTATGCGTCCGCGCTGGTCGGCTACGTCGACGCTGGGGGCTACTCGATGGAGGTGGTCTGGGACGAATGTTGTTCGGCGGCATTGGGCATCGGGTTCGAGGCGGCCAAGTGGCGCGAGGTACGCACCCTGTCCGGCGGGGAACAGAAGCGGCTGGCGCTGGAGGCGCTGCTACGCGGCCCGGATGAGGTGCTCCTGCTCGACGAGCCCGACAACTACCTGGATGTGCCGGGCAAGTTATGGCTGGAGCAGTCGCTGCAGGACTGCGCCAAGACCGTTCTGCTCGTCTCCCACGACCGTGAGCTCCTTGCCCGGGCCGTCGACCGGATCATCACTGTGGAGTTGGGCGCCGCCGGGAACACCGCGTGGGTCCATGCCGGCTCGTTCGCCACCTACCAGCAGGCACGCGCTGATCGCTTCGCTCGTCTTGATGAATTGCGCCGCCGTTGGGATGAGGAGCACGCCAAGCTGAAGGCCCTGGTACTGATGTATAAGCAGAAGGCCGCATACAACGACGGCATGGCGTCGCGCTACCACGCCGCGCAGACCCGGCTACGCAGGTTCGAGCAGGCCGGGCCGCCGGAAAAGCATCCCCGCGAGCAGAACGTCCGCATGCGACTGCGAGGCAGCCGCAGCGGCAAGCGCACCGTCATCTGCGAGAAGGTAGGGCTGACGGGGCTGATGCAGCCTTTCGATCTGGAGGTCTGGTACGGCGACCGGGTGGCCGTGCTCGGCTCCAATGGTTCCGGTAAGACGCATTTCCTGCGGCTGCTGGCGGCCGGAGGCAGCGATCCGGAGCCCGAGCATCGGCCGGTGGGCGACGTGACCGTCGCACCGGTGGCCCACACCGGTACTGCCCGGCTCGGCGCTCGAGTACGTTCAGGCTGGTTCGCTCAAACCCACGAGCATCCTGAGTTGACGGGACGCACCCTGCTGGAGATCTTGCACCGGGGTGACGAGCACCGGCCCGGTGCGCCCCACGAGGAGGCCCGCCGGATCCTCGGCCGTTACGAACTGGCGCGCTGCGCGGAGCAGACCTTCGACACGCTCTCGGGCGGGCAGCAAGCCCGCTTCCAGATCTTGCTGCTGGAACTGTCCGGAGCCAACCTGCTGCTGCTCGATGAGCCCACCGACAACCTTGATCTGATCTCCGCGGAGGCCCTGCAAGACGCCCTGGAGACCTTCGACGGCACCGTCTTGGCTGTCACTCACGACCGCTGGTTCGCCACCCACTCCTGCACCCGCTACCTCATCATCGGCCCCGACAACCACCTCCACGAAACCCCCAAACCCAACTGGGCGGACCCATCGCATTCAGCGGGCTGAGCGGGGTAAAACCGGGCG
>JBOHHF010000130.1:0-2038 GCA_050700495.1 Pseudonocardiaceae bacterium
GACCATCTGGACCTGCGTGCGGCGCGGGAAACCCGACTGGAGCAGGTTGTGGGGGCTGATGAGGTCCGTCGCACTCACGCCGAGACCGGTCGCACCCGCGGATTGGCCACGGTGTTCGGCCCGGTCAGGGCGTGTCATGCCAGCCGTGTAAGCCCCGGATAGGCCAAGATCAGCCGTTGTGATCTCCACTCGGCTGGGAAGGAACTATCCGTGACTCAGGACACCGGCATTGACGATCGTGAGGCCGAGGCGTCGACACGCTTGGCGACGGTGTTTGATGCCTCGATGATCGATGCGTTGTTGGCGGACGCGATGGTGTCGGGTACGCCGATCGAGGGTGTGGATGGGTTGTTGAATCAGATGACGAAGGCGGTGCTGGAGCGGGCTTTGGAGGCCGAGCTGACCCATGAGCTGGGGTATGTGCGGGGTGATCCGGCCGGGGCCGGTTCGGGGTATTCCCGTAATGGTCATTCGACGAAGAGGGTCTCGACACCGAACGGGCCGGTGACCATTAGTGTGCCGCGGGACCGAAATGGTGCTTTCGGGCCGCGTATCGTGCCGAAACGCACCCGGCGGCTGGGTCAGATCGACGAGATGATCCTGTCGTTGTATGCCCGGGGTATGACGACCCGGGATATCGAGGCGCACCTGCGTGAGGTCTACGGGATCGAGGCGTCCAGAGAATTGATCTCGAATGTCACCGAGGTGGTCACCGACGAGATCGAGCTGTGGCGTAACCGTCCGGTCGATGAGGTGTACCCGATCGTCTACATCGACGGGATCCGGCTGCGGATCCGGGACAAGGGCGCGGTGACGGTCAAGGTCGCGCACCTGGTCATCGGGGTCGACGTCGAGGGCCGCAAGCACGCCCTGGGCTGCTGGATCGCCGAGGCCGAGGGGGCGAAGTTCTGGCTGTCGGTGTTAACCCAGCTGCGGAATCGGGGGTTGCGCGACATTCTCATCTGCTGTTGTGACGGCTTGTCCGGGCTGCCGGAGGCGATCACCACGGCGTTTCCGAACACGGTGGTGCAAACCTGTGTGGTGCACGTCATCCGTAACGCCATGAAGTTCGTGTCCTACCAGGACCGGAAGAAGGTCGCGGCCGGCATGCGGGCGATCTATACCGCACCCAGCCTGGAGGCCGCCGAGGTGGAATTCAAGAACTTCGAAGCCGATTTCGGTGAGCAGTACCCCGGCAGTGTCGACGTGTGGAGCCGGGCGTGGAACGAGTTCATCCCGTTCCTGGATTACCCGCCGGAGTTGCGGCGGATCGTGTACACCACGAACGCGATCGAGTCCATCAACTTCCAACTCCGCAAGATCACCAAGAATCGGGGGCATTTCCCGTCGGACGAGGCGGCGATGAAGCTTCTTTACCTCGGGCTGCGGAACATCTCCAGCACGAGAGGAGGCGAATCCGGTACGGGAACATGGGGATGGAAAGTTGCCCTGAATACTTTGGCTGTCCTCTTCCCAGGGCGACTTCCCCTGTGATAGAATAACCACATTAGCCATTCCGTGGCTTACACGGAAAACGTGACAGGCTCGTCACCCCAAACGCGGCACGAAGGGCATCGACGCCGCCGGCGTGCTGGGCCGGTTTCATGGTGTCGCAGTGCACGACGCGTGGGCCCCGTATGACACCTACGCCGACGTCGACCATCAACTCTGTTGCGCGCACGCGCTGCGGGAGCTGGCCGGGGTCACCGATACCGTCCCGTCGGATGCCGACTGGTGCTGGGCCACCCAGACCGCCGATGCGCTCGTGGCCCTGCAGAAGTTGGTCGCCGAGGCGATCACCGCTGGTGCCGACGCCCTCGATCCCGACGCCCTGGACAAGCAGGTCCGGCTCTATCGCTCGGCAACCCAGATCGGCATCACCCAGACCGCCGCACGCTCCAACACGGTGATGAAGAAACACAACGCGCTCGCCCGCAGGCTCCTCAACCGGCAAGACGACTACCTCCGGTTCACCACCAACTGGCGAATACCCCCCCGACAAGGGCCTGTTTACTTCTCTGTGTAAGGCGGGTGGAGC
>JBOHHF010000131.1:0-11060 GCA_050700495.1 Pseudonocardiaceae bacterium
AACGCTTCGCGCCGCCTGGGCCGGAGGGCTGGCGCGTGGCCTCGCCGCGGCCGGGCTGCCGCCGGTTGACGCCGCTGACGTGTGGTTCCCCTTCTATGGCGACGCGCTGGCCGAGGTGCTCGACAACCGCGAGCGGGTCACCACCGGGTCCGTCGCCGGCGACGGCGCCGGCCTCACCACCGCCGAGGCTTACGCGCCCGACGCCACCTCGGCGCGCGCGGTGTACGAGGGGCTCATCGAGGAAGCCGCCGGACGTGCGGGGATGCCCGCAGCGGAGCAGGGAGCCCCGGCGGAGGGACTCTTCGACAGATTTGTCGTCGGCCTGCAGCCACACCTGTCGTGGCTGGCCAATCGCAGCGGACTCGACGACGTGGTGATCGCCGCCGCGTTTCGTGACGTGGCCGCCTACCTGGACCAGCACCAGATCCGGGACGCCGTGCTCACCAACGTGCTGGACACGTTCCCGGCTTCCGGGCAGGTCGTGCTGGTCAGCCACAGCCTCGGCACGGTGGTCGCACTCGACCTGATCACGCGGCTGCCGGCGGGCGTTGAGGTTCCCCTGCTCGTCACCGCGGGAAGCCCGCTCGGCATGGACGGGGTGCACAAACGGCTGCTCACCGGGGGACCGCAGCAGCCTGACCGCGTCCGGGGCTGGGTCAACGCCTGGTGCGCCGCCGATGCGGTGGCCATCGGTTGCCCATTGCGGCCGACGTGGGGTGGGGGTGTCCACGACGTGCTGACCGACAACGCCAAGGACCGCGCGCACGACATCGAGGAATATCTGGCCGATCCCCGGGTGGCCCGGCCGATCGGGGACCTCCTCGTGCCCTGACAGCCCCACAGGAGTTCCAGGTCGCGCATTCCGTGGCGGAGGGGCTGAACAACGGCGGCTGGTCCCTGCCCGGACGGGCGCCGCCGATGTCGGGCGTGGTGCGCCTGCCGCTGGCCCGGCGTAGTCATCGAACAGATCATGCTCACCCCGGTGGCGGTGAGCCGTATGGAGCAGAGACTGCTGGTCATTTCGAACGCCAAGGCCGGCAGCGCGGACGAGCGCGTGCTGCATGAGGTGCTCGACGTGCTGCACCGTGACGGCGCCGACGTGTGCAGCGAGACGCTCGACAGCCCGGACCAGCTGGACGCCCTACTCGGTGCGCATTCGCGCCGGCTCCCGGTGGCGGCCGGCGGCGACGGAACGCTGCACCTGCTCGTCGTCGCGTTGCACGCCCGCGGTGAGTTGGCCAGCCGGGTGATCGGTCTAGTGCCCCTCGGCACCGGCAACGACTTCGCGCGGACGGTGGGTATCCCGCTGACCGCGGCCGCGGCTGCCCGCGTCGTGCTGCAGGACTCGCCCCACGAAATGGACTTGCTGACCGATGACGCGAACGGCGTGGTAATCAATGCGGTCCACCTGGGCATCGCGCCAAGGGCTCCCGCACTGGGGAACCACTGAAACCTGTGCTCGGGATGCTCGCGTATCGGATCGGTGCGCTGCTGGCGGGGCTGTGCACCCCGGGCTGGCCACTCCGGGTCAGCGTGGACGGCGCGACAATCACCGACGGGAATCGCCGCATGCTGCAAGTCGGCGTCCTCAACGGTCGCACGATCGGCGGCGGCACGCCGCTGGCTCCGCACGCCCAGCCGGACGTCGTGCTGACCCGGGGCCGCACGGTCGAGCTGGCCGGCCCACCGCTGCCGATCAACAGCGACGGCGAGCTCGGCGACGGGGTCAGCCACCGGAGGTGGACCGTGCAGCCACGGGCCTGGCGGATCCTTGCGCCTCCGGCGATCCGCGAGGCCAACGGCACCATCACCACGTGCGGGTCGGCCCCGCCGCTCGCATGAGGTGTCGAGGCTCGGATCGAGAGCGGTAGGTTCGGTTTGGCGGCCTGCCCGCTCGGGGAACGTCCTCACGCCACCCCGGGCACCAGTGCGCGACCGCCCTGCACGTTTGGCAGGAGGCTTGTCGCTTATGGGCAACGCGGTGCAGAGTGCGATCGTCGGCGACCGATGATGCCGGTCGGCTATGAGCTGCACGCCCACCGCGCCCTGGAGTCGCCGGTGCTGCTCCTGGCCACGGAGAGCTGGTTCGATGCCGGATTCGGGGCACAAGGTGCCATCGCTGCGATTCTCGAGACGATTCCGACCGAGGTGCTGGCCACCTTCACCGCGGACGAGTTGATCGATTTCCGGGCTCGCCGTCCCACCGCGCGGATCTCCGATGGGGTCCTTGTGGGCTTGAACTGGCCCGCGATCCAACTGCGAGCCGGTCAGGACGGCGCGGGCAGGAGTGTTCTCGTCTTGGTGGGTCCCGAGCCCGACATGGCCTGGCATGCCTTCGTGCGGGCCGTCGTGGGACTGGCCGAGGAGTTCGGAGTGCGGCTCGTGGTCAGCCTCGGTGCCTACGCCGCCGCTGTCCCGCACACGCGCCCGGTCCGTCTGACGGCGATTGCCACGGTGGCCGAGCTGGCGGCGCAGGTGGGAATGGTGGCCGGCAGCACCGAGGTGCCGGCTGGGATTCAGACCGCGCTGCAGGAGGGCTTCGCCGCTGCGGGCATCCCCGCCATCGGGATCTGGGCGCGGGTACCTCACTACTTGGCGGCGTTACCGTACCCGGCGGCCAGTGCCGCACTCGTCGATGCGCTGGCCACCGTGGCCGGGCTGGAGCTCGACGCTGCGGAGTTGCATGGCGCGGCCGCGAGGGTGCTGACCCAGATCGACGAACTTCTTGCCACCAGTCACGAGCATCGCGAGCTGGTGCGTGCTCTCGAGGCCGTGTTTGACGGCGAAGTGGCCGCACCACCGGACTTTTCGGGCCTTCCGTCAGGTGACGAGCTCGCCGCCGAACTCGAGCGGTTTCTCCGCGGTGAGCAGGACGGAAATTAGGCGCTGAGAGGTCGCGCACAACCCGCCCGCCAACGTCGATCCGTCGTGGACGACGGTCACCGCGTGGGCCCGGTATACCTGCGTGAGGTCAGCACGCGCCGGCGCTATCGGGGCGTCCATGCGATGCCTCCCAACCAGCTTGCGGGGATCAGAAGGGGGAGCCGTATGAGGGTTGCGGGTATTTGGTTTGGATCCGAGCGCGCTCGCCCTTGTAGCGGGCCAGGAAGAGGGCGACCGAGATCGTGAGCTGCGCAGTGACGGGCACCGGCAGTGCCTGGCTGACCATCGCCTCGGTGATGAAACCGAACTGGGCGAACTGCGTCGAGTAGGCCCAGCCGTCCGCGCTGCGGTCAGCGAGAACCTGCAGCTTCTCCGGGCTGGTCAGCTTGTTGATGATCGTCTGGAGGTAGCTGCTCGCGCTCGCCCCGCCCGGGCCCATGCGGGTGTACCGGTTCGGGTTGAGCCACGCGTCGAGCTGGTGCAGGGCTGCCCGCGTGTCGACCTTGGCCAGCTCGCTGCCGCGCAAGTAACCGGAGCCCACGGCCGGCGGGGCCTCCTTGTTGGGATCGAAGCCGGTGCCGCCCGGCGTGAACTGGCTGCCGAGCTTCATGCCGTATGTCCAACGGTCGCGAATGTTCAGGAGACTGGACTCTGCGAAGGCCGGTACGATGCCAGGCTTCCGGCCGGGGCCCGCAGGAACGTCTTCCTCATCGGTCCAGTCTGCGCCCAAGCCGGCGAACCGCTTCTTGCGCGCGATGTAATCCAGCTGCTCCACCGTCTCCGGAGCCATCCGGGCGTACATCGGCTGGATCAACGTCTGCTCCTCGGCGAGGATCTGCATGTCCCACATGAGCGCCGCACGACCCTTGAGCGCGCCGCCGTCGAGCAGCTTCTTCAGCTTGGGAAGCACGTTGTCGAAGATGACCTGGTTCCCCTCGCGCATGGCGCCCTGCAGCTCGACGTTGGCCATACCGAGCGTGTCGTTGGCGATTGCATGGTCCACGTCCATGTCCGCGATCTGGTGCGCACCGTTGGCGACGATGTACGCGGCAAGTGCCCAGCGCGTGCCGTAGCCGAGCGACACGGTGTACTCGTAGAACCACTTGTAGAAGTCCCGCCGCTCGACGACCCGGACGTACTGGCTCGAGTCGGCCGCGTTCACGTTGGCCAGGCAGGCATCCTGCCAGCGCTGCGTGTTGCCCTCGCGGTCCGCGGTGGTCCAGTCTTGCCTACCTCGAAGGTCGGCGGGCGCTCCTACCTCCTTGCACTGGATCGCCAGTGCTGCGCCGCCCGCTTGTTGCTGCACCACGTGGGTCAGCTCGTGCGCGAGGAGTCGCTCCCCCTCCGCCGTGGCCGGCGCGTATTCACCGAGGCCGAACCCGATGTCGTCACCGACGGTGTACGCGCGTGCGTTCAGCGCGCGTGCCGCGTCCGCCGCCTCGGCGTCGGTATGCACGCGCACGCCGCTGAAGTCATGCCCGAAGCGCGGCTCCATGCGTTCCTGGACAGCTGGGTCCAGTGGCCGCCCTGACGCACGGAGCGGCCACCGGGCATGGGTTGGCGCAGTGCTCGCTGCCTGAGGCTGCTCGCTGGTGCGCTGCACCTGATGCTCGGGTATGCGGGTCACGTGGTCGGCGGTTCGATCTGCCTCCTGCTCGTAGGAGTCTCCCGGGGTGCTGATCACCAGCCCGGGCTCGACGTGCTGGCCTTTGTCATGCGCCGAGCCTGCTCTTGCCGCTTCCGCGTTACTCTGCAGCAACCGCTGAACCGCCTGGTTTCCGATCGTGCGCTGAAACTGCGCAACCGGATGGGTGCGATGAGCTGGCGGTGGGGTTTGTGCGGCCGACGTGACGGGCCCGGAAGCCGTAGGCTGGCGAGCTTGACTTTGCCTCTGCGCAGATACACGCATGCTCATTCACCCCAAGCGCTGCTGATTGGCTTGAAAGGCCGCTGCGAAGAGGTTACCGTGGCCGACGGCAATCTCATACCCTTGTGTCCGTTGACCGCGGGTGATGTGATCAGCCAGGTGTCGATGGGCACGGTGACCTTCTTCCTATCCGTCTGGCCTGTCCGTTCGCGGGTGTTATCCTGCTTCGAAGGCGGCTGATGGGGCGGATGTCACGTCCTCGCGGCATCGCTGATCGGCATTATCGGCCGGAGCGCCGGACGGGACACGCCACGAGGGATCCATTCTCGTGGATAACCCAGCGAAACCTCCTCGAACGGCACCCCGTCATGCACCGTAGAGGCAGGGATATGCAGGTGGCCGTACACCACAGCAACGGTGCTGAAGCGACGATGCCAATCCGCGGTGAGCTCGGTCCCGCACCACTGGGCGAACTCCGGGTACCGCAACACCCGGGTCGGCTCGCGGATCAGTGGCCAGTGGTTGACCAGAACCAGCGGAACGTCCGGATCGCAGGCCGTGAGCCGTCGTTCGGTCTCGGCGATCCTGGCCCGACACCATGCTTCCCGGCTCGGATACGGATCTGGGTGCAACAGGACTTCGTCGGCGCAGACGACCCCGGTCTGATGGGCGTAGGCCAGCGACTGCTCCTTGGTATGCGTGCCGTCGACTCGGAACGTGTAGTCGTAGAGCAGGAACAGCGGCGCGATCCGGGCTGGGCCATCTGGACCCGGCCAGACCGGGTAGGAATCCTCAGGTGTGATCACGCCCAACCCGCGGCAGAGGTTCACCAGATGCTGGTAACGGGCCTGCCCCCGCAGCGTGACAGGGTCTTTCGGCGGTGTCCAAAGCTCATGGTTTCCCGGTACCCAGATGACCGTATGAAACCGATCGCGCAACATCCGCAGTGCCCATTCGATGTCGGAGACGAGATCGGCCACATCCCCTGCGACGATCAACCAGTCATGGTCCGACTCGGGTCGTAGGCCCTCGACGATCTCACGATTCTCGGGGTAGCCCACGTGCACATCGCTGATTCCCAGCAACCTCCCGGCGGATGCCGCGTGCGAGCTCACCTGACGACCCTACCCATCCGAGAGCGACCGGCGGTGCCCGAGCATCGACTACCGCCGTTCTACTTTGTGCAATTTTCATCCGACTTCAACACACGTCCGACCACGGAGCGCCAGGGCGCTCATCCACGATTTGGCCTGCTCTGACGTTCCCGAGCTCAATACCAGGGTTGTCGGGCAGGGTGCTGGCAGCTCTGGTGTTGAGCTCGGGGGCTTGGGGCGAAGGGGGCTAGGCGCTGGGCGGCACAGCTGTGGCAGGGGTACCGAGCTTAACGCAGCGGGTACTGGGACAGTCCATGATCGTCGGTTCGGAAGCGATAACCGCGCGCGGCGCGGCTCGTTCTTCCGGGATAGCGATCATGGACTGTCCCGCCCACGCGTGAACTGCCGCTTGAGAGCCGGTCACTGTATGCGATCGTGAAACAGCCGTGTCTTCCGCCGTACACCTGACGAATGCGGCTATCTGCCGGCTACGCAGTCCCCCGGGATGGTGCTCACGCCTTGACTCGATAGGCAGGCGATGGTGGCGGGCCGGCGGGGAGCTACCGCGGCGCGGCCGCGGCCCGTGCCGCGCAGCTGTCCACGATGGACGGTGTTGCGGACGGGGCCGCCGAGCTGCGCCGCCGCGGGCTGGTGCGGCGCGATGAGCTGATCGTGATGGGTGCGCCCGCACCGGCTGGGGCGGAGCAGGGCGGGGGGTTGGCTGCTCGACCCCGCCTTGCTGGCACAGCGGGCTGCCCGGCTCGCCGCCGCGGTGGCTGAGTACGCCGCCGCGAACCCGCTCGAGCCGGGGATGCCGCTGACGACCGCCCGGCGCCTGGCCGGAATGCCCGATCCGCGGCTGGTCGAACTGCTGCTCGGCTCGCAACTGACCCTGACCAACGGGCGGGTACACCGTGCCGGGTCGGCCATCGGGCTGCCTGATGCAGTCCGCAGCGCCCTCGACCACATCCGTTCCGGCGCCGACGGCACCGCCACCCAGCGGCTGCGGACCTTGCCCAACCCCTTCACCCTCAGCCAAGCCCGCCAGGCCTTGGACACCACCCGCCGCGTCGCCATCCCCTTGCTGGAACACCTCGCCAACCACGGCATCACACACCGCCTACCCGACGGCACCCACGAACTGAGCTCGTGAGTGGGGATCTGTGGGCAGGACGCTTAGTCACCGGCAACTCAACCGGTTCTGAACTGACCAGCATAACGCCGGAGCCACGCATACTCGGGAGCAACACGCGGGGTGAAACCGACAGTCGTCGGGTTGTTGTGAGCGGATATCAACCCCGTCACACATGATTATCGACCGCGCCATCCGCGCTGTTGGGTCGTTCTCAAGTCGAGACGACACGGCGGGAAGGTGTGACGGTGGCAGGGGTAGGCGGGTCGAATGATCAACGGCAGGGTTCGCTTGAGCGACTGCTGGGATGGCTACTGGTGGTAATTGTAGTGCTCAGCCCCGGTACGGCTGGCATATTCATCCCCACGGCTTACGGCCAGGTGCCGGTGCGACCGGCCGGGTCGGCGGAGCCGGTGCTGCCGGTGGTGCCGCTGGTATCGGCCCGGGTTGTGACACAACCGAGCGATGGAGCCACCGGTATCATCCCGACCGCGCCGGTGCGGGTTTCGGTCAGCAATGGCGTGCTCGACGCGGTGGCGCTGACCAATTCCGAAGGCAAGGCGGTGGTGGGGCAGTTCTCGCCGGATAAGTCGATCTGGACCACCACTGAGCCCCTGGGCTACGCCAAGACTTACCGCTGGTCGGGCACCGCCACGGGAATCGATCGCCAACCTCGTGCGATTGTTGGCTCATTCCAGACGGTCGTCCCCGAGCGCCTGATCAGCGGGCAGCTCAACGTCGCCGACAACGCCACCTACGGCATCGCCATGCCGATCGCGCTGACCTTCAACTTCAAGGTCATCGACAAGGCTGCCGTGCAGAAAGCCCTGTCGGTGCACCTCTCCGTGCCCACCGAGGGATCCTGGGCGTGGCTGGATGACACCAGGGTGCACTGGCGTCCCAAGACCTACTTCGCCCCCAACACCCGGGTCAGCGTGACCGCCAAGCTCTACGGGCTGGCCATGGGCGATGGCACCTTCGGCCGCGAGGACATCACGTCCACGTTCACCATCGGCCGGTCCTACGTGTTGCGAGGTGATACCCGCACTCACCGGTTGCTGGCCTACGCCAACGGCGTCCAGGTTGCTGACTATCCGGCCAGTTACGGGCTGGACTCCGATCCCGGTCGGGTAACCCACAGTGGGACCCACGTGGTGTTGAGAAAGCACCCGGTATATTACATGAGCAATCCGAAGTATCACTATCGGAATGTCAAGGCGCAGTGGGCGGTGCGGATTTCCAACAATGGCGAGTTCATCCACGCGGCGCCGTGGTCGGTGAACCGGCAGGGAAAGGCCAACGTCTCGCATGGTTGCATCAACCTCTCCACGGCCAACGCGGCGGCAGTCTTCGATGCGGTCTTGCCCGGAGACCCCGTCGAAATTATTGGTTCTTCCCGGCAACTAGGACACGGAGACGGCGACTATTACGACTGGACAATTCCCTGGGAGACCTGGACAGCCCAGTCCGCTCTTCCCGGCCATGACGCAGCTGAGGTAGGCAACTAAGGCGCGTCCCGCAGTAGAATTTAGAACTTCTCGGATAGCTTTCTTTGCCGCGGAGGGAATCACAGCTTGCGATCGTACACGTCGGCGACCGCGTCGGCGATGTCAGCCCAGTGGCGTGAGCGGGCCTGGCGGGACTGCTCGATCTGGATACCGTTCGCGCCGCCGGCGCTGAGCCGGTTCACGATGTTACACGGGTCGTCACCACCGAATCCCTCGTCGGGCTCGGCGATGCGGACGTCGATACATGATCCGGCTGTCGCGCCTGCGATGGCATCTCTGATTTCCTGCTTCAGGCTGGCGGGTGCGGTGCCGCCAATGAGGATCTCGGGTTCGTCGAGTCCGTGGAAGGCGACGGCGTAGGTAAAACCTCGGGAGATCACCGAGTTGAGGAGGGGAAAGCTCGCCTCGTTGATGTCGGTGGAGGTGATGTGCCAGCGGTCGAAGGCGCCTGCGCCGTCCTTCCAGCCCTTGCCCCGCCACGAGCTGACGGCCTTGGCGACCAGGCGCGACGCGACGCGCTCAGCCTGCTGGTCGGTATGCGGCTCGATGTCGCCTCCGTGGGGTGCGAGAGCAATGAGCCCGCTCTGCACGCCGTTGTCCTCAAGCTGCTCGATAAACTCGCTCTGATCTTCGGCATCGCCCTCCGAGAAGGTCGGATGTGGCACGTGCGAATCGACCACGCCATCGAACACATCGTCCGTGCCGAGTCGTCGTCGACCGGTTAGGCCCATGCGCACGACGTCTGCTGGGTTCTCCTGGCGGACCTCGCTCACCGTGTACAGCCCGTATTCTGTGCTGTTTCGCTTGATCCGCACCTGTTGCCCGACCGCGCACCCGATCGTGGCAAGCGTCTGCGGATCTGCCGAGCAATGCTCGCGGTCGTCCTTGAGGTCCTCCTGGGACTGCAGCGCCCTCTTGATCGATACATCATGGGTAGTCATCAGGAACCTCTCGGGTAGATTTCTCGACCTCCACCTGCAATGGCTCGAGATCCGCGCGAACCGCCTTGACCTCCCAGTAGAAACGCTGCGCCGGGTTGCGCACGTCAGTGGCGCGGACGCGGAAGGCTCCTGCGCGCACTGCGGAGACGGCCAGCGCAGAGGCCTGATCGTGTTCGTCGAGAATCGGGGTGATCATCACCGTCGTGCCCTCGTCCCGGGTAAGCGCCTCGAAGTAGGCTGGGAGGGTGACGACAGCCTCGCCGGCGTCCAACTGTGCCTCGCCGCGGTAGTACACACCGGTCTCCGGGCCTTCGAGGCTCGCGTGCACGAGGTGTCTTTCGGGGTTGAGCGGGTGGTCTATTCTGAACCTCTTGTCCTTTGCGATCAGCACGCCGTTAGAATAGATCTGTACCTGCGGGTCCTCGATGTTGGTTCCTACGTACAGCGCGCCCCGTGCGACGACGTCAAAAGTATTGATCCCTCCTCCGCTCCAGCTAGGAAAGCCAGGACCCGCTGCATCGCCTGGTCCATTATTGGTTGTGGCTAATCCATTGGTGGCCAGAAAGGTGTCGACCCGGATGCCGCCCTGGGCGCGCAGATTGCCGTTGCCGCCCCATTCTTTGCCGACGATCACGCCGCTCTTGTTCAGGATGTACAACAGTTCCTCGCCGGTGATGTGTAGTCTTCCGGTGCTTGAGATCGCCTGATTGGCCTGCATCATTACCTGTTGGCTGAGCTTCAGATGGCCGCTGATGGAGAGGTCGCCACCAGCACTGAGGTTGTGTTGCAACGTGACGGTGCCTCGAACGTCGAGGTTGCGCAGTGTGAGATCGGCGTACGGGTGACTGTCCCGCGCGTAGCCGAGGTTCGGCCCGTCCTGGCTGCGGTCGACGAGCTCGAAACCGCGGCCGGCGCGGAACGAGAGCTGACCGTGCTGCACGCCCGGGCCGACAAACCCGATCGCGCCGATGACCTCGTCGGTGGCCGCACTTGACCCGTCGAGGTGGCCGGTGTGGATTATTCCTCGTACCGTGGCGATGTCGCCGGCGACGGTCAACGCGTAACCCGGGTTGGTGTCGTTGACGCCGATCCGACCATCACGTGACACGGTGAGCAGGTGGGTACCTGAGCCGTGGTTACCGTTGTAGAGGCGAAGCCCGCGGGCACCGCCGTTCACGTCGGAAATCCAGTGGAAGTTGTCCCCGGCGTTGGCACTCGCACCGATCTGCAGACCTCGCTCGGGCAGGTGCAGCGCGGTCAGCGGTGTGACGCCCCGCCCGACGCCGAGGTTGCCGGCAGCGACATCCATCTGTAGCGTCGCGACGCCGTCATCGGGGCGCGCGACAACAGTCTCCGCAGTGATGGAGAGCCTGGCGAAGCTGCCGCCGTCGCGTCTTAGGTCGATCTGGTCGCCGGGCCGGGCCGCCCTGAGCTCCAGCCCGCCTCCCGGCCGCGCTCGTAGCGACGGGCTGGAATCTCCCGAAGCGCCGATGGCGAGAGTGCCACTCATTGTCACATCGCCACTGAAATCCGCGGCCAACGTGGGGGTGGCGAGACGAGCTTCGATGACGGCCCCACTGGTGTCCTGGCGACGTGCGTGCAGGGCGGTACCGGTGGTGCTACTAGCTGTGACGC
>JBOHHF010000132.1:0-1788 GCA_050700495.1 Pseudonocardiaceae bacterium
ACCGCGCCCGATGACCGGGGCCGTGGCCTGCACCAGGGCAGCGTGCTCGCCCCGTTGCTCAGCAACCTGTATCTGGACACCTTCGATCGCCGGATGCTCGCCGCCGGCTACCGGGTGATCAGGTATTCCGACGATTTCGCCATCCCCGTCGAGAGCCGGCTGGACGGGGAGCGCGCACTCCGAGCCGCCGGCACCGAGCTGGAGGATCTGCGGCTGGAGCTGAACACCGGCAAGTGCCATGTGGTGTCCTTCGAGGACGGGGTGCGCTTCCTCGGCGAGACGGTGACCGCGTCGACGCTCAACTCGGCCGAGACGCTGTCGCACCCGCTGGAGACCGTGGTCTACGTGGAGCGACAGGGCGCCTATGTCCGCACCCGCGGGGACCGGCTGGTGGTGACCGACGGGGAGGAGTCGTTGCTGCGGCTGAGCCTGCGGCGGGTTCGGCAGGTGGTCTGCTACGGGCGCGTCGGGCTCAGCACGCCATTCCTGCAGCAGGCCGGACAGCACGGGATCGAGGTGGTGCTGCTCAACGAGCAGGGCACCGATGGCGGCCGGCTCACGCCGCTGAGCACTACCGACCCGTCGGCGCGGCGTGCCCAGTACCGCGCCGCCGACGACTCTGGCCAGTGCCGCACGCTGGCCGCCGCCTTCGTGATCGGCAAGGTGAGCAACCTGCGGGTGACGCTGCTGCGCACCGCCCGACGACGTGACGATCTCGCGGCCGCCGACGCCGCCGATCGGTTGGAGAAGACCCTCGACACCCTCGATCAGAACCCACCCCTGGAGGAGATCCTCGGGTTGGAGGGCAGCGCTGCCCGAGACTACTTCCAGGCGGCGCGCCAGCTGATTGGCCCGGAATGGGGCTTCGCAGGCCGGCAACGCCGCCCACCGCCCGACCCGGTGAACGCGATGCTCTCCTACGGGTACACCCTGCTGGTCCACGAGGCGATAGCGGCGTTGGAGACCGCCGGTCTTGACCCCATGGTGGGTTTCCTGCACCAGCATCGCTGGGGTCGTCCCGCACTGGCGCTGGATCTGATGGAGGAGTTCCGCCCGATCACCGTCGACGTGGCCGTGTGGCGCTGCATCAGCACCCGGATCGTGCGCCCCGAGCAGTTCCACGACGAGCCTGGCCAAGGCAGCCGTATGGGCGACGACGCCAAGCACGCGTTCCTCGCCGCCTACGAACGGCGGATGCTGACCTTGATCACGCACCCCGGCGCCGGCCGGCGGGTCTCGTTCCGCGTCGCGCTGTCCCTGCAGGCCAAGGCCCTCGCCCGGACACTGCTGGACCCATCGCAGCCCTACCGCGCGCTGCGCTGGAAATGAGGCAACCGTGATCGTGGTAGTGGCCTACGACATCGTCGACGACGGCCGGCGCGAGGACGTCGCGTCGCTGCTGTCCGGCCACGGCCCGCGGGTCCAGCTGTCGGTGTTCGAGTGTCAGGTGCGCTCCCAAACCGAACTACAGGTTCTCCGCGCCGACCTGCGCGCGCTGATCGACCCGCTGGAGGACCAGGTCCGGATCTATCCGACGACCACCCAAACGTTCTCCGAGCGCTACATCATCGGAGCCCGCACCGTCGAGGAACGCAGCGACTACTGGATCGTCCGGTGACCCCCGAACGCTCACCCACCCGCCCCGTACAGCGCCGCCGCTTAAGATCCTGCTGGCTAATTCGGTTGAGTGTTGATCGCAGGTCGGCGTGGTTCCTGCTTGTTGACCTTGTGTGTGTTCATGATCGTTCGCGGTCGAGTCTTGTCGTCCCGCGGCCGTGGATGGAGCAC
>JBOHHF010000133.1:0-1392 GCA_050700495.1 Pseudonocardiaceae bacterium
ATGGTGGACACCGGGCTGGCCGACCACGTGCTGCCCGAGGTGCCCGCGATGCGCCTGGAGATCGACGAGCATCACCAGCACAAGGACGTCTACGCGCATTCGCTGACGGTGCTCGACCAGGCGATCGCGCTGGAGGACGGCGAGCCAGACCTGGTGCTGCGGCTGGCGGCGTTGCTGCATGACATCGGCAAGCCGGCCACCCGCCGGCACGAGTCCGGCGGCGGGGTGAGCTTCCACCATCACGAGGTCGTCGGGGCCAAGCTGGTCCGCAAGCGGCTGCGGGCCCTGCGTTTCCCCACGCACATCGTCACGGACGTCGCCGCGCTGGCCTTCCTGCACCTGCGGTTTCACGGTTACGGCAGCGGTGAGTGGACCGACTCGGCGGTGCGTCGCTACGTCACCGACGCCGGGGAGCTGTTGCCGCGGCTGCACAAGCTCGTCCGCGCCGACTGCACCACCCGAAACCGCCGCAAGGCGGCCGCCCTGCAGCGCAGCTATGACGACCTGGAGCAGCGCATCGAGCGGATCCGCGCCGAGGAGGATCTGGCTCGGGTGCGCCCGGACCTGGACGGTAACGCCATCATGGAGTTGCTCGGCCTGCCGCCCGGCCCGCTGGTCGGCCGTGCGTGGCGGCACCTCAAAGAGGTGCGTCTGGACCGTGGCCCGCTGTCCCGCGAGGAAGCCGAGGCCGAGCTGCGCCGCTGGGCTGTGGACAACCTCCCCGCTGGTGGATCGAGCCCGTGAACTCAACACCACCGACGTTATCGCTACAAGACACCTTGCTAGAAGTACCTATCGGGGCGCTGACTGCGAGTTGCGGCGTCGGGTGATGGGTTCGGGGTGAGGTTGTGGGTGTTGTGGGTGCAGGCTCGGAGTTCCCGGGCCAGGGTGGCTGGGTCAGACGCTATCCCTTGATTCGCTAGCCCCTTCCTGGGCTCGACCGCTACATCGGTGGTTGATCGCTTCCCGGTGCTCACCCCCGCCACAGCGATGACAATGGTTGGTGCTGTTGCTCAGCCGCCCGCCCAGTGGGCAGGCTGATCACCGGGTGGACGCTGGAACCCCTCAATGAACTCGTGTGCGGGCAAGCGCTCATCGCTCTGGAGACCGCGAAAGATCACTCCTCGGCCGCAGGCAGCTCGCGGAACCCGAGCGTGGCCAGCTCTTCGAGGAAGCCCGGCAACGATTCGGACCTGGCACTGCCCGGAGTGGGTAGTAACAGTGCAAACGACGTGAACCTTGGCCGCCAGCCGGTACGCCCGGGCCAGGGTCGTTCCAAGATCGTTTGATGAGTTGACCGGCCCCTCAGGGCAAGATTGGTGATCTTCGGCGTGTCGCGCCGGTGGGCGAACGAAGCTCCGGTAGGACGAGTGGTCCTTCCACAGACTTCTC
>JBOHHF010000134.1:0-12764 GCA_050700495.1 Pseudonocardiaceae bacterium
GGCCCGGTTTGGTCGACGACGACACCGTGACTCGGTTGCCATTCGCCGCAACGGCAAGATCGGTAATCAGCGGCTCGTTCCGGTAGACCGCCGCGAGCCACTCGTCGTCCTCACATCGGTCGGGACGCAGACCGGGATTCCACGGGGCGGTGTCCGCGTGATCGGGCTCGTGTCTAGCCGGTCAGCTATGGCGGCCATCGCCACCAGTCGGGGTGGGTCCGCCGGGGGAAGGGTCGGTTACTGGCCACGGTCACCGTCATGGGAGTCCTGCCGGGCACGGATACGGCCCACCATCTCGGCGACAAGGTGGTCATTGGCGGCATGATCCCCACGGTCGGCGTTGGTCAGAAACAACTCACACAAAGCCCTCGCGGCAGCCTCCGTGCTGATCACCGGCGGACCCGGCACCGGGGAACTCATAGGCATGGTGGGTGTCACCTCCTCGGAATGAGTTGGTGGCCGGCCGGCCACCGGGGCCGAAGCGGGGGTCAGCGCTCAATCAGCGGCCGGCCGGCGATCTAGGGGCGGTGCCCCTCGGGCCAGGTTGGGGCATCTCGGTGGGGATCCCGATGCGCCCGGCAGTCGTCTCGGCGGTCATCACCAGGGCACCTCCTTTTCGCAATGGCTCGTCAAACCAGCGGGTCTGACCGCGGACGTCCTGTGGCTGGACGACCGGCGTGGGCCGGTTGCGGGTAAGAAGACGCCACGGAAGGATTTGCTCGCAACGATCAGCAAATGGGCCTTGCACGGGTCAGGAAGAGGGCTGTGGTGAACGAGCCGAGCGGCGGTGAGTCGTCAGGAGGCGGGAACGGGAAGCGGCGGCCTGGGCGTCCACCAAAGATCACCGACCCGGCAAGCTCGGCTGCTGCGGCGCTCGGCGCTGAGCTGCGGCGGTTGCGGATCGATCGTGGGCTGACATTGGGGCAGCTTGGCCGACTGGTGGGGTACTCCGGGCAACATCTGGGTGCGGTGGAGCGAGGCACTGCGGTGCCCTCGGAAGTCGTGGTCTCAGCGTGCGACAGTGCCGTTCTGGCGAATGGCCGGTTGGTCTCGATGTTGTCGGCGGCGATTCGGGAGCAGGCGCGGGTCCGGCATCAGCATGAGGCGGCCCGGCGTCCGGCTCGGCCGACCGATCTTGTCGGGGCGAGGGCTCGGCAGGTGTGCGACCAAGACGATCTTGATTGGGCACGGCTAGCTGATGCGACTCGCCGGCCCTCGCGGCTGAGCACCACAGTTGTTGACGATCTTGAATTGATCACCGATCGGCAGCGGCGGCTGTATCACGAGCTGTCCTCGGCGGAGATGATAGTGCACGTCCAGGCACATGTCGGCCTGCTGGTGTCGCTGTTGGACGGTGCGGCGCCGGACTTGCTGCGGTACCGGGTCGCCTCAGCGGCTGCTGAAGGGGCGGGCTTCGCGGCGTGGTTGTGGTACGACCTGGGTGACCTGTACACGATGAGTCACTACTATCGGCAGGCGGCCCTGGCCGCAGACGAATCGTCCAACATTGGCCTAAAGTCCTACATCCTGAGCTATCAGGGTCTCATTGCGCGAGCACAAGGTCGGCCAGAGTCGGCGCTCGGGTTTTTCGATCAGGCACGTCAGACCGCCCAGCGGTCTGTCTCTCACCCCACTCGGTCATGGTTGACGGTGCTGACGGCGGACGCGCTTGCCCAAGTCGGGCGTAGTCGCGAAGCGTTGGCTGAGCCAGATACCGCGCGGTCGCTGCTGGCGGTTCAGGACGGCCGGACCGATGAGTGGATGTACGACTTCGACGAGGGCAGCCTCGCCGTGCACGCTGGCACGTGCCTGCTCACGGTAGGGCGGCCGAAGAGTGCGGCGGCGGCGTTCACCGACGCGCTGCGGTTGTTGCCTGCTTCCTGTGAACGTCGCGGCGCAGAGATCCAGGTGGGGCTTGCGGCCGCCCGGTTGATGTCGGGAGACGTGGAGGAAGCGCAACGGTTGACACTGACCTCTCTGGCGACCTTCGCTGCTCGGGGTTCGGTGGCGGGCCTGCATCAAGTCCGGGAGTTGCGTGGGCAGTTCCGAGCCAAGGGCCACGTCCGCGCCGCTGCGGCGATCGATGAGCGGGCGCGGGCGTTGGGGGCCGTACCGGTGTGACGGGACCAGCAGCCGGATCGGGTGTTGTCTCGGTTGATGCCGTGCAGGTCGCCGGGGGGGACGTGTACTGGATCGAGGGACGGGCCAGTGGCGACGTTCTGGTCCGGTCCAGCGGGTCGGGCGGTGTTCAGGAGGTTCTGCCGTCTGGCGTGGCGGTCGCGTCCTACGTCCATGAGTACGGTGGCGGCGCCTACCTGGCCACCGACGATGCCCTCTGGTTCGTCCGTGCCGATGACCAGCAGATCTGGAGAACCACCCGGGCTGGGTTGCGCGCAGCCACTGTAGCGCCCCAGCATGGCGAGGACCGTTATGCAGACCTTCGCCTGAGTGCAGCTGGGCTTCTCGTCGCGGTCCGGGAGCGTCATCACCACGAGACGGTGACCAACGAGCTGGTGATGTGTCCGGCCGACGGGTCGGCTGTCCCGTGGCCGGTGGCGCAGGGCTGGGATTTCTACTCCTTCCCGCGACCGAGTCCCGACGGGCGGGCACTGGCCTGGACGAGCTGGCGGCACCCGCTGATGCCCTGGGACGGCACGTGGTTATGGGTGGCCGAGATCCGCCAGGACGGCACGCTCGGCGAGCCTCGGCATCTCGCCGGCGGCTCGGAGGAATCGGTGTTCCAGCCGGAATGGAGTCCCGGCGGTGTCCTGCACTTCGTGTCTGATCGCAGGGGTTGGTGGGATCTGTACGCCTGCCTACCCGATGGTGACATCGTCTCGCTGGTTCACCGCGAGTCGGCAGATCTGGGAACGGCGCAATGGGAGTTCGGGTACTCCACCTACGCTTTCCTGGATAACGACCGGATCGCTCTCCTCGCGCACCAGGGCGCAACCACCCAACTCAACATCTGGGACCGTCACCGGGTGCGCGCCGTCGAGTTGCCCTATACGTCGATCAAGCCGTACTTAGCAGCGCACGCCAGCGGGGTCGCGATGATCGGGTCGGCTACGGATCGGATGCCCGCTGTCATCGTGGCGGATATCGCCAGCGGCGAGTCCCGTGTGTTGACCGCGACGGTGGGAGTCGCGCCCGGAGGGCAGGCGCCGAATCCCGAGGTCGTCGAGATCCTCGCTCGGGACGGCGGCCGGGTGTATGGGACCTTGTACCGTCCCCGACCAGACAACGGCCCTGCGCCGGTGATAGTCCGGGCGCACCCAGGGCCGACCTCGAACGCACCGTTACGGCTGGACCCGTGGGTCCAGTTCTTCGTCAGCCACGGGTTCGCGGTGCTCGACGTGGACTACCGGGGTAGCACCGGCTACGGCCGCGCCTACCGCAACGCGCTGCGCGGCCATTGGGGAGTGTTGGACGTCTGCGACTGCGTCGACGCCGTCCAGGCCCTCGGACCAGACGGGTCGGTTGATCTGGCTCGCGTCGTCATCAGCGGCAGCAGCGCGGGTGGCTACACCGCGTTGCGGGCCGCGACGACCACCACGACGTTCCGGGCGGCCACCGTACGTTCAGCCATTGTCGACCCCGCTGTGTGGCGTGGTGCCGCACCGAAATTCCAATCGCATCATGCCGACCTTCTCCTGGGCCCCACCAGCACCTGGCCAGACCGATCCCTGCTCCGCCCCGGCATCACCACCCACTGCCCGATCCTCGCCTTTCACGGTGCACGCGACACGATCACCCCACTTCGCCAAGTCCGGGAATTTGTCGCGGCGGTCGGTGAGCGGGTATCGCTCGTGGTCTACCCAGACGAAAGTCACAGACTGAGTCAACCCAACAACATCGAACACGCGACCTACGCCGAACTAGCGCACTACCTCGCAGCGCTGAACAACTGAGCCGGAGGTTAGCGATGGCATGGCGGCAGGCCTTGGGAGGTTGCCCGCACGACCCGGTTGCACTCGAACTCATCGAGCACGAAAGCAGGTACAACGGGCACTGAGCAAGACGAGCTGTTGTGACTGATCTTGGCAAAGTCACGGGCAGGGTGGACGATAGGGTAGATCTGCTGAAACGTACTGGTCCCATTTCGGTGGGGTGAGGGTGTTTGCGGTGGTGGCGCAGATCCGCTGGATTGCTCGGTCTGAGGTTCCCCCCGTAGCACGGACACCTCCGAGCCCCTGGATGTGGTCAGCGCGGCGTGTGGCGCCGCCCTGGTGCTTGACGACATCGAGACCGTCAGCCCCGGCGAAGGCATGCCCTGCATAGTGTGCCTCGTCAACCACGTCACGGCCACGACGCCGGTCGAGGAGCCACTCCAGGACAGTCCGGACGGTACCGGCGCGGAGCTTGCTGTCGACGGTACTTGTTACCAGGAATGGGGCTGGCCGGTAGCCTTGCACCGTGATCAGGTACAGCCCGTGATCAGGTACAGCTGAGCCTGCACCGCGAGATATCGGCCCGAGCGATCCCGGTCCCGCTAGGCATCAAAGTCGCCGAGATCCTGGCCCGCCGGCGCTGTGTCCCTGCGGTGCTGGCTCATCCATACATGCCCGACCACCACATCATGCTCACCGGGGAGCCACACGCGGTGGTGACCATCGGGTGTCACCGTCAGGCCGAGGTGATCCCAGCTCAGCCGAAAGGGAACATGACGATAAACGACGGCCGGGATCGAGACCGGGTCGCCTGACCGGAAGACCTCAGCCGTTTTTCGTTGAGCGCGCCAACACCGGCTGTCGACAACCTCCACGCTGCGCCGTAACGTTGGGACCACTCCGCACGACGGCTCGATAGGTCGTTCTGGCCAGCCGATTCGTTGCGGGCCAGACAAGGAGCAGCGAGGGATCACCACAGCGGGTGAGGGGAACAGCCGCTTGTCGAAGCTTACCGGAGTTCCGAGATCGCTCGCGTCGTCTCACTTCGCTCGGTTGCCAAGCTGGAGCACCTATCTCGAGGAGGATGACGCGATGAAGCGCGCCACTGACATCAGTGACATCCCTGGCCGGTTCGGTCCCGAAGAAGCGCTCGCAGCCGCAAAAGAAGGGGGTTTTGAGTGGTCGGAGCAGCGCGCCGCCGAGTTCGGCGACGTCTGCCGCACCACCATCTTCGGCCAGGACGCCGTGCTCCTGACAGGCGAAGCCGGGATCAAGGCATTCTACGACACAGAGCGCGTGGTGCGGGGAGGAGTGATGCAACAGTGGGCGGTCGCCCTGCTAGGCGACGGCGTCGTCGACGTCGTTCCCAATCTCGACGGCGAGACCCATGCGAACAGAAAGCACGCTCTCCTACGCGCGATGACTCCGGAGGCTCTGCGGGTTTACCTGCCGGTGATCAATACCGTCGTCTCGCGCCACGCCGAGCAGTGGGAACGAACGAGGGAGGTTGATTGGATACAAGAGCTACAACGAATGGCTTTCTTTGCCCTGAGCCAGGTGATCACAGGAACCGACGGAAGCGACGATCTCTTTGCCCATTACACGCAGGTTTCGCAAACCTTGTTTGGTGGAGGGAATCGGGACGCAGGCGTTCGAGCGAGGGACGGCATGCTCAGCTGGTATCGCAGCGCCCTAGCCGAGAAACGCCGTCGCGGTCTGGACGAGTTGCCCACCGACGTGATGGGTATCCTGGCGCGCAATGGTGATCTCACCGACGAGCAGATCGTCGCGGAGACTCAGCATCTGTTCGTCGGATCTGGAGGAGTCTGGAGGGTCTGCTGCAACCTGCTCGCGTTCATGGAGAACCGCCCTGCGCTCCTGGAGCGCGCCCGGACCGAGATCGGCAAATTCGACACCCCGCCTTCTTTCCAGGATCTTGCGGAGTCAACCTACCTTCAGAGCCTGGTAGAGGAGGCCGCTCGCTTGACACCGGCAGTCAACGTGCAGACGGGCCGAACCATCAAGCCATTCGAAATACATGGTTACACGGTGCCCACCGGAACGTTGGTGCTTGGCGGCTTTCATGCCACCAACCATAGTCCACGCATCTACGCCGAGGCCGGCGATTTCAATCCGGCGCGTCCCGGTTGCCCGTACTCGAAATCCTCTCCGTTCACCTACGTGCCGTTCGGCGGCGGCGATGCGCGTACCGGTCACCGGTGCATGGGCGAGCAGCTCGTGTACCTTACCATTAAGGCGATCTTGTCGCGCCTCACCAGGGATTACACATGGACCGCGATCAGGCCCGAGGAGCTGCGGGCGGTTGCTTATCCCAACTTTGCCAAGGTGTTCTCTGTTCGGTTCGAGCGGATGACGTAGCGCTGCTCCGGGACCTCAACCATCAACGACAGCCCTCGCTATCTGGAACGACAGCCCTCGCTATCTGGCGAGCACGGCCCGCAAGGCGTCGTCCACTCCGGCAAGGTCATTGTTGATCTCCCCAACGATCGATCCGACTGGTTCGGTCCTCTCGGTAACCAAGTGGAGACCAGCGGTGACTGCGCGGAGCCTGGCATCGACGCGCCGGAGAACGCGCGCAATGCTGAGCAGGTAGGCAGCGAGCACTAACACGGTGAGCGCTGCGAGGACGATCGTGAATACAGCGGCTGCCGGCATGGTAATTCGCTCCTCACAGGAGGCGGTCAACCGCCTTCACATAGCGGGTGAGGCCAGCCCCCACCCGTTTTACGGCGTCGCGGGTAGGTATCAGCGCCTTCACATCGTCGACTGCGACGACGATACCTCCGGCCTGATCGTGAACGGTGTCGATGCACTTCCCGACGTCGACGGCGGACGTCTTCAAGCGCTGCAGGAGCACCACCACGACGGGTATGACCAAGACGAGGAAGAGCGCGTTGCCGATCCACCACAGCACCATCGTCGACTCCTTGTCTTACCTTCGCTTTACCACGGGGTCCTGAGCTACTGCGGGTCGCCAACCAGTTCCGGAGGGCTGGGCCTGCGTCTGCTGCGAGGCCTGGGCCTGCGTCTGCTGCGAAGCTGGGGCCTGCTGCGAAGCCCGGGCCTGCTGCGAAGACAGCGACTCGGCCTTCTCCGCGATCACCGGCAGCACGCCGGCGATCGCGTTCAGCTTCTTGTTCAGGATCGCGGCGCCGGCGCCAACCAGACACACATCCCCTTGGATCGCCCCGATAACCCCCCCACTCACCTGTTCGATGGTGTTGGCGAGGGAGCGTAACCGGCGGGTGATCGCCATAACGAACAGCGCCAACACGACCACGAGGGCCACGATCTCGACGACGGTGAGGATCACGAGCAGTGCTGTGCTCATCGCGCCCCCACCCCCAGAAGTTGAGCATGGCGGCGCGCCTCGTCCGCGATCTCATCCAGGGTGTCTGCGACAGCGAGCGCGACCTTGATGTTGGCCGTGTTGCCGCGAACCCCCCGCGCCACGTCCCACAGTCGATGCACGCCGGCTTCGATGGAGCCGACCAAGTAGAGGAGCAGGCTGAGAAGCGCGATCACGGCAACTATCACGACCGCCCCGACAGCCAACGTAACCTGCCAGAACGTGATCTCCTCGGGGGCGAGAGCTAAGACCATTGTTATCCTCCCAATGCTGCTCGAGCGGCCCGAGCGCCCCGGAGGATGCTCTGGAGCGTGTCGTTCGTGCGGGCCAACTCCACGAGCGGCCGCGTGGTCGATTGTGTCGGCTCGAGCTCACGAGTCGCTGCGCGTACCTGCGCGTTGATCCGGGATGCAAGCACCAAGAGCACGCTGACAACAACCACCACGACAACCACGACAACCAACCCGATGATCAGGCCCGCCCACCAGCCACCGAGCTGCGGCCCCCCAATCCCATTCAATGCTACAGACTCATTCAATACTACCTCCAACCCTGCGAGGAATGTTCTGGCACTCGGTCAGGCTCGGAACACGGCTGTTTCGCTAATTGGGTTCGTAATCGAAAGTTTACACTCAATCACGAGCTGAGGGAAGTGGCAGTATGAGAAGTGCGGCACCGCACGGCATCCGGAGTCTCAGACATCCGGAAGGGTTGCGGCGACCGTTAAAATTGATCATGGTGTAGGCGATGGGGAGTCGCCGGGGAGGTGGGGAGGGCTTGGTGTTGAGTTGGTCCGCGAACAGGGTGAACGCTCAAATGATCTTGGGGTTGGTGGGTCGGTCGAGGCGCATGGTGATGCTGTGAGGGGTGTAGGTGATGGTGCCGCCGAGATAGAGCAGGTTGCAAGGGTGGCCCGGTATTCGCGGGGGCCTTATAGGTAGGCGTTGAGCTAGTGGGCGAGCCAGTGTTCGGCGTTGGTGAGGATCTGCACCGGCAGATGCTTGGGCGCGACCTGCGGGACGCGCCGGTAGGTGACCCGGTCGGCGCTGGCGTCGCGACAGGTGGCGAACACGGTGGGGTAGGCGCGCCACGGTCGCATCCGAGCATGATCTTCGCGGTGGGTCCGGTGATCGTGCGTAGCTGGGCCGGTGCGCCGGGCAAGCCGCCCGTCGCCTGGAGCCGCGCCCACCAGCGCCCAGCTCCACCGGACCCAGATGCCCGACCTACACGGCGTTACCGGCCGTGCCGGTACCCGCTTCGAGGCCGGCCACAAAGTCACACTAGGGCTTTCGCCCGACACCGCCGAATGCGTTCACCTCAACCGGGGCGCCGACCTGGCTGGGGCCCGGCCGCCAGAACGGCACCGAGACCAAACCCGGTTCCAGTAACTCCAGGCCGTCGAAGAAGCGGGTGATCTCCTGGCTGCTGCGGACCGCCACCGGCGGGGTTCCGCCGCTCTCGTTCCAGAGCCGGCATGCCTTCAGCATTGCCTCGCTATGAACGCCGTCTGTGATGGGATCATCCAGCACCAGGTAACTGCCCGAGGGCAATGCATCCAGCAGCCGGATCAGGATCGAGTATGCCTCGTCAAAATCCATGACATGTTCCATGATCTGCAACACCATGAGGGCGATGGGCTGAGTGAAGTCCAACGTCCGGGCCGCTTCCCGCAGGACCGTGTCGGGGTCACGCAAATCGGCATCGACGTAGTCGGTCACGCCTTCGGGGGTGCTGGTGAGCAGGGCGCGCGCGTGCGCTAGGACCGAGGGATCGTTGTCGACATAAACGATGCGGCATTCCGGCGCGGTTGCTTGGGCAACCTCGTGGGTGTTGTTGGCGGTGGGCAACCCGGTGCCGACGTCGAGGAACTGCCGGATCCCTGCCTCACCGGCCAGGTACCGGACCGCGCGAACCAGGAACGCCCGAGAGGCACGAGCGAGATCCACGATGCTGGGCAGGACGGCGGCGAACTGGTCACCGGCCCGGTGGTCGACCGGGTAGTTGTCCTTGCCGCCCAGCCAGTAGTTCCAGACCCGAGCCGAATGCGACACGCTGGTGTCGATACCGGGCAACGGCCTCGGGCCGGAGGTGTCTGAGCTGGCCATCAGGAGCAGACCTCTCAGCGCTGTGGTTTGACGGTTTTCACGTGACCTCGTCACTGTAGTCAACCTCGCGAGGTGACTCTTCAGGCCCTCGACGCGAGGGCCTTTGCATTCGCGGTGGCAAGGGCATAGCACCGTTGGCCGCAGGCACATGGTAGAGGGCTAGGCTGATCCACAGGACACGAGAATCGTGTAGACGGTGACAGACTGGCGAAGGTGGTGTGCGGGCACCGCCGTGCTCACCTAGGTGGAGTCTTGGCAGCTCAAGCAGATTGTGGCCCACCCCTTGGTCAGATACCGGCCCAGTGGCAGGGTAAGCCAACCGTGCTGCGTATCGCGTTGGGCAGCAAGCTACGTCGGCTGCGTGAGGCGAGCGGCATCACCCGCGACGCCGCCGGATACGCGATCCGCGGATCCGGCGCCAAGATCAGCCGGCTCGAGCTCGGCAGGACCGGCTTCAAGGAACGCGATGTGGCCGACCTGCTCACCCTTTACGGCGTCACCGACGAGCAGGAACGCGACGCCTTCCTCGCGCTGGCCCGCCAGGCCAACGCACCCGGCTGGTGGCGCGAGTATGGCGACGTTCTGCCGAACTGGTTCGAGACCTATCTCGGTCTGGAGCAGGCCGCCTCGGTTATTCGCACCTACGAGCCTGCGTTCGTGCCTGGCCTTCTGCAGACCGAGGACTGCGCCCGAGCCGTCCTGAGGCTGCGCCACCTGCACGCCTCTGCCGATGACATCGAGCGCCGTGTTGCGGTGCGGATGGCCCGTCAAGAGTTCCTCACCCAATCCGGGGCACCCGACCTGTGGGTAGTGCTCGACGAGTCAGCGCTGTGCCGGCCGTTCGGCAGCCGGGAGATCAAACGCGCGCAACTGCAGCACCTGATTGAGATGGCCCAGCTACCGAATATCACGCTGCAGGTCGTACCGTTCCATGCCGGTGGTCCCCCTGCGGCGGGTGGTGCGTTCACCTTCCTGCGTTTCTCTGCGCCCGGTCTGCCCGACGTCGTCTACCTCGAACATCTCACCAGTGCCCTCTACATGGACAAGAACCGCGACACCGTGCAATACCTGGCAGTGATGGACAACCTGTGCATCCAGGCGGAGTCACCCACCGAAACCATGAGTTTCCTACGCAGGATCCTCAAGGAAAGCTGACCGACGCGACCGTCTGGACAGCGGTGACCAGTTGCCCACGCTGGTGCGACTAGCTCAACGGCTCGGTCTGAACCTCCACATCGACCTCTCCGACGATCCCAGATCGGGAGGTACTCGGCGATGGGCAGGTCACGCAGGCGCCGCAGCTCTCGCAGGTAGCCGGCAAGCAGCTCCAAGCGCTGGTGGATCCGGTCGAGGTCAACCATTCAGCCCCTCCGCCGCCACCCGGCGCAGGAAGCGGTCGCGATGTGCCCGCTGGGTGGGGAGGAAGTCGAAGTACTCGCTCCGGGTGCGGACCTCGAAGGCGACCCGGCCAGGCTCGTCCGCGCTATACAGCAGCCGGCCCTCCCCGAGGACCCGTCCACGCAGCCCCAACGGCGCCCGCCGCAAATCGACAAGGTCGACTGCTGGCACCTGTAGCGCCTGCCCCAACTGGTCAGCCAGGGCCGCCTCCGCAATCAGGTCCAGCGGCCGGCTGAGCATGATCACAATATCGGCGTCGCTGGTCGCCAGCAGTAGGCCGATCCAGGCTCTTGGCAAGATCGACTGGGATGCCGTGGAGGGGACTCTTGCTCTATGGCTGCTACATCGAGGTGTGGTGGTTGCCCGCGGCCATCGCCACCAGTTGGGGTGGGTTCAGCCAGGAGAATGGGCGGCTGCTGGCCACGGTCGCCGTCACGAGATTCCTGCTGGGCGCGGGTACGACCCACCATCTCGGTGATGAGGTGGTCATTGGCGGCGTTGTCGCCCCGGTCGGCGTTGGCCAGAAACACCTCACACAAGGCCCTCGCGGCGGCCTCCGGGCTGATCATCGGTGGATCCGGCACGGGGGAACTCATCAGCAACCGTCCGGCGTGTCGAGCACGTGCAGGAGGTGCGGGCGCAGGGCGATCAGGTGGCTGTCGTGCTCGAACGCACGTACACCAGCCCGCCGATGCCCCGGCCGGTGACCTGGCCGTGCTGGTGCAGCCGCGACGGTAATGTCCCGTGCTCGGCGTCCGCGGTGATCTGTTCGACTCAGCTGTGGAGGGCAATGGGGGTGCCCTCGGCATCGCGCCAGGCACCGAGACGACGGGAAGCCGGACCGTCGTCACATCCGGGGCAAGCATGGAGCGGAGGTGACACGAAGGCTCGGGAGCTCAAGCTAGCGGCAGACGTCAAGTCCCATCATGAAGTGGTAGGGACCCTGCACCCACCGGCCGCGCATTTCATCGATACGGGTCCAGTCGGGCTGGTCGGCGGACGGACACGCCCTTGCCCGTGGACCGCGCGCCAAAGAAGAAGTCGCGCCGTACTGAGTGGACGAGATCCAGCACCTCTCGAAACTAATCTGAAGCAGAACGGTGCCCGATGGACAATCGCGCTGACTCTCGGCTTGCGGTGGACGGATATTGACCTGGCGGTCTACACGCTCACGGTACGTCGGAGTCGGCTACGGCCGAAGTGGAAGCACGGGTGCCCCGAACCGTGCGGCCACAAACACGGCGGACACTGCCCGCAGCGTGTTCATGCTGGTCAGAACGGCGGAAGCGGAGGGATTCGAACCCCCGGACCCTCTCGGGACGCTCGCTTTCAAGGTCAGCGACGCGCCGACCAGCGGCGATCGCCGAAGCATTATGGGCAGGTCATCCGCCTGGCACGACCGCCCGCGAACGTCGCCGACCACGAGCGAACGCAACCACGAATGCAACCACCTTCGGTCCCACACCGGCTCAGTCGGCGCTCACACTGTGTCGAGCCGCGCGCACCGATTTTGCTAGAACCAAACGTGGACGGCGGCGACGCTCGACGGGGCGGCCGGTTGGCGTCCGGCGTCGAAGAGGCGCAGCCGACCCTCCGGGCAACACCGCGATGATCACGTATCGGCTCGGGGATCCATCAGTGCCGTGACTGGCGATGGCCATCACCGGTGCCTGGGAACAGGTCAAGCAGTTCGCCATGAATCTGGCACCACACCACGCAAGGAAAGTGGCGACGGCGCACTATCCCCCAGCGGCAGGTGCAGCATCGGCCCGCGGCAGTGGGCTGGTGGTGGGTCAAGACGCGCCGCAGTGCCGCGATCGGCCCGCGGGGACAACCAGCTCGCTCCAGCTCAATGAGGGTGTTCCATACCGAGTCGACCAACCGTCGGGCGTGGGGATGCTCGGCCAACCACGCCAGGGTCCGGGCCGATAGGGGCACCCAGGGCCCAATGCCGTTAAGTTAAGGACCTGAGCCGGGGTCACGAGAATTGCGTGAGCGTGC
>JBOHHF010000135.1:0-14206 GCA_050700495.1 Pseudonocardiaceae bacterium
TGTTGAGCTGTTCGACGGAGATGGCCAGGGCTTCGGCGAGCTTGGGCCGTGACCACGGTTGGGGGGATGTTTCGCCTCGTTCCCAGCGGCCGACGGTCGTGGGTTCGACGCTGACGAATTCGGCGAGGGTTTCCTGGGTGTGGCCCACGATCTCGCGGCGATCCGCCAGAGCGCGGCGCTTGGCTTTCACGATTCTCTCCCCGTGAGCGGTCTTGATCCTCTTGCGTGAGCGGCACCCTATCTCACCAGGACAGAAAACGCGCCGGATCGGCAAGTGGATGACGCCTGGATGCGGCGCGGATGCTCTGTCCCCACCTGCGTCGGTGGGATTGGCTTTCTCCCAAGGCTCCAGGGCCGGGCCGAACGCCGAGCTGGTGCGTCCCTCATCCGGGACGCCTCCCCCGCTTCCACCAGTCCGGCGTTCCCCGGCCCTGGGTGCCGGCCAGCCCATAAGACAAGCACTCGATCGGGGTTGTAGGCGTGGAGAACGGGATAGTGGCACCGGGAAACGGAACTCGGCGCGTTGAGAAGGTTCAGTCGTGATCCGGGAAGATCGGGAGTTGCTGGCGGAGCTGGCGCGGCTGAATGGGGATATGGCCTCATTGGGCCTGCGTATTATGGAAGGTAGTGCTAGTGTGATCGAGCAGCAACGCTATGCGCAACGGCTGATTGTCGCCGGGGACCGGTTGCGCCGTCGAGCCGCTGGGATAAATCAATCGGTCATTGATGGTGAGGTTCTTGCCGATAAGGTGATCGCTTTTCCTTCGTCTATCGTGGAGCTTGACTGGAAACCGTGAGCACGGTGTACGAGGTACGGTACGAGTTGCTCTGTGAACAGCTTGAGCAGTGGGTAGAGAGACTCAGTGGCGACGAGCCAGTTGAGCCCGAGGTAGTCAAAGAAATCGTGGTACGGCTCTTGGCAATGGCCACGATGTTGCTGCGGCGGCATGCGGTGAACATGCGGGGGCAGTGTAAATTCTGTGGGCTGACGCGGCGAGAATGGGGGTTCTGGAGGAGGCGGCCACGGTGCTCGGTGTATGGGGCGCTCGATTTTGCGATGAGGCAGGGGCTAGACGTGGTGTGGTGGCGACTGCGTGAGAGTGCGGGTGATAGTCGTGGGGGGGAGGTGATCGACCGCGCAGGATCATTCCTTGACGTACTGGATCGGCGCGTCCGGCCGGTCGTGGCCCATCCCCACGTAACCTCCATCGACGAGCAGATCAGCGCCGGTGATGAAGCTCGCGCCCGGACTGCACAAGAACAGGATCACGCTGGCTACTTCGCCCGGTTCGCCGACGCGGCCCAGCATATGTTGCTGGGCGAAGATCGGCTCCCAGGCGGTGCGGTCGCCGCTGGTCAGGCGGTCGAGTTGAGGTGTCCAGATGGTACCCGGCGAGACGCTGTTGACCCGGCGAGGTCGAGTGCCTGGCAGCGGGTCAGGGCCAGCACCGCACCCTTGGTCGCGTTATAGGTCCAGGAGTTGGGCTGAGCGATGTAACCGGAGATCGACGCGACGTTGATGATCGCGCCGCCGCCGGCGGCCCGCAGCAGCGGCGCGATGCTCGTGGCCATCAGGGCGGTGCCCTTGACGTTGACGCCCAGGCTGGTGTCCCAGTCGCCGGGTGCGGCGTCCTCGGCCTTGGCTAGGAACGTCGCGGCGCAATTCACCAGCGCCCGCACTGGGCGGCCCGTCGCCTGGGCGGCGCGGGCAGCTGCTTGACAGTCCTCCCAACACGACACATCGCCGTGCACCGCCGTCGCGTCGCCCACTGCGGCCGCCGTGGCTGTGAGCCGGGGGTGTCATGGTCGAGCAGCACCACGTGGGCGCCTGCAGCCACGAAGGCCTCGGCCGTCGCCCGGCCGATACCCGATGCACCGCCGGTGATCACCACGACCTACCCCGGCAAACGCGTCGGCTGGAGCGGGGGGCGTAGACATGAGCATCCTCGTGATTCCTCGGCCCGGTCGGCCGGATAGCGGTGAGCAGGTGTTGGTCCACGGTGATGGACACCACCTTCAGCTTCCAGGAGACCCGGGAACGCCTCCGTCGTCGAGTTGGCCGCGTTGTTGTTGGATGCCGGCGACGTTGTCGAGGGAGATCGACAGGTCGCGGAGGGATTGGGGGGTGTCGCCGTAGGTGGTGAGGATGCGGCGGCGCAGGGTGAGGGATTCGGTGTAGGCGGTCAGGGCGTCGTCGAGTTGGCCGCGCTCTTGCTGGATGCCGGCGACCTCGTTCAGGGAGACCGACAGGTCGCGCAGCGCGGTGGGCGAGTCTGGGTAGCGCTCCACCAGCTCGCGGTGCAGCTCCACCAGGGCTGCGGCGGCGTCGAGCGCAATCTCCGGATCCAGCGAGCCGGACAGGATCTCTAGCAGCGCCACCGTGGTGTCCAATTCGAGCGGTCGCCGGCCTTGCAGCGCGATCCGGGCGTGCCGGACGGCCTCGACCGGCTCGTCCTGCCCGGCCCGCACCTGGGCGAGCCAGGCGTGCGCGAGCAGCTCGTCGTCCGGGGTCGACCCCGCCTCGAGCGCGTCGAGGCTCGCGTCTATCGCAAGGTCGGTGCGGCCCGATCGCAACGCGCTTGCCGCCCGCCGCAGCAGCTTGCCCACCTCGGGCGAGGGTTGGATGGGCGGGCCCGGCACCGGCGTGAACTCGCCGCGACCCGGGGATGGAGCGGCGGGTGTGGTGGGTGCGTCCGCGGTGGCGTCTGCCGTGGTGTCGAGGGTGGCCGTGAGGCTGCGGACTGACCACAGGTCCGGGGCGGTGTCGCGGACCAGCGGCAGCGAACCGGCCGGGCACGCCAGCAGCAGTGCGGCCGGGTGGATGGCGGCCAGCGCGTCGCGCCTCTCGTTGAGCCGTCGCAGCAGCCGGGACCACAGCCGCACCCGGTCGGCCGTGACAGCCTCGTCGTCGAGCACCCAGGTTGCGGCGAGACCGGCCGGATTCGGGCCGAGCAGCTGACCGAGCGCGGCGGCCACGCCCACCTGCTCGGTCAACGTGACGGTGACGACGTGCTTGACCTGCGCGCGGGCCTGGTCGTGGGTGCGGGCCATCAGCTCGGCGACGTCCGGCGCCTGGACCCCGAACAGGAACGCTAGCCAGAACCCGTCCTGCAACACGAACTCGGCCCGGAGCCGCTCCCAGACGGCCTCGACATCCCGGTGCAGGCTCCGGGCCGCCCGCCGGCCGGTGTTCATGGCTCGACCCTGCGAGCAGGTCTCGCGCTGCTCACGGCAGGCCGAGCGCCCTCCGGGTCAGCGGGTGCACCTCGTACCAGTCCTGGCCGTTGAGGTGGCCGAGCAGCATGTGGCTCTGCAGCAGCCGGGCCATCAGCTGCACCTCGGACTCCTGAGGGTCGACTGTGCCGTCCCCCGAGGCCACGTGGCGCAGGAACGCCTTCTGCTCCGCCGTCATCTTCATGAAGTCGTGCGCTATCAGTCCGATCGCCTCCTCGACGTGCTCGTCGCGCAGCGGCGGCGTCAGCGTCGCGGAGCATGAGGTTGATCACCTGACGGAGCAGCGTGAACAGGTCGTGCAGGTGGCCCCCGGACGCCTGGATGATCGCATCGAGCTGCCCGGTGTCGGCGAAGATCTGATCGACTGGGAGCCGGCGGGAGACGACATCCCGCAGCTCTGCCACCGTCTTGGCGACAGTGTCCGCGGCCTGGCCGGGGCGCGGCCGGACGTGCGGCACAGCGCCTGGACCGACTCCTGCACCGCCACGTCGTTCACGCTGGTGCCGCGCAGCTTCTCCAGGCCGTCCACGATGAGCACCGAGCCCTGGCCTGGGTCGTCGGCCGGCAGCAGCGTGGTAAGGAAGGCCGCGACCTCCTCGTACAACTGCCCGATGTGGTAGGTGAGCTTGCTGCGCAGCTCCGCCACGACCGCTTTGCTGCTCCTCAGCTCGCGTTGCAGGTCGACCTCGACCGACGCGCCCATCGCCCCGATTTCCAGGCCGTCCCGCGACATCGTGGCGGACAGGCCGGGGACGTCGACGGAGATCTTGAGGCGGTCTATCAGGCGGCGCAGCCTGCCGGCGAACCCGGGCCCCCGGTCCGCTTCGGGTGCCCCGAGCACATCGTGCGCGCCGAGGGCCAGCGCGATGAGGAACTCGGTGATGTCGATCGGCGAGGACTCGTTGACGTAGCGGCCGATGTTGAAGATCGCGGCGTGGAAGCCGGCGCGCTCCAGCTCGCCTCGCAGCCGGTACAGCTCGGTGGTCTTGCCGGAGCCGGACGGGCCGGAGAGCAGCTGGGTGGTGGAGTCCAGCGCCAGCTCGATCGTTGCCAGCAGCTCGTCGACCGCGGCCCGGCCCGCGTCGGCCAGCGCGACGTACCGGGTCTCGTCCTGGTCGGCCGGATCTAGCGGCTCGAGCGTGAGCTCGGCGGACCAGTCGCGAAGCTGCTGCCGCGATGGCGTCGTCATGGTCGAGATCATAGGAGGTCCGCGCGATCTGCTAGCGGACCTCCTCACCCGGCGGTGTGGTGCAGGGCGCCGTCGAGGACCGTGACGGCGTGCCCGGTGAGGTGCACGCGGTCACCGTGGACGGCGGTGCGGACCAGGCCGGTGCGGGCGGATGCCTGCAGTCCGATGAGACTGCCCCGGCCGAGTCGGCTGGACCAGTACGGGGCCAAAGCGGTGTGGGCGCTGCCGGTGACTGGGTCTTCGGGAATGCCGACAGCAGGTGCGAAGAAACGTGAGACGAAGTCATAACTGCTGCCCGAGTTGGCCGGGGCAGTGGCAATGACCCCGCGGGTGCTGTTCCGGCGGGCCAGGTGGCTCAATGCGGTGAAGTCCGGTGCCAGTGCGCGGATGCCTGCCTCGTCGGGGAAAACAGTGAGCAGGTCGCCGAGGGTACCGGTGCGGTAGGCGGTGTCGGGCTTGGTGTTGAGGGCTTCGGTAAGGCCGTCGGGGATGGGTATCTCGGTGGCGGGCGCGGCCGGGAAGTCCAGGGTGATGGTGCTGTCGTCGTGGGTGTGGGTGATCAGGATTCCGCTGCGGCTGCTGAACCGGACGGTGCCGGGATCTCCGCGGTCGCTGTGCAGGGCGTGCGCGGTGGCCAGGGTGGCGTGCCCGCACAGATCGACCTCGACGGTGGGGGTGAACCAGCGCAGCGCCCAGCTGGCGTCGGCGCCCTCGGGCAGCGGATGGGCGAAGGCCGTGTTGGACAGGTTGACTTCCGCGGCGACCTGCCGCATCCAGATTTCGTCGGGCCAGGCATCGGCGTCCAGCAGGCAGACAGCGGCGGGGTTACCGGCGAACGGCCGGTCGGTGAAAGCGTCGATGATTCGGATACGCATGGGAAGACCGTAGGACGGTCAGGGCCTTGGCGATACGCGCAGCCACCCCGGCGTCTATATCGTCAGGGATTCCGAAACGAGTCGTGTGGCGGTGTCGCGAAATACTCGGCGAGCATCTCGCTCGACCAGGCGGCCTGTCGAACGGTGCCACGTGGGCCGAACTCGTGGAACCAGGCTTTGATGTCGAGCACGGGTATGCCGTGGACGGCGTCGAGCTCCTTGACATGCAGGTCGAGGTCATCGACCTTGATCAGGCGGCAGCGCGAGACACCCAGCCTGCCATGAAGTTCCCCTTCTCCCATGGTTATAGCCGGCTGTGTCGCGCCCGGATGATTGGTCATAGCAGCCGCGTGGTCCACGTCGGCTGGATGGATCACGGTGCGGAGTTCAGGTAGGCGGAGGCGCGTGCGTCGAGTTCGACGGTCGCCGGGATACCGCGGCGGCGGAAGGGCGACAGCGCGGTGCATGTCGACTACGGCCTGGCGGGTACGTCCTGAACGGATGCCGTCCATGGCGTCCAGCGCGGTGGACCAGGTGGAGCACGCCTGGTCGAGCTGGCCGTGACGCGCCTGTACGGCGCCGAGGTGTCCGAGGGTCAGGGCGTGCGTGCGGGTAAACGTTGTGGCCTTGCGGGTGCGCACACTGCGGTGGAACTCCTTGAGGGCGCCGGATAGGTCTGCGGTATCGCGCAGCGTGCAGGCAGTCTGATGAGCAAGGCTTGCCGCGCCGAAGAAGAACACCCGCGGTGGCTCATCATCGCCGGTGGTCGCTGAGGCTAGGTCGTCTTCCGCTCTGATCAGCGCCTTGACGGCGGCCGACTTCTGCCCTGTCGCGCCGAGTGCCCGCGCGTAGATAACGCCGAACAGCGCGCGTTCACGCGGGCTAGCCAGTAGGTACCGCTTGCCGTCCATCGACGCAGCGGCCAGATCCAGCCCCTGGTGAAAGTGGCCTAGGTCAACAGCCTGATGCGCCATGGCCCGAAGGACATGGCCCGCCATGGGCGGATCGTCTGCCTCTGCGGCGAGCTTTACTGCTATGGAGAAGTAGCGTTGGGCGATGGAGTGCTCCGCGTTTGTCGAGGCCATCCAACCCGAAAGGTAGGCGAGTTCGCTGGCTGCGGAGAACATGTTCTTGCGCACTTGTCCGGCCCGCCAATGTTGGTGTGTAGGGCCTGTTCGCCGAGGACCACGTTGTACCGGCGGTCGCCGCGGTAGAGGGACTGTTGTCGCTCCATACGCGCAGCCACCCCGGCGTCGATGTCGTCAGGGATCTCGAAGAAATCGACCACCTATCGAAAGGCCGCAGCGGCGTACTCCGCTGTCTGGAGAGTTCCCCATACAACGGCCGGGTGATACACGCGGAATATTTTAGTCTTCCGGTACAAGGATAATGATCACTGCTGGCGGACCTTTACGCCGGTGTGGAGCGCGCGCCGCCATTCGAGCCACATGGTCTCGATATGGCGGACCGTGGCGATCAGGTCGGAGGTTTGATCTTCTGTGTTGCTGTACCGGCACCACGCACGGATGTCGTCCTCGCTGGAATTCTGCTTTCCATGCTCAATTTTACTGATCTTGAAGAGTTGCCAACCTGTCAGGTCGGCGAGCGCTCGGCCAGTGAGCCCCGCATCCTTGCGGAGATCATGCAGGCGAGCGCCGAAAGCTTCTCGTGCTTGCTGGGCTTGATTGGACACTGCAGGAGCTCAGACCGGCTCATATTCGCTGTGCGGGATGGCGATGGCCCAAAGCTGATCACGAACTCGGACGCAATCGGTAACGACGGCAGGATCAGTGATGATCTCGTGGCCCTGCACGCTGCCGTCGTCACGGAAGTGCCCGACTGCCACCAGCAGATCATCAAAAAGCCACCAGTCATTTCCATTCACCGGAAAGACGATCTCGTCGGGTAGATGATGGCGAGGCAACCAACGGATGTCTTCGCCAACCTCCAGGTTGAGCCCGGTGTTGGAGTGCTCCCAGGTGATGTAGTCGGTGAGGGACTCACTGATCACCCTGACCCGACGTACAGTCTTGCCGGCTTGTGTAGCGTTGCGGATCCTGGTTTGCCACGGCAGGAGCCATACGAAGTCGTCGGGCTCACCTTTCAGCCACTTGGCGAAGAGGCCATTTTCGATGGCAGTAGCATATACGTCCTTCAATTCCAGGTGGAAGGCGTCTCGCTCGACGGTCGTCGTGATGAGTTCGTCGCGCTGTTCACTCGTGATCAACTCCAAGATCGTCCTCCTCCAGTAGCAGTGCTTTGATGGCGGTTCTGGTGATCTCCACGCAGTCCTCGAAGTCCGGGATGGTCATCTGAGCGCGGGCCTCGGCATCGGCGACGTGCCTCGACGTGCCGTCAGTAGTGCGGTATCGTCTTTATTCATCAATTGATGAAAAAGAAGGTGACGTGATGACGGAGCGAACCACGTGCGTTGTCATCGGAGGTGGCCCGGCCGGCATGATGCTGGGGTTGTTGCTGGCCCGCGCTGGCGTCGAGGTGACCGTGTTGGAGAAGCACCGTGACTTCCTGCGGGACTTCCGCGGCGACACCGTACACCCCTCGACCCTGCAACTGCTCGACGAGCTGGGCCTCGGCGAGAGGTTCGCCAAGCTTCCGCAGAGCAAGCTGCACGAGATCGCCTTCCCGATCGACGAGCACCACCGCGTAGTCGTCGGTGACTTCCGCCGGCTGACGGTGGCGCACCCGTACATCGCGATGGTGCCGCAGTGGGACCTGCTCAACCTGCTCGCCGAGGCCGGGGCGGAGGAACCGTCCTACACGCTGCGGATGCGGACCGAGGTGACCGAGCTGATTCGCGAATCGGGGCAGGTGCGCGGGGTTCGCTACTGCACGGAGGACGGCAGGGCCGGCGAGATACGTGCCGATCTGACCGTCGCCTGCGACGGCCGCTGGTCGGTCGCGCGCCGGCAGGCGGACCTGTGGCCCAAGGAACTCTCCGTGCCGATCGATGCCTGGTGGTTCCGGCTCGCTCGCAAGCCGGGCGACAACCCGGCCGCGCTCACGCCGATTGCGGGCAAGGGCCGGTTCGTGATCGTCATCCCCCGTGAAGACTTTCTCCAGCTCGCTTACCTCGCCAAGAAGGGAATCGATCTGCAGCTGCGGGCGAACGGGATCGAGCGCTTCCGGCAGGAGCTCGCGGAGCTCGTCCCATGGTTGGCGGATCGGGTCGGCGAACTGGCGTCGATGGATGACGTCAAACACCTCGACGTGCGGCTGAACCGGCTGAACCGCTGGCATGTCGACGGTCTGCTGTGCATCGGCGACGCGGCGCACGCCATGTCCCCGATGGGCGGCGTCGGTATCAACCTCGCCGTGCAGGACGCGGTGGCCGCTGCGACGGTGTTGGCCGAGCCACTGCGGCACGGCAGGGTCACGCCGGCGAATCTGGCGAGGGTCCGCGCCCGCCGGCTGCTGCCGACGATCCTCGTCCAGTCTCTGCAACGATTCATGCACCGCGCCTTTGCGGTGCCGATCATCGAGGAACGGCGGACGGGTCCGCCGAAGCCTGTGCTGGCCCTCATGCGGCGCGTCCCGCAAGCGTCGTTCATACCGGCCTACCTCATCGGTATCGGGTTACGGCCCGAACATGCGCCGGAGTTCGCGAGGCGGTCCGCAAAGGAGTCCTCGTCAGGTGACGTGACTGCAACTTAGTGGTGACATCACGGTCATAGCGGCGTCGTGTGATGGTATCGACTCACTCGACTGAGTGAGGCGTACCTAGGGTTCCGCCGCTGTCCGTCAGCGGGTCTGGTCCGAGAGGTGCAGGCGGGCAGTGTGTGTGTGGCCCGTTCCACGGCGGGATAAAAGCCCGGGAGGCCAGCCACGCCCGGCTGCCTGGCGGCTGGGCGCCGTGGACGCGGAGGCCCCACGTGGACGACTTATCCGACAACTACGGCCCGGAGGCGCGCTACGCCGTCGAAGCGGAAGCAACGCTACCGACCACCAAGTGGGAACAGGAGATCGCCCGCGGGCTCGAACTGGGCCTGCCGGGCGCCGACTCGATCGTCGACCGGCGGATCCCCACCTTCTCCCGCGGCGAGCTTCCGCACTTCGCCGGCATCAACACCTTCCTCAAAGCGCCCTACGTGGAGGACGTCCGCCGCTGCGGCGAGTACGACGTGGCAGTGCTCGGCGCCCCGTTCGACGGGGGCACCACCTACCGCTCCGGGACCCGCTTCGGTCCACAAGGGATTCGTAAGATCTCCGCGCTGTACGGGCCTTACAGCTTCGAGCTCGGCGTCGATTTAAGGGAATCGATCACCATTGCCGACTTAGGCGACGTGTTCACCATCCCGGGCAACATCGAGAAAACTTTCGACCAGATCTCCAAAGCGGTCGGACACGTCTATGCCTCAGGGGCCTTCCCGGTGGTATTGGGCGGCGATCACTCCATCGGCTACCCGACCACCCGCGCCGTCGCCGAACACCTACACGGCGGCAAGCTCGGCGGCAAGCTCGGCATCATCCACTTCGATCGCCACGTCGACACCCAGGAAACCGACCTCGACGAGCGGATGCACACCACCCCGTGGTTCCACGCCACCGACATCCCCAACGTGCCACCGCGCAACCTGGTGCAGATCGGCATCGGCGGCTGGCAGGCGCCCCGGCCCGGCGTGCAGGTCGGCCGGGAGCGCGGCACGACGATCATGACTGTCACCGACTGCGTGGAGATGGGCATCGAGGCCGCCGCACAGCGGGCCCTGGACGTCGCCTGGGACGGCACCGACGCCGTCTGGCTGTCCTTCGACGTCGACTGCCTGGACGCCGCGTTCGTCCCCGGCACGGGATGGCCAGAACCCGGCGGTTTCCTGCCCCGCGAGGTGCTGAAGTTCATCCAGCTCGTCGCCGCGCGCCCGCTGGCCGGCATCGAAGTCGTGGAGTGCTCCCCACCCTACGACAACGCCGAGATCACCGCGTTGATCGCGACCCGGGTCATCTGCGACACCCTCGGCTGCCTGGTGCGCGCCGGTCACCTCCCGCGGAAGGCGATTCAGTGACTACCCGAGTCCTCTCCACGAGCCCGACCGGCGGCCCCGATGCCGAGTACTTGCGGCGCATCGGCTACCGGCAGGAGCTGCACCGACGGCTCGGCGCTTTCTCCTCCTTCGCCGCCGGATTCTCCTTCGTCTCCATCCTCACCACGGTCTTCCAGCTCTTCGCGCTGGGCTACTCCTTCGGCGGTCCCGCGTTCTTCTGGACCTGGCCGCTGGTGTTCGCCGGCCAGTTGTGTGTGGCACTGGTCTTCGCCGAGCTGGCGTCGAGCTGGCCGCTGGCGGGGTGCATCTACCAGTGGTCGCGGCGGCTGGCCGGTGAGACGGTCGGGTGGTTCGCCGGCTGGGCGATGCTGGTGGGTTACGTGGTGAGCGTGGCGGCCATCGGCATCGCGCTGCAGGCTGTGCTGCCCGCAGTGTGGTCCGGGTTCCAGATCGTCGGCGACGACCCGTCGATCACGTCGGCCTCCGGCGCGGCCAACGGGATCCTGCTCGGCGCACTGCTCATCGCGATCGTGACGGTGATCAGCGCCGCAGGTGTCCGGATCATGGCGCTGATCATGGGGATCGGAGTGACGCTCGAGATCATCGGGGTGGTACTGCTGCTGATACTGCTGTTCGGCAACGCCGAACGCGGGCCCGGGGTGGTGACCGAGACGCTCGACGTGTCCGGCGACAGTCCCTATGTGTTTGCCTTCCTTGCCTCCACCCTGATGGCGGCCTACGTGATGTACGGGTTCGACAGCGCAGCGGAGCTGTCCGAGGAGACCGGCGAGCCGCGCCGGGTGGTGCCGTCGGCGATCCTGCGCGCGCTGCTGGTGTCGTTCGTGGGCGGCGGACTGATGATCGTGGCCGCGCTGATGGCCGCTCCCTTGCTCACCGACGGGCAGCTGTCCACCGGCGGCATCGCCTACGTCATCACCAGCCAGCTGGACTCCTCGCTGGGCCGGATGCTGCTGGCCGTCGTCGCAATCGCGATCGTCTCGGCTTGCTTGGCGATCCAGAACTCGGCGTCGCGGGTGATGTTCAGCATGGCGCGGGATGGCCGGCTGCCCGGCGCACGATGGCTGGCCAGGGTCAGCCCGCGGACTGGGACACCGATCCTCACCGGCATCGCGGTGAGCGCGCTCGCCATCGGGGTATTGCTGGTCAATCTCGGCAATCCGGCGGCGTTCGCCGCGATCACCAGCACGTCGGTGGTGATCGTGTACCTGGCCTACCTGCTGGTGACGGTGCCCGCGCTGGCCGATCGTGTGCTGGGCGCCCGGTCGAGCCATCAGCCGCGAGACCCGCTTGCGGGATCCAGCCATCAGCGGCGAGACCCACTTGCGGGCGGCTTCTCGCTGGGCCGGTGGGGGCTGCCGGTGAACCTGTTCGCCGTCGTCTACGGTGCGGCCATGATGGTCAACATCGCCTGGCCCCGGCAAGCGGTGTACGACCCGGCGGGCACCAGTTGGGTGCTGCAATACCTGGCACTACTGTTCGTGGCCGCGCTGGTGGTGGTCGGCTTGGTGGTGCACCGGCTGCTGCGCCGCCGGTCCGCACCTGTGGCCGTCCCCGCGGTCGCCGCCGTCGCGGAGGGATGAGAGTCCCACCCGTGGCCGATCCGGTGGCCCCGGTTCTGTTGGCCGCGCAGTCCCACAACGTGCCGCTTACTCGGTAGCGCGCTTACTCGGTATCGACAGTGTCGCCCATACGATCAATCACGATGAAAGCCTACGGTTAGACTGGCCACTGGTAACTGTAAAGAGTCAGGTCCGACGCTGGCTGTCGAGACTGACAGACCCGCAGACGTTCCTGGCGACTTGTCATGCTGGCGGGTGATTCCGGTGACCGTAAGTAGGATCGGGTTGTGGTGGGACTCGATGCGTGAGGCGGCGCGTGACTACGCGGAGCTGCACGAGCGGCGCGTGCTGCTGCGGCGCCCGTGGGAGGAGGAGTTCCTGCACTGGGCGCTGGAACCGGACGGCTGGCGCCTGCACGGTCGGGTCTGGCCGCCGAACGCGCGACGCAGGTACGGTGTAACACGAACGGGTTGGTGCATCGCGCTGCGGGACCGGTCACGGCCCTACTGACCGGTCCGGGGCAGCCACCGTCTCTCCGGTGATGGCGGGGAATCTGCGCTGGGCGCCGATGTGGCGCCCAGGACACCGGGATGGAGCAGGTATACGATCACCAGCAGCATCCCAGTGACTCGTATCCTAGTGATTCGTCGGGAACGCTTCCCCTGGTGCGACACACCTGGTGGAATTGTCCGCCAAAAAACAGCAGGCCGTGTGGCTGCGCGCTCCGCGTCGCGTCGCGCACCTTGCCTAGGAAGATCGAGTGGTCGCCGCCGTCGTACACTTGGCCCAGCTCGCACTCCAGCCAGCCGAGGCACCCGGCGAGCAGCGGCGCGGACGTGTGCCGCCCCGGCCACCAGTCGAGACCGGCGAACTGGGCCGGTCCGCCGGGTCGGCGCCGGTCGGCGAAGTAGCGCGCCAGATCCTCCTGGTCGGCGGCCAGGATCGAGAGCCCGAACGATTTCACCACGGTGATCGCGCGGTGCATGCCCGCGTTGCGGGCCACGCAGCAGAGCACCAGGGGCGGATCGAGGGACACCGAGTTGATGGCGTTCGCCGTCATCCCATGGCTGTGCTCACCACCGGCGGTTAACACCGTCACCCCGGTCGCGAACGATTTCATGACATCGCGCAATGACGCCTCCCGAACACGGGGTGACGGCGACGGCGAGAATCCTTCCGGAACCGCCACGGGCACCGCACTGCGGTTTGCCATGTAGTCCTCCCGGTGCGTTGTCGTCTGCCGTCACGGTCCCAAGAATTTTGGTTATTCCGTGCTGGCTCCATCCCGCCACTCTTGACCACCTCTTCCGGGTTAGTCAACCCTGGATGCCGGCCGGGTTGACTTCAATTGTGCTCGTATTGAAACTGCACAGGCGGAGGTGTGAACGGAGTTGTGTCGAACAAAGATGGGATGGTACGGGTGACCACGAGCGGCCGCCCACGCTGAAGGCGTTGGACCGCACCGGACGCATGGTATATCTCGGTCGTTCGCCAAGACCGGCCAGAGAAGTAAGGTAAGACCGGTGAGCGGAAGGATGCGTCGTGACCGTAACGAAAGTCTCGTCATCGGCTCGCCGGTGGCGCAGCTGCGCGAGGGGCGGCTGATCCGAAGGTTCACCCAACTCGCCTTCGGGCTGGTCGCCTACGGCGTGAGCATGGCCTTCCTCGTACGCTCGACTATCGGCGTCATGCCTTGGGACGTGCTGCACCAAGGGCTGACCCGGCAGGTCGGGCTGAGCCTGGGCTTCTGGAGCGTCATCACCAGCCTCACCGTGTTGCTGCTGTGGATCCCGCTGCGCCAGCTACCTGGGACCGGAACCGTCTGCAACGTGTTCGTGATCGGCGTGTCGGTGGACGTCGCGCTCGCGCTCCTGCCCACCATGACCGAGTTGTGGGCCAAGGTCGCCTTCATGGTCGTCGGCGTGCTGCTCAACGCCGTGGCCACCGCGGCCTACGTGGGGGTGCGCCTCGGTCCCGGGCCCCGTGATGGCCTGATGACCGGGTTGACGGTGCGCACCAAGCTACCGCTTCGCCTCATCCGCACCGGAATCGAAGTGATCGTGGTGGCCATCGGATGGCTGCTGGGCGGTACCTTTGGTGTCGGCACGGCCGTCTACGCACTGCTGATCGGCCCCCTGGTGCAGTGGCTGCTGCCACTGGTCACAGTCCGGCCAAAGCGGACTGACTCCGCCGGTTGACGTCGTCAGAAACCCGTACCTGCCAGGCATTGCCGGGCGACGGCACACCGACTGTTCCGATGTGATACCTGAACAGCCCGCCAGCGGCCAACACCGCGATACGGAAGCGTTCGACTGTGCAGGCTACACA
>JBOHHF010000136.1:0-7663 GCA_050700495.1 Pseudonocardiaceae bacterium
GGCCGGGCCCGACGCCGTGGTCACTCTGGCCGCTGACATCGGACCCGCGCAGCGCTACCGCCGGTGGTTGGCGGTGCGGCGGGGCGCGGTGCGCATCGTGGTTGGCACCCGGGCCGCGGCCTTCGCCCCGGTCGCCGACCTGGGACTGATGGTGTTGTGGGACGACGGCGACGACCTGCACGCCGAGCCGCGGGCCCCGTACCCGCACGCCCGACTGGTGCTCGGCCAGCGCGCCGTGCTCGAGGGCGCGGCGCTGCTGGTAGCCGGCCATGCCCGCACCGCGGAGACGCAGCTGTCGATCGACACCGGATGGGCGCACGAGATCGTCGCCGCCCGGGACATGGTGCGGGCCGCGGCGCCGCGGGTCACCGCGATCGGGGAGGACGACATGCAGCTGGCCCGGGATCCTTCGGCCCGCGCGGCGCGGCTACCCGCGGTGGCGTTCGAAGCGGCTCGCGCCGCGCTGAGCCGCGACCGGCCGGTACTGGTGCAGGTGCCCCGCCGCGGCTACGTTCCCGCGCTGGCCTGCGCGCAATGCCGTATCGCAGCCCGCTGCCGGCGTTGCGCCGGTCCGCTGGCGCTGGCCGCTGCCGGTCAGGCCGGCTGCCGGTGGTGCGGTGCCACCGAGGCCGGCTACCGGTGCCCGGCCTGTGGCTGCAGCCGGTTTCGCGCGATGGTGATCGGGGCTCGTCGCACCGCGGAGGAACTTGGCCGCGCCTTCCCTGGGGTGTCAGTGCGTACCTCCGGCGGGGGTAGCTCCGGCGTGGATGAGGTGCTGGCCGACATCCCGCCTGGGCCGGCGCTGGTGGTGGCCACTCCCGGAGCGGAACCGTTGGCCCGGTACGGGGCGGCGCTGTTGCTGGATGCCGCCGCGCTGCTGGCCCGCCCCGACCTGCGTGCGGCGGAGGAGGCGCTGCGCCGGTGGATGACCGCGGCGGCGATGGTCGAGCCTGCGGCCGACGGTGGCCGGGTGGTCGTGGTCGCCGAAGCCTCGTTGGCCACGGTGCAGGCTCTGATCCGATGGGACCCGGCCGGCCACGCGAGCGCCGAGCTGAGCGCTCGAACCGAGCTCGGCTTCCCACCCGCGGTGCGGATGGTCGCGCTGGACGGCACACCAGACACCCTGGCGGGTCTTGAGGTGCTCACCAGGGGCGAGGTACTGGGTCCGGTGCTGGTTCCGGGGGAACCCGAGGGCGGGCGGGAGCGGCTGCTGGTCCGGGTTCCGCGCTCCCAGGGATCGGCCCTGGCCGCCGAGCTGGCCGCGCTGCGGGCCGGGCGCAGCGCCCGCAAGCTACCGGACTCGCTGCGAGTGGAGCTCGACCCGCAGCAGTTGGCCTAGCGGCCTCGTGAGTGCCCTCGTGCGTGACACTGGGTGCCAGAGCACCTAGCGTCGCTCACGAGGCATACTGCGCTGGTGCCTGTGCAACCCATCCGGCTCTTCGGCGATCCCGTGCTGTATGCCCGCGCAGCCGAGGTCGTCGACTTCGACAAGGAGCTGCGCAACCTCGTCCGCGACCTGCGGGACACGATGGCGGCCGAGGGCGGAGCCGGACTCGCGGCACCCCAACTGGGCGTGTCACTGCGCGTGTTCACCTACCGCCGGGACGACGTCACCGGGATCGACCGCAACTGTGTCGACGTCAACGGAGACGAGGTGACCGGGCACCTCGTCAATCCCACCTTCGCCGTGGTGGGTGACGAGATGCAGGACGGGCCGGAGGGCTGTTTGTCGATCCCGGGCCTGTCCTGGGACTGCCGGCGCCACCTGCGCGTCATTGCCCGCGGGCACAACCAGCACGGCGAGCCGATCGAGGTGCAGGGCACCGAGCGCCTCGCGCGGGCGATCCAGCACGAGACCGATCACCTCGACGGCGTGCTGTTCATCGACCGGCTCGACCCCGAGACTCGCAAACAGGCGATGCGAGAGATCCGGCAGGCACGTTGGTTCAGCAGCCTCCAGCCGGTGGTCAAGCTCAGCCCACACCCGATGCTCGGCAAGGTGCGCTGAACGGTGCGACTGGTCTTCGCCGGCACGCCCGACGTGGCGGTGCCTTCACTGCAGGCGCTGCTGCACTCTGACCGGCATGAGGTCGCTGCGGTGCTGAGCCGGCCGGACGCGCCGGCCGGCCGGGGACGGCAGCCGGCCCGCTCACCGGTGGCTGCGCTGGCCGACAAGGCGGGGCTGACCGTGCTCACCCCACGCCGCCTGGCTGACCCGGAGTTCATCGCGCGGCTGCGCGAGCTGGCCCCGGATTGCTGCCCGGTCGTCGGCTACGGCGCGCTGGTTCCGCGAGGTGCGTTGGACATCCCCCGGCATGGCTGGGTGAACCTGCACTTCTCGCTGTTACCCGCCTGGCGTGGCGCCGCTCCGGTGCAGGCCGCGATCCGGCACGGGGACGAGATCACCGGCGCATCCACCTTCGCGTTGGAGGAGGGGCTGGACACCGGCCCGGTATACGGCACGGTCACCGAGGTGATCCGCCCGCAGGACACCGCGGGTGAGTTGCTGTCCCGGTTGGCCGACGCCGGAGCCGCCCTGCTGGTGGCCACTCTGGACGGGATCGCCGACGGGAATCTACGCCCGGTATCCCAGCCGGTGGATGGCGTGTCGCACGCTCCGAAACTCACTGCCGAGGACGCCCATGTGGACTTCAGCGCGCCGGCCTTCGCGGTGCACCGCCAGGTACGGGCCGTGACGCCCGCTCCCGGTGCCTGGATCCGGTTCCGGGGCCACCGCGTGGGCCTCGGGCCGGTGCAACTAGTCGACGTCGACGGACCCCATGTCGACAGACCCGGCGTCGACGGGCTCGATGTCGATGAGCTCGACCCTGGCGAGCTGCTGGTGGGCAAGCGGGAGGTGCTCGTCGGCACGGCGACCAGCGCGGTGCGCCTGGGTGAGGTCACTGCGCCCGGTAGGCGGGCGATGCCCGCACCGGACTGGGCTCGTGGTGTCCGGCCGGGGCCGGGGGAGCGATTCGAGTGACAGCTGGTGGGGGCACCGCCCGGATCGTTGAGGGCTCGCCGTGACGGTTCCCCGCAGGCCGTCCCGACCGTCCAGGCCCGGGCCGCCCCGGCGGCGCTTGGGGCCGCGACGCCCGCCGGTGGAGGATCCCCCCCGGCGGGCCGCGTTGGACGCTCTGGCGGCGGTGCGCGAGCGTGACGCGTACGCCAACCTGGTGCTTCCTGGCCTGCTGCGGCAGCGTGGGATCAGCGGCCGGGACGCCGCGCTGGCCACCGAGCTGTGCTACGGAACGAGCCGCGCCCAAGGCCTGCTGGATGCGGTGCTGCAGTCCTGCGCGGACCGCCCGCTGTCGGAGGTGGACGGGGAGCTGCTGGATGCCTTGCGGCTGGGTAGCTACCAACTGTTGCGGACCCGGGTGCCGCCGCATGCCGCGGTCGGCACCACCGTTGATCTGGTGCGCGCGGATCGTGGCAGCGCTTCGGCCGGCTTCGTCAACGCCGTGTTGCGCCGGGTCGGCCAGCAGGACGAGAAAGGCTGGGTGCAGACGGTAGCGCCGGCGGCCGACGACGACCCGGTAGGCCACCTTGCGATGGCGTACCCGCACCCGCGGTGGATCGCCCAGGCCTTCGCCGACGCGCTGGGCGGGGATCCCGACGAGCTGGCCGAGGCGTTGGCCGCCGACGATGCCCGTCCGCTGGTGCACCTCGCGGCACGCCCCGGCCAGATCACCGCCGCCGACCTGGCCGCGGTCACCGGAGGCGACGTCGCCCCGTACTCCCCTCACGGGGTGTACCTGGCCGACGGCGGCGACCCGGGAGAGCTGGCCGCGGTACGCGATCACCTGGCCCACGTGCAGGACGAGGGCAGCCAGCTCGTTGCGCTCGCACTGGCCGGGGTGCCGCTGGAGGGCGCCGACACCCGTTGGCTGGACCTGTGCGCCGGGCCGGGCGGCAAGGCCGCGTTGCTGGGTGCTCTGGGTGCCGTCCGGGGGGCGAGCCTGGATGCTGTGGAGAAGGCCGAGCACCGGGCCCGGTTGGTCGGTCAGGCTTGCGCGGGCCTGCCGGTGACGGTGCACGTCGCCGATGGTCGGGACAGCGGGCTGCCAGACCGAGTTTACGACCGGGTACTGGTTGATGTGCCGTGCACCGGGCTCGGGGCGCTGCGTCGCCGCCCGGAGGCACGTTGGCGACGGCGGGCCGACGACGTTCCCGGGCTGGTCCGGCTGCAGCGGGAGCTGCTGGTAGCGGCGCTGCGGCTGGTCCGTCCCGGCGGTGTGGTGGCTTACGTCACCTGCTCGCCGCACCTGGACGAGACAGTGGGCGTGGTCGCAGACGTGGTGCGGCGTACTGGTGGCGAGCAACTCGACGCCAAGCCTCAGTTCCCCGGCGTACCCCGGCTCGGTGCCGGACCGTACGTGCAATTGTGGCCGCACCGGCACGGCACCGACGCGATGTTCTGTGCCCTGCTACGCCGTTGAGTACGACCATCCGGACATCTTCCCGCTGTTTGGTCATTTCTTGTCTGCCGTCACGACGTAGTAGTCGACGAATCCCCGGTTGTATGCCTTCAGCCAGTTGCGGCCCCAGCTGTCCCTGAACTCGGTCTGCTCGATCCAGGCGTCAAAGCCACGCCAGACATGCCCGCCCAGGCTTTCAACACCCACGTCGACGAAGCCTGCCCTGAGCAGATCGTCTCGAAAGGAGTCGATCGCGAAGATAACGTCGACACCACTATCGATGGTTTCGATCAACCGTCGAAGCTCGCCGATGGCGGTCGGGTGTGGCGTGAAGAAGGTCGTCACGGCGAGCCGGCCGCCGGGCCTGAGTACTCGATAGGCTTCGAACGCGAAGGTTGCCAGGTCCTCGAAGTGCTGCGCAGCTTCGACCGAGTAACACTTGTTGAACATCTCGTCTGCATAAGGAAGTTCAAGCGCGGAGCCTTGCTGGAGTACCAGCCGGTCTGGCTGTTGCGTGACCAACTTGGCGTTACTCCTGGTGGCTCGGTCGATTTGCGCTTGTGAGAGATCGAGCCCGTGAACGGCGCTTGGATCGAACTCTCGAAGCGCGAGTGCTGTCCCGACTGCGATGCCGCACCCGATTTCCAGTGCCACATCGGTCGGGCCGATCTTCAAGCGGCGCAGGACGGTGCGATAGAGGTTGGCCTGGCTCTCAGTTCGCTCGTCGACTGTGATGAGTCCGGTCGTGAAGTCCTGCCAATACCCGAAGTTGATGTAATTGCCCGAGAAGATCGCCATCGAACTGAGATCGTCCTCGCCGTACATCGCGGCTCGCCGCGCAGCACCACTACTATCTGGCATGATTCGCCTCCTCGATCTCAGGATCAGAACCCGGCGTGGGATCATCCCCGACCGCCCTGGTCTACCTGCCGGATGGGGATTGGCCCACGTCGACGCCACCCGACGCTCGCAGGTGCTGCCCGGTCAGCCATCGGGCATCAGGACCGGCGAGAAACGCCACCACGTCCGCCACATCTGCCGGCTGGCCGATCCGGCCAAGGGGGGTAAGTCCGGCTACCAGCTCAGCTGCGCCCGGCGGGTTCGACTGGTGGAAGAGCTCGGTGTCGGTCGCGCCGGGTGAGACGGTGTTGACCGTGATCTCCCGCGCACCGAGCTCGAGAGCCCCGACCCGGGTCAGCTGCTCGACGACGGCCTTGGTGGCGGAATAGACCCCTACACCGGGGACGGGCAGGACTGTGTTGACCGTCGAGATGTTGATGATCCTCCCGCCGTGCCTCATCCGGCGAGCCGCCTCTTGCATGGCGAACAGGGTGCCCTTGACGTTGACGGCAAGGACCCGGTCGAGATCCTCCTCCCGAACGTCGGCAATCGGCGCCCCTACGCTGATGCCCGCGTTGACCACCAGGATGTCGAGCCCTCCCAGCCGTCGTTCGGCCTCATCGAAGAGCTGGCGCACGTCGCTGACCAGACCTTGATCGGCGTGGACCGCCTCGGCCCGACCACCGGCCTCGGCCACGGCCGTGCAGACATCGGCGGCCGCCTGCTCGGCCTGCACGAAGCTGAACACGACTGCCGCCCCATCACGTGCCAGCCGTTCGACGATGGCCCGTCCGATCCCGCGTGACCCTCCGGTCACCACGGCTGCTTTCCCGGCCAGCATGCCCACGCGGCCCTCCTTCACCGCCGGTCAGCTTAGATCTGCCCCAGCTCGCCGTCAGCCGACCGTGCCTACCGTTTTGCGGCGCGGTACGGCGCGGCTTCCTTGGCGTCAACGTCTGACCGGCTTCGACGACTCGCCTTTTGCTGTTGAGCAATCGTCTGCCGCGCGGCCTCGATTTCTTGCCATTGACTATTGAGCAAGCGCTGTACGGCGGCCTGCCGTCTGGTTCGGGCCTCCAGTGCGCGCTCGCTGAGTGTGTAGCCTATGAGCACGCCTAAACTTATCAAGAAGGTTGCCGCCAAAACGATCACGTCAAGAGTCATTTCCATACACCCTCCTGTCGTGGTTCACGGGCTGATGCGTCATCGGCGACAGCGCGGGCAATCGTCGACGGGTGAGTTGACGGTCCGTCGCTGAGATCGATCCTGGACGTCTCCGGCGCCAAGGTGAGTGCGATGACGGTAACGAGAATCGCTAGGAGGACATAGACCGACACGGCGAAGGGGCTGCCGAAGTGACTTGCGAGAGCAATGGACAGGATCGGCGCGAGCGCGCCGCCAGGGATTCCCGCGAGCTGGTAGCCGAGCGAGGCGCCGGAGTACCTGAGCCGAGTACTGAACAGCTCAGCGATGAAAGCTGCCTGCGGGCCGTACATGGCGGCGTGGGCGACGAAGGCCACCGTGGTCGCCACGATGATCAGCGCTGGCTCCTTGGTGGCGAGGAGGGGGAAAGAACGCAAATGCCCACGCGGCGGCCCCGATCGCGCCCGCCAGGTAGACGGGGCGCCGTCCGACCCGATCTGACAAGGCGCCGAATGCTGGGATCAAGGCCAACTGCAGCCCGGAGGCAATGAGTACAGCGTTGAGCGCAAGCTGGTTGGGCAGACCGAGGTTCGTGGTGACGTAGGTCAGCACATACAACGAGAAGACGTAGAAGGCGACGTCGGTGCCGATTCGAGCGCCGATCGCGATGAGGATGTTCCGGCGGTGCTGCCGGAACACCTCGACGAGAGGCATCTTGGCTTTGGAGCCTTCGGCCTCCACCGCGAAAAATAGTGGTGACTCGCTGAGCGACAGTCGAATCCAGAGGCCGACGAGCACGAAGGCGGCCGAAATGAGAAAAGGAATTCGCCAGCCCCAGGAGAGGAATGCCGGGTATGGGAGGATCGCGGTCATCAGGCCGAGGACTGCGGTGGCGAGCAGGTTGCCGGCGGGAACGCCAATTTGTGGCCAGCTTGCATTGAGGCCCCGGCGCGTATTCGAGCCATGCTCGACCGACATCAACACGGCGCCCGCCCACTCACCGCCGAGACCGAGACCCTGGACGAACCGGAGCAGGACGAGTAACAAGGGGGCGGCTACGCCGATAGTAGCGTAGGTGGGCAGAACACCGATGAGGAATGTGCTGATACCCATCATGAGCAACGTGATGACCAGGACGTCTTTTCGCCCCATGCGGTCCCCGAAATGGCCGAAGATGACCCCGCCCAGCGGGCGGGCGACGAACCCGATCGCGTAGGTCGCGAATGCCAGGAGCGTTCCGGCCAGCGGCGAGAAGGCTGGGA
>JBOHHF010000137.1:0-1731 GCA_050700495.1 Pseudonocardiaceae bacterium
GTGGGGGGGAGCACGGGTGACGTTCTTCGTGTCTGGCGCGAACTTTGTCACTCGTGAGTGGGGCGGCTGCGGGAGGAGTGACGTTCTTCGCGCGCTTCCGCGGAAACCCGCTCTCCTTACCCGGCGCCGTTGCCGTTCGACGAGCTAGGAGCCTGTTGAAAGATCGGTCTCCGTGAGGTGGTCGATCTCGATGAGCGTTTCGATGAGCCGGCGGGTAAGGAGGCGGATGGCGGTGTGTCGGACGGCTGGCGGCGCCGTCTGGCCATGGTCGGCGGCGTGGCGGGCGGCCGGATCGCCGGTGTGACCGTGTTGAGCGGCTTCGCCGTGGCTGAGGAGGCGTTTGAGGTTGATCGCGGTCGCTGCCGCCAGCAGCTGCAGTTGCACCAACCGGGTGCCGCGGCACCTTGCGCGGTCGGCGCCGTGGCGCTTGAGCTCTGAGATCGTGCCCTCGGCGTGGGCTTGGCGATCCAGGGCGGCGTCACGCCCGGCCGGGGTGCGCATCCGTTCACGGGCCGCGACCGCGGCGTCGTGTTTGGCGCTTGGCTGCGGCGGGATCAGCGCCGCCGTCTTGAGCGCTTCCAGGGTCGCATAGGACTCCTGGCTGGCGTAGCCGCTGTCGGCCGCAAGCTCGCCGACATGGTGCCCGGCGAACCGCGCGCGCGTGACGAGATCTTTCAGGCAGTCGGCTTCGCTGCCGGTCGCGTGCTCAGCCTGAACCGCGACGATCACACGGCGCTTGGGATCGACCGCGACCTGGCCGCGATGGACCAGATGCTTGCGATGCCCCGGCTTGTGGCGCAGCTTGGCGTCCCGGTCGGTCTGAGACACTGCCGTGGCGTTGGACGCCATGCGCTTGGGCGTCGGCCCCGACCGCGCCGCGGCCAGCTCAAGCACCGGCCGCGATTCCGCGGAATCATCAGGCACGATCCCGTCGCCGTCGCCGTCGCCGTCGCCGTCGCCGTCGCCGTCGCCGTCGCCGTCGCCGTCGCCGTCGCCGTCGATCGGCTCAAGCTCGGCGCGCAGGCTCTTGAGCGCCGCGTCAGCCTCGATGTGCGTGCCATCGACCACCAGCCGCCGGCCACCGACCAGCCCCGCGTCGGTGCATTTGCGCAACACCGCGGTGAACAGCTGCTCGAACACCGAGGAGTCCGCGAAGCGCTTGGTCTGCGCGTGACTGAACGTCGAGTGATCCGGCAGCCGCTCCGTCAGCCCGAACCCGAGAAACCGCCGGATCGACATGTCCGTCTCAGCGACCCGCAGCGTCTCGCGCATCGACCCCAAACCACGCCACGCGAGCACCAACGCGAGCTTGACCAACACCGCCGGATCGATCCCGTGCCGGCCGGCGCCGCCGGCCCGATAGAACGGCCGTGCGGTCTCGCGGACGTGGTCCCAATCGACGAGCAACTCGATCCGGCGAAGGTCATCATCAGCCGGGACAAGATCGTCCAGACACACCATCTGTACCTGCCGAGTCTCCTCACCCGACCTGACCGCGAACGCTACGAGTGCCATACCCACAGCCTCCCGGCCGGCCCGGACGAAACTTCAACAGGCTCCTAGGGCTCGTCGAGGAACGGGGTCGGGAAATAGTGCTTGGCGCGCAGGGGCGAGTCTTGAGAAGCTCCGCTCGGGAGATCCGACCGTCTGATATCGCACAGCTTGCGCTCAGCAAGCCAAACGTCAAAGCATTGCTTGACGCATCAACCGCGCGTGTGCTGTCTACTGACG
>JBOHHF010000138.1:0-1001 GCA_050700495.1 Pseudonocardiaceae bacterium
GTGTGCACTCTCAGACCTTGATTGGGCAAGATGGTGGGAAGCTACGCCGTCCAGCCTTTGGCTGGGTGGCTGGTTTGGAAAGCTGAACTTGCCGAGCGGTCTTTGGCTGCTTGGCTTGGACTCAAGTTGGACCTGCCTCACAGGGAACAGTTGTGCGCATCAGTGCGGGGGGAGCTGTTTGCGTACTGTTGTGATCGTTTGGCAGGACCTGGGGCATGGAACTGTGCTGGCCAGTCGTTGCCTGGCTCAGCCAGCTTTGTGAAGGATCAAGCTAATCAGCCTTTGGCTGCTGAGCTGGTCTCTGACTGACACACTCTGAAACAATGCTTGTCAAGGCGTGACCTCAGGTGTGGCAATTAGATGGGATGCTATGCCGTCCAGTCTGTGGCTGGGGAGCTAGTTGGAAAAGTTGAACTTGCCGGTCAGCCTTTGGCTGTCTGGCTTGGACTTGAGTTGGGCTCGACATTCAGTGACTGGTTGCAAGTGTCAGTTTGGGGCAGCTGATTGTGCAGTCATCACTCGTTTGGACAGCCCATGGGGAACGGGACTGTGCTGGCGGTCTTGGCTGGCTTCAGCCAACTTGGCTGGCTGGTCTTGGCTGGCTTCAGCCAGTCTGGCTTGTTGGCAAGCTGACCTGTCTATGGCTGGTGAGCTTGCCTCCATCTGACTCAATGGATGACAGAGAGTTTTCCATGAAATGCAAATTTCAGCCATATACTTGCAAGCATGATGCTCAGACAATATCTTGATCTTCATGTGTGAACAATGGACACAGTCTGATGGATCTATGCTAGGTCCCGAACAGACTTTAATTCAATCAATCAATCAATCAACTTGGCAACCTCAGTATTTAATCAATCATCATCAGTATTCAAATCCACGGCTGCATGGGGGAGGCGGAAGGACCGACCTTCCATTCGGCCACGCTGAACCCTAAACCCGAGGTGCTTGCGGCCAATATTCCCCGGCGTGGACATATACTGGATGGCGCTGCCCTGGGC
>JBOHHF010000139.1:0-7167 GCA_050700495.1 Pseudonocardiaceae bacterium
CCTGACAAGTCGATCCGCCAGGCCCGGAATTTGCGTGCTGCTAGGGCGGTTGTCACTCTTGCACCCGCCTGCGACGGCGCCGGCAGGGTAGGCGGTTGGAGAATGTGGATTGGCAGCAAAGTGCATCGAATGCGGCGACGAACTACTTGCCGAGCGTGCAGAGCTGGGCTACCGGTACTGCACGAAGAAACAGTGTCAAGCCATGCACTATAAGGGATTGACGATCACCACGATAGGAGTGAACAAGAGCGCTGACGCTTTTGTCGTCGGTGATCAGGAGGAGATCAGGAAACGAGCAGAAGCTGGCGAGTTCGGCAAGAAGGACAGCGGCCTCGGGATCAACTACCGGTCCGCGCGAAACGGGCCGGTAGCTGCTGGCCAGGCGCCCAGGCGCAGCGGTCCGGTTACTCGAAGAACGCCTGCTCGACGTCCTTGGACCCGTGAGCAAGAGAAGATCGTGCGGTTGTACAACGGCATGGGATTGACTCCCCGCCAGATCGTGGAACGGGCCCGGGAGAACACTCCTGGGCTGGGCATCACCGAAACCCTGGTCACCAAGGTCATGTGCTCGCCACCTCTTGGGTCAGGCGGTTCATGTCCATGAGGAATCACTCCTCGCACCGAGCCGTCGCTGACGGCCCACGAGTGCCGTTTCGGGGTGGGCGGCCACCGGTGGCCCGCAGGGTGGCCTCAAGCGCCTCAATACGGTCGAGCAGGTCCATCACCAACCCGAGCGCAGCGTAATTCAGCGACAGACCAGCCCGCAGGCGCTGGATCCGGGCCGCAGCCCGCAGCTGCGGCGGCGCGAACCACAGCCGGCCAGTGGCATCTCGGGTGGGCTCCAGCAGGCCCAACGTCACCAACCGGCCGACCAGCTCGGGATGCATCCCGGCCCGGGCGGCGAAGCTATCCAGACTGAGCCGCGACACTCGGACAAGGGAGTAGGTCACCTCTCACTCCTCGGATCGAACGTCGAATCCCTCCGCAGCGCCTCGAACAGCTCCCGCTCCCGCGACGTCAATCTCCGTGGCACCGTGATCTTCACCTCGGCGTAGAGGTCACCCGGTGTTCCGCGTGGATTGGGCATGCCTTCCCCGCGCAATCGCAACCGGCGACCGGTCGGCGACCCCGCCGGCACGCGCACCTTGGCCTCCCCACCCGGAGTGGGCACCGGGACGCTGGCCCCCAGCGCCGCCTCCCACGGTGCCAACGGCAAATCCACCGAGATATCGCGCCCGTCGACCCGATAGCGCGGGTGTGGCGGGATCCGCACCACGAGATACAAATCGCCGGTCGCGCCGCCGCCGGAGCCCTGCCCGCCCCGGCCAGCCAGGCGGATGCGCTGCCCATCGGTGACTCCAGCGGGAATGACCACGTCGAGAGTGGTGGGCTCGCCTGCCCCGGACAGGGTGATGCGGCGGGTGCCGCCCCGGTAAGCGTCCTCGACCGACAGTTCGAGCTCGGCCTCCTGATCGGCTCCCGAGATCGGCCCGGATGCGCCACGTGAGCCGAAAATGTCACTGAACAAGTCGTCGATATTGATGCCGCCAGCGCCAGATCTCCCGCCGCGGTCGGAGTCCACCCACACCCGGCCGCCACCGAACGGCGAGCCCCGTCCCCCGGTCCGGCCAGGACCGGCGGAGGACTCGTAGCCCTCCGGGATCTGGCGGAAGTCGGCTCCGAACCGGTCGTAACGTCTCCGAGTGTCGGGGTCGGACAGCACGCTGTAGGCCTCGCTGACTTCCTTGAAGCACTCCTCGGCACCGGGGTCGCGGTTCACGTCGGGGTGGTACTGCCGGGCGAGTTTGCGGTAGGCGCGCTGTATTTCCTCGGTGCTCGCGGTGCGGGAGATCCCGAGCGCGTCGTAGTAGTCGCGCGCCATCGGCCGTCAGCTCCGGCGGCCGACGACGGTCACTGCACCCGGCCGTAGCTGGCGCTCCGCGGCGCCATAGCCGGGGCGCAGCACCTGGACCACCGTGCCCGGCTCGGCCTCCGAATCGTCGATCACGTTGACTACCTCGTGCCGGGCCGGGTCGAACGGCACCCCCACCTCGTCATAGCGCGAGAACCCCAGGCCGTCCAACACATCCAGAGCCTGGTCACGCACCGCCCGGACCCCCTCAATGATCGCCGATGGGTCGGCGTCGGCATGGCCCAGTGCCCGGTCGAGATTGTCCAACACCGGTAGCCACGCCGCAGCAACCCGGTTTGCGGCGGCCACCCGCTCGCCCGCAAGCTCCCGGGCGTGCCGCTTGCGCAGGTTGTCCAAGTCGGCCAGCGCCCGGCGCAGCCGGTCCTCCAAAGCGGCAACCGTGGCCGCCTCGCCGTCTGGCTCCGGCTGCTCGTGTACCTCCGGTGATTCTGGATCCATCCTGCTGGCCTTAGACCGGGTCCAGTAGATCTAGATCTGCCGCCGGACCTTCCATACCCACGACAGGCGCCCCTAACTGCGATCGAAGTCGGCATCGACGACGTCGTCATCGGCCGCGGATCCAGTGCCCCCGGATGACCCACCCTGCGGGCTCCCGCCACCACCGCCGAACCCGGCACCGACCCCAGCGCCTGCTCGCGCCATCAGCCCCTGGAATACCTGCTGGAGCTCGCCGATCAGCTCGCGCACCCGCGCTAGCGACGCGTCCTGCTGGATCGCTTGCCGAGCCTGGCCGACGAGTAGCTCGGCCCGGGCCTTCTCATGTGCGGGCGCGTCCGCGCCGAGGTCGTCCAGGCGCCGTTGGACCTGGTAGGCGACGCTGTCCAGCTCGTTGCGGGCGTCGACTTCCTGCCGCAGTTGCTGGTCAGCGGCTCGATTGCGGTCAGCTTCGGCGACCATGCGCTCGATCTCGACGGAGTCGAGGTTCGAGCTCTCGCTAATGGTGATGCTCTGCTGGGCTCCGGTATCCCGATCCCGGGCGGTGACGTTGACGATGCCATTGGCGTCGATGTCGAAGGTGACCTCCACCTGCGGCTCGCCGCGCGGGGCGGGGCGGATGTTCTCCAGCCGGAACCGGCCCAGCACCCGGTTATCGGCGGCCCGTTCCCGTTCCCCTTGCAGTACCACCACGTCCACCGCAGGCTGGTTGTCCTCGGCGGTGGAGAACACCTCGCTGCGCCGCGCCGGGATGGTGGTGTTCCGTTCGATGATCCTCGTCATGATCCCGCCACGGGTCTCCACACCCAGCGACAGCGGGGTCACATCCAGCAACAGCACATCAGACACGTCACCCTTGAGCACGCCAGCCTGGATCGCCGCGCCCACCGCGACAACCTCGTCGGGGTTGACGCTCATGTTGGGGTCCTTGCCGCCGGTGAGCCGGCGGACCAGGTTCTGCACTGCCGGGATCCGGGTCGATCCGCCTACCAGGATGACCTCGTCGATGTCATTGGCGCTGATCTTGGCATCGCCCATGGCCTGCTTGACGGGGTCCATGGTCCGCTCTACCAGGTCGGCGGTGAGCTGGTCGAACGTCGAGCGGTTGATCGTCGTCTGCAAGTGCTTGGGACCGGTGGCATCCGCGGTGACGAACGGCAAGCTGACCTGCGTCTGGGTCACCGAGCTCAACTCCACTTTTGCCTTCTCGGCGGCCTCGAACAGCCGCTGCAACGCCTGCGGATCATTGCGCAGGTCGATGCCGTTGTCCCGCTGAAACTCGTCGGCCAGATGGTCGACGAGCCGCCGGTCGAAGTCATCGCCACCCAGATGGGTATCCCCGGCGGTGGATCGAACCTCGACCACACCGTCACCGACATCCAGAATGCTCACGTCGAACGTGCCGCCGCCCAGGTCGAACACCAGCACTGTCTCGTGCTCGCTCCGGTCCAGCCCGTAGGCCAGCGCCGCCGCGGTGGGCTCGTTGATAATGCGCAATACATTCAAACCAGCGATGCGGCCGGCATCCTTGGTGGCTTGGCGCTGAGCATCATTGAAATAGGCCGGTACCGTGATCACCGCCTCGGTGACCCGTTCCCCCAGGAACTTCCCAGCATCGTCGGCGAGCTTGCGCAACACCTGAGCGCTGATCTCCTCCGGTGCGTACTGCTTGCCCCTGACGTCGAAACGGGCTTCCCCATTCTGTCCCGTCACCACATCGAAAGCCACCGCCCGGGCTTCTTCGGACACCTCCTCGAACCGCCGACCGATGAACCGCTTCGCCGAATAGATCGTGCCTTTCGGGTTCAGGATCGACTGCCGCCGCGCCAACTGCCCCACCAGCCGCTCACCGCTGTCGGTGAACGCCACCACCGACGGGGTCGTCCGCGCGCCCTCGGCATTGGGAATCACGTCTGCCTGGCCGGCCTCCCAGGCGGCGATCACCGAGTTCGTCGTGCCAAGATCGATACCCACTGCCTTCGCCATGATCCGATACTCCTGTCAATCGCTAGTGGGCGTCGTCGGTTGGGTCGATGGGTTACGAGGTGGTTACTGGCTGCTCGTTGGAACCTCGATCCGCACTGGCGGAGCCGCTGTCCGGCAGCTCCTGCTGCTGCCCGCTCAGCTGGATACGGCGCGGTTTGCTCGCCTCAGCAATCGGGATCGTCAGCATGAGTACGCCGCGGTCGTAGTCCGCGGACAGCTCGTTTGCGTCGAGGTTGTCACCAAGGAAGAGCTGCCGGGTGAAGGTGCCGTGCGGTCGCTCGTCGACGATCACCTCGTCGCCTTCTTCATGCGCGGGCCGCCGCTGCGCGCGGATGCTCACCACGTTTCGCTCGACTGTCAGCTCGACGTCGTCCCGATCGACGCCTGGGAGGTCGACATAGACGCAAAACTCGTCCTTCCTCCGCCATGCCTCCATCGGCATCGTCCGCGGTCCCCTGCCCCCCATCACCTGCTCGGACAGTCGATCCAGCTCGCGAAACGGATCGAAACGCATGAGTGTCATTGCATGTCCCTTCTCTCACGATCATGACGGTTTCCAAGCCACAGCCCGGCCCGTCAGTCCTGTGACCGGGCACGTCTACTGTGCCGCGCATGGTGATACCTGGCCTGGCCCTAACGGGTCCAAATCGGTCCTCCGGCTTTCACCCCGGGGCACTAGAGGGCCACGATGGGTGGGGCGTCGGCGCACCACCTGTGCAGAGTCGGCGAGATTTCAGGAGGTCGTCGATGCCGATTTCGATCGAGACCACGGGGCCGAGTGCCAACGTCGATCCGCTGATCCTCATCGGTCCTACCGTGCTGGGCGACCTGTACTACGTGCCACCTGGCGAGTTCGCTACCAACCGTCGATGATGCACGCTGCCGACGGCGCGGCCGGGCGAGCCTTGCGGGATCAGCTCGCATCGTTTCGCCCGCTGCTCGCCCTGTCGATGCTGATGACCAGCAGCTCCGACGAGTCCGAGATTCTGCGCATTGCCACCACGGCCGTCCCGTCGCTGGGTGGTGGTCGGGTTGCGGCCGTCTGCCTCGACGGGGACTGGCAGGCCGCTGGGTCGGTGAATCACCCAGTTAACGCCGACGTCCTGCACACCCAGTTCGCCGCTCTCGGCCGCTCCGGCGGAGCGGTGGATGTAGAGGGTGCCGGTTGGACCTGGATGTACCCACTGGTCACCCTGGACGACATGAGCGGCTACCTCGTGGTCAGCCTCGACACCGAGCCAGAGCCCCACTACCAGTTCCTGCTCAACGTGCTGGTCCAACAGACCGGCGCCGCGCTGGTCAATGCCCGCTTACACGCTCGGGAGCGGGCGAGCGCCGAGCGAGAACGGTCGATCGCCGACGAGTTGCGCGCTTCGAATCTCGCCCTTGAACACGCGATGACCGAGCTGGCGCGTTCCTCGGTTGCGGCGCAACGCAGTCTCGACATCCACAACTGGCTCACCGCGGTGGCCTCCGCCGGAGAAGGTCAGCAAGGCATCGCCCACGCGCTGCATCAGCTGACCGGGCTGCCGGTCGCCATCGAAGACCGGCACGGAAACCTCACCGCCTGGGCTGGTCCCGGCCGTCCCGATCCCTACCCGAAGCCGAGTCCCGCTCGCCGTGAGCAGACCCTTCAGCGTGCCCTCGACGCCCGCGCTCCGGTCCGGGACAAAGGTCGCCTGATCTCGGTCGCCCAACCCGGCAGCCAGCCGCTCGGCATCATCGCCCTGATCGACCCGGACCGAACCGCCGGGCCCAGTGAGACGGTCGCCCTCGAACACGCGAACACTGTGCTGACGTTGGAGCTTGCCCACCTTCGCGCCCTGGGCGAGGTGGAGCTACGCCTGCGGCGTGACCTTGTTGAGGAGCTGCTGGCCGGCATAGACACCGTCAGCGCCCAAGCCCGGGCCCGGGCGCTGGGCTATGACCTGGCCCGCTCCCATCGAGTGCTGGTCGTCACCAATGGCAGCCGGCACGGCGACCACGAGGCCTTCTATCACGCCGTGCGTCGCGCGGTGCGCGCCACCGGGGCCGGATCGCTGCTGGCCGCACGCCCAGGCGGGGTCGCGGTGCTCAGCGATACGGATCAGAACTGGGAACAGTTCCGGACGGCGATCATCGCCCAGATGGGTGCGCAAGGGAGCTGCAGAGTCGGCGTGGGCGCACCCTGCACCCAGCCACCCGAATTTCCTCGCTCACATGGACAGGCCCAGCTCGCCCTGAAGATGCAAGTCGCCACCGGTTCTCCCGATCAGGTCACCCTCTTTGAAGATCTCGGCATCTACCAACTGCTCTCCGAAATCGCCGACATCGGCTCGGTCGAGGCTTTCATCCACCGCTGGCTCGGCTCCCTGCTCGACTACGACGCCAGCAAAGACGCGCAGCTGGTTGAGACCCTGTCCTGCTACCTGGAGTGTGGCGGCAGCTACGACCACACCGCCAAGACGTTGTCACTGCATCGCAGCACGCTGCGCTACCGGCTGCAACGGATTCGGGACATCTCCGGTCGAGACCTCAACGACCCCGACACCCGCTTCAACCTGCAACTCGCCACCCGCGCCTGGACCACCGTGCATGCGATGCGCCAGCAGCTCTGGCCAGATTTTCCTGGATAAGTTGATCTACGCCGCCTCCCGGACGCCCTTGTCGGGCGTCATCCGGCCAAGGAACAGCAGGTAGCCGCCATCACCGCGCGAAGCCGGACCGACCCGTAGCTGGTCCTCTCGGGACGAGTCGGCGAGTCCCGAATCACGCCCCCGGGCCGTACCGCAAGTCCCTTCCGCGCGGCACGATCGGCCAGGAAACGGTGACGG
>JBOHHF010000140.1:0-16618 GCA_050700495.1 Pseudonocardiaceae bacterium
GCAGCGGCGGGCGGACCTGGAGTTAGCGAAGCGGGCCGTGCAGGGAATCATCCACGACGGGAACCGGTCAGCGTGGGAGCGGCAACGCGCGCGGGATGGCGCGGTACAAGCGCAGAAGCTGCTGGACTCGATCGGGAAAGAATGGAAGTGAGGTGCGGTCATGCTACGGTCCTTGGGAAGGCTGGTCACACGGAACCCGAAATGCGGCTATTGCGGTAAAGACGGGATATGGTCCCGGGGGGGTATCCCGGTCTGCGACGAGCACAAACGAGACATGAGTGCGTGCGGTTTCGCGAGGACCACGCGACGGCACTAGGCGACACGGCCTGGTGCGGGTGAGCGAGGTCGGACGGGCCGGGTAGTAACCGGCCCGTCCACCACGACTCTACGCCAGTCCTCATCACGCAGGGAAGCCGCGTGAGTTCACCGGCCCGGCCCCGGCGGAACAGACACCCGGACATGACCTACCACCGGGGGGCCGAGCTGCCCTGTGCACGACCCAAGTGACGTGAGGAGAAACCGGGAATGGTCCAGGTGCGAACAGCGCTGCGCTGGCGGCGCCACGGGCGAGACACCCGAGAGCTAGCGGTGTGGATGGAGATGGTCCGGCGGCGGTGGGCTGACACCGCCGAGGGCGCGGGCCTGGCCCACTACACCGCGTCGGCAGGAGGCATGGCGCACACCGCCGCACCGTGGGCCTGGTCAGTAGCCGCGGGTCCCCCGGTGACGCTGCTCGTGCGAATGCTGCTCGGTCAGGTGCTGGCCGACTTCGAGGCCCAAGCCCACCGCATCGCCGAGGGCATGGGCGTGGCGATGGTTCGCATTACCCAGCAAGGCCCTGGCTGCATCAAGGTCGTGCTGCTCGACGGTGATCCGCTGACGGTACCCGTCAGGTTGCCGGTACGACCGGCGGGCACCTCAGCGCGGGTGCCGGTGATCCTGGGCACCGACGAGGACGGCCAGCGGGTGACCATTGATTTCACTGAGCGGGTACACCTGCTCGTGCAAGGCCGTACCGGATCCGGGAAATCCCGGCTGTCTTACGGGCTGCTGCACCAGCTCGCGGCCGCACCTGACGCGATCATCGCCGGTAGTGACCCCTCCTCGGTGCTGCTGCGGCCGTTTCAGGGTAGCCGCCACGCGGCGTGGCAGGTCCTCGGCGCGGACGTGACCAGTCACGCAGACCTGCTCGCGGATCTAGTCGCAGAGATGGACCGCCGGATGACCGCGATACCCGACCGGTGCGACGTGCTGCCGCTGACCGTGGCGCATCCGATGGTGTTCGTCGTCCTGGAGGAATGGCTGGCGCTGCTGGGCCTGACCGGCGCCGACAAGAAACTCCGTGACCGCATCACGACCGCCGCTCGTCGCCTCGCGGCCGAAGCGGGCAAGGTGAACATGCGGCTGATCATGCTGCCGCAGCGAGCCGAAGCCAACGAGCTCGGCGGCGGCCTGCTCCGCGCCCAGTTCGCCTACCGGCTCACCCTGCCAGTCGACAACATCGAGTCGATCCGCCTGCTACACCCCACCGTGTCCACGGCGGCGGCCGAGGAGCACATCACACATGCGCAACCGGGAGTGGCGCTCTACCACGCACCCGGCCGCGGCCTGAGCCGACTCCGGACACCATGGATACCCGACTACGGCACCTACTGGGATGCGATTACCACGCTGACCGCGGTGGCTGCTGACCCGGCGGGCGGCCGCGAGTGATGGCGGTGCGCAACGGCCGACCAGGGCCGGATCCGAGGGTACGAGTAGAGCCGTTGTGGACGGTCGAGGACCTGGCAGATTACCTACAGCTTCCTGTTCAGACGCTCTACCAATGGCGCCGAAAGAACAGCGGCCCACCGGCCAAGAAATGCGGCCGCCACCTCCGCTACGACCCGGCCGCCGTCCGGCGCTGGGTAGCCGGCGACGCCGCCTGAATCGGGAGAGACCAAACCGTGGGACACGTACAAGACCTGTGGTACAAGCCTGCCCCCGATCCGGCGACCGGCCGCATGATTCGGGTCAAGACCCGCCTCCACGGCACCGGCAGACGCTACCGCGTCCGGTACACCGACCCAGACGGCCGGGAACACAGCAAAAGCTTCCCCGACCGATGCAAAAAAGACGCAGACGGCTTCCTCAGTGACATCGAAAGCGCTAAACGCAGCGGCGACTACCTCGACCCCAAAGCCGGGCGGATCTCATTCGAAAGCTACGCCGAAGCATGGTTGGCGTCGCAGACGTTCGATGAGTCCAGCCGCGAGAACGTCGCGATCCGGCTCCGGAAACACACCTACCCCCGGCTGGGTCAGCTGCCCCTAGCCTCGATCACACCGACCCAGATCCGCACCTGGGACCGGGAGTTGCAGGAACGCGGGCTCGCGGCACGGTACCGGCAAGGGATCTTCACCTACGTCGAGGCCGTTCTGAGCGCGGCGGTCGATGACGGAAGGATCCGCACGAACCCGTGCAAGGCCCGGTCGGTATCCCGGCCACGGGTACCACCACGGAAGATTAAACCCTGGTCGGCGGAACGAGTACGGGCAGTCCACGATGCACTGCCGGACCGCTACAAAGTCGCCCTGATGCTCGGCGCCGGTCTCGGACTTCGTCAGGGAGAGACTTTCGGTCTCGCCGTCGACGACGTTGATTTCGTCAGGCAGGTCGTGCACGTCACCCGCCAGGTAAAGATCGTGGGTAGTCGGCGGTGCTTCGGCCCGCCGAAAGGCGGCGAGCCCCGGCAGGTTCCGTTACCCGAGTCCGTCGCACTGGTACTTGCCGAGCACATCCGGTGCTTTCCCCCGGTAGCAGTCACGCTTCCCTGGCAGTCGCCCCGCGGGGAACGTGTGTCAGCGAGGCTGCTGGTTCGCGCGGCCAGCCGAACCGCGGTCCACCGCGTCGACTTCAACAGACGGGTCTGGGGACCCGCGCTGCGGACCGCGGGCATCACAGCCGCGGCCCGCGTGGATGGGTTCCACGCGTTGCGTCACTTCTACGCCTCCACCCTGCTCGACTCCGGCGAATCGATCGTCGCGCTCGCTGAGTACCTCGGGCACGCCGACCCCGCTTTCACCCTGCGCACCTACACCCACCTCATGCCATCCAGCCGGCAACGCACCCGCCACGCCATCGACACCACACTCCGCCCAGCAACCCCACACGACACAGAGACGGCATGAGCCAACCCGCGACCCGCCCCACCGCAGGTCAGACGCCCAACACCGCCAGATCAGCTCGATCAGCTGCCCGGTGGTCAATCCCGGCGCCCGGGACAGCAGCTCGGCGCACACCGCCCGGGCCTGCTCGGGCGACAGCTCGGTGGTCCACTCCGAGAACACCCGCGCCCGGGGCTCGTCCAGCATTCCCGCATCATCGCGGCATGCACCTGCGGCAGCCGGTTCACCAGGTCATAGGCCAGCCAGAACTGCGTATGTGCGGCCCGGCGGGTCAGCACCAGGGCCGGCGCGGACCTCGTCGGCGGAGAACTCATTCGGCAGCACCCGCCGAGTCAGCTCATCATCGGGCACCAGCCACACACCCCGACCTGCGCCATCGCGGCCATCATCCTGGAGCCCCTGTTGCGAGGATTTTCTGCGATCATCACGTCATGGAGCTACGTCCAGGCATGCAGATCGCCGATTCAGTGCTCGCGGCGTTCGGCCGCAGGTACGGCATCGCGAGGTTGGCGCTCTTCGGCTCGGTGCTACGGGGCGACTTCGATGAGAACAGCGACGTGGACATCCTCGTGGAGTTCGAGCCGGGTCACACTCCGGGACTCTTCGCACTCGCCGCGATGGAGCGCGAGCTGGAGGAATCCATCGGCCGGAGGGTCGACCTGCGAACTTACCACGACCTGAGCCGTTACTTCAGGGACGACGTCGTAGCCAGTGCACGGGTCGTCTATGCGGCCTGACGACACTGCTCGGCTCCGTCACATGCGTGACGCGACGGAACAGGCGCTGGACTTCGTGGCAGGGCGTTCCCGACCAGATCTCGACTCCGACCTGATGCTCGCCCTGGCGTTGACAAAACTGGTGGAGGTCATCGGTGAGGCCGCCAAGCAGGTGAGCCCCGAGACTCGCGCCAGGTTCCCCGGCGTGCCCTGGTCCGATGTTGCACGCACCCGGGACAGGTTGGTCCATCACTACTTCGACATCGATCTCGACGTGCTGTGGCAGACCGTGACCGTCGATCTCCCCCAGCTTCTGACAGCGCTGGATTCCACCGGTGGCCAGAGCTGACCCTCGTTCCGGTGGGCGCTGACTCGCAGCGGCGTTCAATTTCAGCGTCCGAGGAGAGTGGCGAGGGCGGCGGCGGGACAGGCCAGGTAGCCGGTGACCTTGTGGGTGTCGAAGACGCCGATGGGGGTGGTGAGGTCGGTGTCGATGCCGTCGGAGTGGGGGGCGAGGCCGCGGGGGATGGCGATGACGTCGCCGGGGTCGGCGATGTTGATCCAGCGCCGCACGCCGGATGGCCTTGAGCCTTTGCCGTTGGTCGGGGCGGGGTCGAGGTGCGGAAAGACGACGTCGGGTAGGGCGAGGGGCGATCCGAGAGTGATCAGTAGGTCGATCCGCAGGTCGGGGCGAGTCCAGAAGGTATCGTAGGCGACGACGGACCCCAGCGAGTGCGCGATCACTACTGCAGGCTGGCGGGTGGCGATGGTGTCGGCGACCTCGTCACGCACGGCGTGGCGGCGGGCGGGGTCGGTGAGGTAGAGGTGCATCTCGCGGCAGAACGTGGTGACCAGCAGCCGCACGAGCTTGCTGTCCAGCCCGACCTTGCGGGCGATCCAGTCCGCGGCGGCCCGGGCGGGTGCGGCGAGCCGACCTTGGGCAACCTCCGGCGGGGCACCGAGCTGCCGTGCCCAATGCAGCAGCATCTGTTGCTCGGGTTGGGTGAGATGTTCGGGGTTACCGACACCCTGGGCGGTGTCTGTCGCGAGGTGGTGGGCGTAGTAGGCGATCGCGGCTTGCAGATCGGAGTCCTGTCCGAGGCCGCGGCGCAGTGCGGAGCTCCACCGATTGCCCAGCACGGCGGCGGCCTCGCCGGGAGTTGTGCCGGGCTGGCGGTTCCCGATCCCGTGCACCCCGACGATCTGCGCACTCATGGCGGCCGTCCGGCGTTCGCTCGAGGACCACCAGGTCCCAACCGAACGCCGCAACGATCTCGCCTGTTGCCGTCACATCGATTGCGCGCACGCTGCTCGGCAGATCGATCCGGTCGACCTGACGTCGCGTTTCGAGCTCCCAGATACGCACCGTCTCGTCCCGGCTGCCGGTGACGACGACGGGTCGGCCGCCAAGCTGGGCGCAGGCCACCGCCACCACTATGTTGGTGTGGCCTCTGAGCGGGTCGCCGATCGCAGTGCCGGTCGCGAGGTCCCAGACCACCACCACCGCGACGCCGGGCGGGCGGCAAGATCGAGCTCGAGGACCTCGGGAAGCGTCCGGGGCACCGCCGTTCCCAACCGCGTCGCGTCGACGGCGTCGATCAGCTGATCGGGGTTGTTGAGGCTGAATCGTGTGGGTATAGCTCACCCGAGGTGATCCGGTGGATCACCGTGGTCGCGGCGCGGGTGAGCCGCCCGGCGTAGGCCGGCTTGTCGGAGCTCGTGGCCGCGATCAGCCAGGCCCGCTCCTCCGCGCCGGACACTGGGGGCTGCCAGTAGCGGTTCGCTGCCCCGGCATGGCACAAGTCCAGCAAGAACAATGTCATCGGTGCCGACGGATCATCGGCCACCGCGATCCGCCAGTCCTCCACCCGGGTTCGCTTCGACCGCGCCGCATCCGAGCCGACGACGTACGCCCCGCCGTCGGAGGTGTGGTCGCCGTGGCTGAGCACGTGCACCACCGCGACCCCACCGCCGGCCAAGCACTGCTCAACGCGCCCGCCGAGCGGCCAGTAACGCGAGTCTTCCGTGAAGGGTGCGGCGACCTCCCGCCGTGTCGAGGACATCTCTGCTCCGGCGATGACCGGAACGTCGTCCCGACCGGCCAACCGGAGTAGGTGCTCGACACAGCCTGCTCTGGCTCCCCCGGGATCGATCGTTGTAGTGATCCCAACCAGCTCAACTCCTGGCCAGCCAAGCAGCATGACCAGGGCACATGCGTCATCCGGCTCCCCACCGAGGTCAGTGTCCAGGTGGATGCGTATCCGACCACGAGCAAAGATTCCATTTGGCGGTCCACGGGCTCTCAGTATCTGCCAAAAGGTCCCACTTGGCGCAGTGCGCGCTAGCGAGCGCGCGGGCAGGGCAGCCCAGCGCGGACCAGCGTGTCGGTAAGCCGGGCGGCTAGCGCGTCCGGGCCGAAGTGGTGCTGGGCGAGCGTTCGGTTGTGTGCCAGCAGCGCTGGGTCGGGGTCGGCGAACCAGGCGGCGAGCGGCGCCGGGTCGTCGACGGGAAACCAGTCGAAGCCCAACCTCGCCACCTCGCGCGCCACCGGGTAGTCGCTGACCGCGAGCGGCCGACCGGCCAACGCTGACTCGATCAACGGCAGGCCGAAGCCTTCCCATGTCGAGGGCAGCACCACCGCATCCGCGGCGGCGTAGGCGTCGGCCATTCGTAGCCCGCCGGGCAGCCCGCGGCGCACCGGACAACGGGCACCAGAGAGCAGGCCGGCGAGCTGCGGACCGTAGCCCTCCTCGGCGGGCCCGGTCAGCCAGTAGACCGCGTCGACGGCCTGCGCCAGCGCGATCCCGGCGGCGATGTTCTTGCGTGGGATCGCCCGCGTGGGCTGCAGCAACAGCCGCTGCTGCGGCGCTAAGCCCAGCGCGGCCCGACCGGCCTCCCGGTTGCCGCGGCGCGGGGTGCGAGCGTAGCCGTGGTAGACGGCGGTCGCCTCGATGCCGCGCCGGGCCAGCTCCGCGGCACTGTGCTCGCTGATCGCGATGTGCCGCCAGCTGGGGTCGTCCGGTGGCCAGCCGCGCAGGTGCTTATAACGCTCCCGCTCCCAGGGCAGATCGTGATGGCGCAGCACCGCCCGCCGTCCCCGCAGCACCTGCGTGACCACCTCGGTCACCGGCGGGTTCATCGGCAGCGAGCAGACGTTCTCCACCACGACGAGGTCGACGCCGTGCAGCGCCGCTTCGATGTCCCGGCCGCGGGCCGGATGGAGCGCGTCGAACGCCAACCCGGGTACCAGGCGGTCCGCGGTGCCGGCTCCCGCGACGGTGCGCACCCGGCAGCCGAGCCGGCGCAGCACCGCGACCCACTGTGCCGCGGCGACCGACACCCCGTCGGCCGCCCCGAGCCGGAACGACAGGACGGCGACCGCCGTCGCTCGTGAGTGGGTAGCAGTGCCATAACACTGTTTGCCACTCACGAGCTGCGCTCAAGGCCGGTCCAGATGATGTCCATCAGTCGGGTGACCAGGGTGTCGGGCATCTCCTCTGGGTGATCGAGTCCCCAGTCCGACAGCGCCTCGGCGGCACCGACCAGCGCGTACGCCAGGGGCGTGGCTCGGGTGCGGGAGTCGCCATGCGACGAGTCGGCCAGCAGCCCAGTGACCATAACAATGATCCGCCTGCGTGCCGTGGCGATCTCCCCGGCGAACGTGCCGTGCACCCGAGCCTGCCGGTAGAGCACGATCCAGCCGTCCCGATGATCGGTGACGAACTCGAAGAAGGCCAGCAGACCGCGGCACAACCGCTCCTGCGGGGCGGCTCCGGCGGGCACCGCAGCGATGATCAATTCCATCAGCCGCTGCGCCTCCCGGCGGATGCATGCGATGAACAGGTCGTCCTTGGAACCGAGGTAGGCGTAAATCATCGGCTTGGAGACCCCGGCGACTTCGGCGATATCGTCCATCGAAGCCAGGTGGAAGCCGCGCCGGGAGAACACCGCGATGGCCGCATCGAGCATCTGCTGCTCTCGCACCTGGCGGGGCAGCCGCCGGCGGGGTGGCGGCGTGGCCTCGACTGTGGACGGGCTCACGGTTGCAAGTCTAACTACCAGAACGTAACCTTACTCTTGAGTAGATAGGAAGCGATGATGGCTGACGTCGACAGCATCGATCCGAAGAATCTGTCCACGGCTGAGTTCGCGGGGCTGTTCACGCCGGGCACCGGCAACGACATCGGCGCGATCGAGCCGCAAGCCTTCGCTCGGCTGATCAAACACGCTTCAGCCGAGCAGCTCGACGCAGTGCTCGGCGATCCCGCGCCGCGCTGCGCGCTGCTGGACGGGATCTTCAACCGGATGGCGGATCAGTTCCGCCCGGAGAATGCGCCGGGGCGTGATTCCGCGATCCATTGGCTGCTCACCGGCGGGCCGCACGGCGACGAGGTGTACGAAACCTGGATCACCGGGACTCAAGGCCCCGAGACACCGCAGTGCTCGACCAGTAAGGAACCATCACACGATCCACGCGTCACCCTGACGCTGTCCGGTGAACAGTTCCTCAAGCTGGTCTCCGGTAACAGTTCCCCCACGATGATGCTCGTCACCGGGAAGGTGAAGCTGGACGGCGACATCGGCTTCGCCGCCCAGCTGACCAAGCTTTTCGACATGCCCGCGGAGTGAGCCGAGGACAGGCGTCAGTGATTGCCTGGGGTGACGAGGCCGGTTTTGTAGGCGAGGACGACAGCTTGGGCGCGGTCGCGGACGGAGAGCTTCGCGAACACCCGTGAGACGTGGGTCTTGAGGGTGTTCTCGCTGACGACGAACTCAGCGGCGATCTCGGTGTTGCTGCGGCCCAGGCCGATCTGTCGCAGCACGTCACGTTCGCGGTCGGTGAGCTGGTCGAGCGCGGTAGCAGGGGCGGTCTGCGGTTGATGGCGCAGGTAGGCGGCGATGAGACGCCGGGTGGCGGTGGGCGCCAGCAGCGCGTCTCCGTGGACCACGACCCGGACGCCGGTGATGAGCTCGTCCGCGGTGGCGTCCTTGAGTAGAAAGCCGCTGGCGCCGGCGCGCAGCACGTCGTGGACATACTCGTCGAGGTCGAACGTGGTCAAGACGAGCACCCGGGTATAGGGATGCGCAGCGGTGATGCGGCGGGTCGCCTCGATGCCGTCGAGGTGGGGCATGCGGATGTCCATCACGACGACATCCGGGCGGGTGCGGGCGGCGACCTCGATCGCGTGGGCGCCGTCGGTGGCTTCGCCGACGACCTCGAGATCCTCGGGTGAGGAGAGCAGGGTGACGAAGCCGGCGCGCACCGCGGCGTGGTTCTCGGCCACGACGAGACGGATCACGGCTCGCGTCCCGCGGCGGGAAGCTCGGCGGTGACCTCGAAACCGTCACCCTGAGGCCTCGCGTGCAGGGTGCCGGTCAGGGCTGCCGCACGTTCGTGCATGCCCAGCAGGCCGTGCCCGGAGCCGATCTGGGCGCGTAGCCCCGACGACCACCTCACCGACTCAGGCCCCGGTGTCGAGCCCGCCGTCACGACCCCACGACGCGACCGTCGGCCCGGGTGCTGCTCGACACCGGTTGGCCCTACCTCGGCGCCCCCGCCGAGCTCGCCAACGTCAACCCTTACCTGCCGGCCATGGCCCTGTTCGGTTTACCTCGCCAACTGCTCGGCGACACGGTCCTGGCCGACGCGCGGCTGTGGTTCCTCGCCGTGTTCGTCACCGCCCTGGCCGCGGCCACGGCGCTCATCCGGCCGCGGCCATTGTGGGGGTCCGGCCCATCTGACGGCTCGATCAGGACTTCCACGAACACCCCGCCACCCTGATGTGGGCCGTGTTCTCGTGCCCGCTGGTTGCCCTGCACGCTGCGACGGGAGACCATGACCTGCCGGTCATCGGGCTGGTCTGCCTGGGTTTGGCCATGACCGCGCGAGCCAGACCGGTCGCGGCAGGGTTCGTCCTCGTTCGTCCTCGTTCGTCCTCGTTCGTCCTCGGCGTGGCAGCGGCGCTGAAGCAGGCCGCCTGGCCCGCCGTTGCGGTGTCGGTCGCGCTGCTCGCGGTCCTGACCAGCGCGCCCGCCGCTCGGCGATGTGCACTGACCGCCGTTGCGACGGTTCTCGGTGTGCTGATCCCGGTGCTGCTCGGTCCTGTCGGGCCCTCGGCGCTCGCCCAGCTAGCCGGCTTTCCCCTCGCGGCGAGTCAATTCGCCTTCCCGGCCGCGAGTCCGACCCCCGGAGTGCTTCTCGCCAGCGCCGGATCCACCGGCCGAATCGTCGGCTTGGCCATCCTGGCCGCTGCCATCCTCGGGATCGCCGCGTGGCTGGTCAGTCGCCCGCCGCGGGACCTCGCCCGGGCAGCGGCGATCCTGGCCCTCGCCGAGACCATCGCCGTCCTGCTGCTGCCCACCAGCCGCTTCGGTTACCTGGCCTTTCCCGCGGTGCTGCTGTTTGTGGGCCGCACCTGCACGCCGTTCACTCACTCGAGTAGCCGAGCGACACCGCAGTGATCACGCCTCTACGGGTGTGGGCCGGTTGCCCTGAAACTGACGCTGGTGTGTGTCAGCCAAGCGTTCCCGTAGCCGGGCCTGACGCCATCTCCGGGCCGAGGTCACCTTACGGCGCAAGGTCCGCAACGCCGGGATCTGGGTCGCCAGATGAAGATGATAGCGCCACAGTGGTTGCCGGAAGCGGTAACGCTTCGACAGTGCGTAGGCGAAGTGGACGCTGTCCTGGCCGATGTAGTCGTCCACATTCTCCAACCATCGCATGCTGCTCGCCGCGTTGTGCTGTATCGGAATCACTTCGGCGCGCCGCTTCTCCTCATAAGCTCTTAGCGCAGAGTCGAGCTCATCGTGCTCCTCCAACTTCGCAGCGAGCGCGATGGCATCTCCGATCGCCAGTTTGGTACCCGAGCCGATCGAGAAATGCGTGGTATGGGCTGCGTCGCCCACGAGTACGACGTTGTCGTGGTGCCAGGTGTTGTTGCTGAGGATCCTGAAGTTGTGCCAAGGTAGTTTGTCAATACTGCGCAGTTTGTCGGCACTGCGCATCTGGTTGATCAATGAATTGCCGAGCAGGTGATTCTCGAAGATATTTTCCAACAATCTCATGCTCTGGTCCGCGCCGAGTTCGTGGAACCCGAGCCCCTCCCAGGTCTCCGGCGAGCACTCGACGATGCAGGTGCTTCGTTCAGCGTCAAGATAGTAGGCGTGCAGCCATATCCAGCCGGCAGGTGTCTTTTCGAATGCGTACCTGAAAGCGTTGAATACCCGGTACGTGCCAAGCCAGAGATACTTGTTACGACCCACCAGAACATCCGTCTGATAATGGTTCGAAAATAGCTGGCGCTCCCGACTGTTGAGACCGTCGGACGCGACGATCAAATCCGCTTCAGCGAACTCAGACAGGTCTTTGACCTCGCGCTGAAATTGAACGTCCACACCGAGATCCGTGGCCCGTTCGGCCAGAATATCGAGTAGGTGCTTGCGACCCATACTCAACCCGTACCCGCCAAGGTAGGCCGTTCGCTTGCCGCAGACGTGCACTTCCACCCCGTCCCAAACCCCGGAAACGCGCTGTATCTCCCGAGCGCTCACAGGGTCATTGCGGTAGAGGCTGTCAAGAACATCGTCCCAATATCCGACACCCCAGCCGTAGGTGACCCCAGGGGGATTGCGTTCTACAATCGTGATGTCGTGATTTTTATTGCGCAACTTTGCCGAGATGGCGAAGTACAGGCCCGCAGGTCCACCACCGACGCAGACGATGTTCATCTTCTTCACTCGGCCCTCCCACCTTATTTCTGGGTTGACGTAGAGCGGCTGCGTGGTTGTAGTACGCGGAGATCCAGATCCGAATTATCTCGGCCGGGCGGCGCGTTCGGGACCTCAACATCGAGACCTGCCGGCACGTGAATGTCAGGTAGCCTCATCCGTCGACGGGCTCGAAGTCCGTTTCTCACCGCACTGACAGATCGCCGCAATCTGCGTAGCAGTGCGATCTGAGTGGCAAGATGAAGTTGGTAACGCCACTGCGGGTAATGCCCACGACGCTTCCACAGCGAATAGGCGAACTGGGTGACCGAATGGTCGATGTAGCTCGGGACATTCTCGAACCACTCGGTGCTGCTCACCGCCGCACTCTGCGCTTCCGCTATCGCCGCCTGACGCTTCTCCGTATAGTCTTTGAGTGCCATGTTGAGGTCATCATGGGAATCCAGACTGTCGGCGAGCGCGATCGCATCCTGCATCGCAAGCGTGGTGCCCGACCCGATCGAGAAATGCGTGGTGTGCGCCGCGTCGCCCATGAGGACAATGTTGTCGTGATACCAGACCGCATTGGTGATACGCGTGAAATTCAGCCATGGAGCCTTGCCGAGGTCCCGTTGCGATTTCATGACCGGGGATTTCACGATCGGAGGGTCCATGACCGGGGGGTTCATGAGCGAGTGGCCGTCGAGGTGTTGCGCGAAGATGCCTTCCAACAACTTGAGACTCTCATCGAGCCCGAGCTCGTCGAAACCGAGTCCATTCCAGGTCTCCGGCGAGCATTCCACGATGAAGGTGGTCGTGTCGGCGTTGAAAGGATACGAATAGAACCAGATCCAGCCGGCCGCAGTCTCTTCGAATGCGAACATGAAGGACTCGAAGACCTGGCGAGTGCCAAGCCAGACATATTTGTTCCGGCCCACGTCGGCACCGGTCTGGAAGTGCTCACCGTACAGCTTGCGCACCCGACTGTTCACACCGTCGCAGGCGATGATCAAGTCGACGTCAGCGAGCTCGGACAGATCCTTGACCTCACGCTGGAACTGGATATCGACACCGAGCGATAACGCTCGCTTGACCAGGATGTCGAGGAGATGCTTGCGGCCGATGGCAAACCCGTACCCGCCGAGGTGAGCCCGCTGCGAGCTCCGTACGTGCACTTCCTGGTTGCCCCAGGACGCGGGGCTGTCGAATATCTCTCGTGCGCTCTGCGGATCGTTGCGGTAGAGGCCGTCGAGTAGATCGTGGGAAAATGTGACACCCCAGCCGTAGGTGACCCCAGCCGGGTTACGTTCGATAACGGTGATATCGTGATCGGAGTTACGCAACTTCGCAGAGATGGCGAAATACAGACCGGAAGGTCCGCCACCGACGCATACGATTTTCATGTTTTCTCCTCCGCCTCCCTGATTGACGGCGAGCGACTGCCCTTGCTATCGATCAAGTTGGGTCTCGCGCGAGGACACCCCGGTGCCACGCCATCGGGAACCGCGGCGGAGCAGGCTTTGCACGTCGCTGAACAGCCGGCGGCCGGCCGCGGAACGCCACGCCAGGTCATAGGCCGTCCGCAGCGCCTCCGGTCTGATCATCTCAACCGGAGTGGGATAGCGGAATGCCGTGCCCCCGAAAGTCACCTTGGGCTGGTCGGCAGTCGGCAACGTGTCAGCGCTGCCGCCGTGGCCATCCAGAAGCGCCTCCAGGGTCTCCGGACGCAGCCCGCCGAAGTCGAACCAGCGGTACCCCTGCCCCTTGGCCCACTTGATCATCTCCCACCGGATGGCTGCCGGAACGCTGAGCCGCATCGCCTCGCTGGACCGATCGAATCCGGACAGCCGGCCCCGAACCATGTCCCCGCATCCGGTCATCAGATCGGCAGCGACCGGCACACCGTTGACCTCGCCGACGAACAGCACGGCGTGCCCGGTGGTGGCGAGGTCCCGATACAGCGCGGCCATGTAGTCGAGCGGCAAGGGTGTGTAACCCTGGTGCTGCGCTGACGTGGCCATCAGCTCGGCGAGCAATCCGACGTCGCGCTCGTCACCAGCTCTGATCGCGACGCCGCGCGACTCCCACCGGTTGGTCCACGACTTGAGCCGTTTACCGAACCTGCTCCGGATTTCCGTCAGATCAACCGTCAGATCGATCCGGATCGAGCCCTCGGGCGCGATACCAGCAGACGAGGGACGGAACCCGCGCCGGAGCAACTCGCTACTGGTGTCCTGGGCGCCTTCGGGCGGTTGAACGAACAAGATCCGAAATCGTCGCTGGGCCAGCACAGCCAGCGCATCGACCAGCGCGCGACGGACGTCATCTGCAGCCGCGACGTCAGGCGCGACGAGTGGCCCGTAGGGGAGGTAGCCCACGCCGCCCAGAACAGGCACCCATCGGGCCAAGATCTGCGCTCCACCGACCAGCTCGGCGCCGCGGTAGGCCAGCAGGTACAACGGGCTGAAGCCGACCCGGCCACGCAACCCCGCCCACGCGGAGAGCTGGGTGACGTCCGTACCAGGTGCGCGGTCCACCAACAGGTCCCAGGCCCGCAGTACCTCGGGGCCAGGATCCTCTCGCACCACGACTTCGACGTCCCCACCGGGACTGACGTCCAGGGCCGTCCACCTCCCGCCAAGCTGTCGCGGCATCACGGCTGTCCCCCCTCCCACCATCATGCCCAGCCCGAGCATGCCCAGCCCGGTCCACCAGCCGAATCCCCTCACATGACCACCCCCGGTCACATCTAGAGCCGAAGCCGGAGCGTCCGGTGCGGAGCTGCTGCTTCGACGTACTCATCCTGTGACATTCAAGCCCGGTGGCATCCGAACCTTGCGGCATGCAACTGCAACGTGCGGAGCCGACCGATCACTCTCAGTCGTGTTGTCGCTCATTTACGGCTACCCGTTACCTCGATCCTCCGATCAGGTGACCAAATTCCTCGACCGGGAGTGATCTGCCTCGGACGGAGGGTAACTGAGTGCGGGTAAGCCGGGAAGTGCTGCAACTCGGCACCGGCTGTGGCAGCGTGAACAGGTGGTGCGCGAAGCTCGGGTCCACGGGGAGACCCACGGGGACGGGGACGGTTGGACGCACTGCTGCGACGGGCAGCATCGGTGGGGGCGTTTCGGCGCGGCCGGGCTGCTGCTGCGGGCCCCTGACGCACTGCGCAGGCCGCTGGTACTGATGCAGCACCGCGCGCCGTGGACCCACCATGGGGATCTCTGGGGGCTGCCGGGCGGAGCCCGGCACAGCGACGAGACGCCAGTCCGTACCGCATTGCGGGAAGCGGCCGAAGAGGCCGCGGTGGACCCGGGCCGAGTACGAGTCCGCGGCAAGCTGGTGGAACACCCCGGCGGTGACACCTGGTCCTACACCACGGTGGTCGCTGATGCTGCTGAGCCGCTGCCGGTGCAGCCCAACCACGAGAGTGCTGAACTGGCCTGGATCCCTGAGCCCGAGGTCACCGCCCTGGACCTGCATCCCGCCTTCGCTGCCAGCTGGCCCGCGCTGCGGGTGGTCAAGACCGGTCTCGTGGTGGATGCGGCCAACGTCGTCGGCTCCCGACCCGACGGTTGGTGGCGCGACCGGGCCGGTGCCGCTGAGCGCCTGCTGCGCGCTGTCGCCGCCGCGGGGCCAGGCGTTCTTGCGCTCCCGCAAGGCGGCTTCGGGTGGGTGGCCCGCCCGGTGCTGGTGCTGGAGGGGGTGGCTTCGCGGGCACCCGACATCGTCGGCGTCGAGGTGGTCCGAGCTCCGGGATCCGGCGACGACACCATCGTCGACGAGGCTCACCGCGCAGGCGCCTGCCTGGTAGTCACCGCCGATCGCGCCCTACGCGCCCGTCTCCCACCCAATGCGCGCCCCATCTCCCCGTCCACCTTCCACTCCTGGCTCCTTCCGCATTCAGCGGGCTCAGCGGGGTAAACAAGGCCCGAATAGCCCCGCTGAGCCCGCTGAATGCGGAAAAGGGGAGGGTCAGCGCGACTGGTGGGCTTTGGTGAGGGCGGTTTGGACGGTGCGGATTACCTCGTTGGGGTGACGGTAGAGGTCATCTGCCGTTACGAATACAATTTCCCAGTCCAACGCCTGTAAGCGGTTGATCATGCGCCGGTCTTTGCGCAACTGCAGGCGCAGCGCATGCCACTGACCGTCATAGGCGACTCCGACACGCCATTGGCGAAAAGCCAGATCTAGCCAGCACACCGGCCCCACAGCGTCCCATACCTGCACCTGAGGTTCCGGATGCAGATCGGCCAAGTGCAACACCACTCTCAGCTCTGACTCCGGCCGTGACTGCGCCCGCGGATCTGCGAGATCAACCGCCCGCCGGGCACGGACCACGCCATGCTCATGGCAGCCCACTAACCGCCTCTCCAGCTCGGCACGATCGACGCAGCCAGCGCGCAGCACCTCATCCAGATCAGCGACCGCGCCCCGCAGATCTGCTCGAGCAGCCAGATCCAGACCGAGCCGCCCCGGGCTGGCGATCCTGATCCCCTCCCAATCCTGCCAGTCTTCCCAGCTCAGGGCGGTGCGTTTGACAACGATGCCGCGAATCGGACCGAACCGGTAACGCTCGTCCACCACGAACTCCACCGGATCGGTCGGCCGAGCCAGCTCTACTCCCAGCACGGTTGCTGCCGACCTGCCCGTGAGAACCGCCTCGGGTGGCGCAAGCAGCGCCGCCCCCTCACACCGCCGCTGGTGGGTGAGCCGCACACCGGCGGGTAGATACACATCACGGAAGAGCCTGCGGACCCCGGGACCGCGCAACTGCTCCTTGGTGACAATGCCGGCTGCCAACGCTTCGGTTCCGCGGAACACCCCCGCCAGGTCCACCAGCTGTATCCGTCGCACCATGCAGACATCATCGCCCAGTACCCCGCACTGCCCGCCCGATCAACCCCCCGCAACACCAAGCTATCCACACACCCCCCACCATCCCCAAACCACCCCACTCTCCACTTGACATCCCATCTTCCGCATTCAGCAGGCTCAGCGGGGTTATTCGCGTCTCTTTTACCC
>JBOHHF010000141.1:0-2358 GCA_050700495.1 Pseudonocardiaceae bacterium
CTGCGATACGGCCACGATGGACCTGCCTGTGCAGGTAGTCTCTACCCATGGACATCAGGGCACCGAACCCGCGCCTGGTACCGCGGCTTTCCACCGGTGAACGCATCCGCATGCGTCGCGAAGCGCGTGGTATGTCGCGGCCGGTGCTTGCTGGGTTGGTCGGACGAAGCCCGGACTGGCTCAAAAAGATCGAGAACGGCGATCGCCGCATCAATTCATTGAAGATGCTGGTCGAGCTGGCACGCAAACTCGGCGCCGAGGATATCGCGGATCTGACTGGCGACGATTTCGATGCGCCGACACGCGCATGGGAAAGAGAAGTTCATCCCGCTGTGACGGGCGTTCGCGCGGCAATGCAGGACGTGTCGTTCGGATCGTTGCTAGCTGATGAGAACATACCGGTGCGGAGCGGCGAGGACCTCGCCGACGGAGTGCGGCGTCTGTGGCTGCGTTGGCACACGTCTCCGATGCAGCGATCCGACGTTGGCGGTGCGCTGCCCGGTCTGATTCCAATGCCACTTAGACTAAGTTGATCATGGTGTTGTGCTGGGGTTTTCTGATCTGTCACGGCGTGGCGTGCTGATCTTTGCCGGGTTTCGTGGCAGTTTCCGCGGGTGGATCAAGGTGTGGTGGTGGGGCCGGATCAGGTGTCGTTGGGGGTGCTGGTCACGGCGGTCCCGCGGGATGCGATAGACGTGGCTGTGGCGGCGTGCGGGGTGGGTGAGCGGCGGCGTGGTGGGAAGTTGCCGGTGCATGTGGTGGCGTATCTGACGATGGCGTTGTGTCTGTTCACCGAGGACGACTATGAAGAGGTCGCGACGAAGGTGACCGGGGCGTTGGGCGCGTGGGGTTGCTGGGACGCCTTGTGGTCGGTGCCGACTGCCGGTGGGATCAGTCAGGCCCGTAAGCGGTTGGGCCGCGAGGTGTTGGCTGAGGTGTTCGAGCAGGTGGCGGGCCCGGTGGCCGAGCCGTCGACGCGGGGGGCGTGGCTGCGGGGGTGGCGAGTGTTGGCCATCGATGGGTTCGAGGTGGACCTGCCCGACACCAAGGCCAATGCGCAGGAGTTCGGCTATGCCGGGTCGGGGGCCAACCGCTCAGCGTTCCCGAAGGCGCGGGTGGTGGCGCTGGCTGAGTGCGGCACGCATGCCTTTTTGGCCGCGGAGTTCGGGTCCTATGCTACCGGGGAGAAGACCCTGGCCAATCCGTTCTACCAGCGTTTGAATCCTGATGAGTTGCTCACCGCCGACCGCAACTTTTACGGCTTCGATGCCTGGGGTCTGGCCGTGAGGTCGGGGGCGGCGCTGCTGTGGCGGGCACCCACCGGGCTGGGGCTGCCGATCGTCACGGTGTTGCCCGACGGGACCTATCTGTCGGTTCTGATCGATCCCACGGTCCGCGGCGCGCGGCGCCGCGCTGCGATCATCGCCGCGGCCCAAGACGGCGCCGATTTGGCTGACCAGCCCGCGTATCTGGTCAGGGTCATCGAATACGACGTGCCCGACCGGGACGGAAACGGCACCGGGGAGCTGATCGTGCTGCTGACCACCATCACCGACCCAACCCACGCCCGCGCCGACGAGCTCGCCGCGGCCTATCACCAGCGGTGGGAGGAAGAGACCGGCAACGACCAGCTCAAGACCCACTTGCGCGGCCCCGGGCGGGTCCTGCGCTCGCGACTACCCGACCTGGTCGTCCAGGAGATCTGGGCCTGGCTCCTGGTCCACCACACCCTCAGCCGCCTGATCACCCAAGCCGCCGACGCCACCGACATCGACCCCGACCGGATCTCGTTCACCCGCGTCCTGCGCCTGGTCCGCCGCACCGCCACCGGTACGGCGGCTTTTCCCCCTGAACACTGGAACCACGCCCTACCCCACGTCCTGGCCGAGATCACCCGCAAGACCAACCCCCAGCGACGCAACCGCACCAGCCCCCGCGCGGTCAAACGCGCCCGGCACAACAACTACCGCGTCAAGAAACCCGGCGAGACCAGCGTCCGCCACCCCGGCCCACCCACGATCAAGATCCACACCATCAATCCCCGAGCAGCATGATCAATTTAGTCTAAGTGGCATTGCACCGGGATCCCCCATATCAAACGGCCGGCCCGTCCAACTGCGCTCGCGATTGTCCCATCGCTACGCCTCTAGCACGTACGGTTTCGCAAACGTGGTAGCCCGGCGCGAAGCGGAGGCCGGTGGCGGCTCTTCGCCCCGCGCCACCGCTTAGGACCGGCGGCTTTGTGCGAGGAAGAACCGGACCATTTCGGCGGACGCGTCGGGGCCCATCGGGTCGGTGTAGGACCCGACGGGGTTGCCTCCGTACCACGCGTGCCCGCCGCCGTGCACCGTCCAGGAC
>JBOHHF010000142.1:0-9324 GCA_050700495.1 Pseudonocardiaceae bacterium
CTGTTACGCACTCACGAGCCGCGTAGCGGCACCACGTCGGCGAGTACGGTGTCGGGCTCGATCAGCCGGGCCGGTGCCGGGCTGTCGTACACCACCAGCAGGCGTCGCCCGTCGAGCAGCGCGATCCCTTCGGCGTGGTCGTCACCGTCGCCGAAGGGGAGGTCCAGTTCCCGGCTCAGCGCCGGTGCCCGCATTATCCGCGGCGCGTCGCCGTCGAGCGCGCCGTGCCAGCGGTACACCCGTACCGGTCCGTCGAGGTCCATCGACGGCCCGGCCAGCACCAGCAGGTCGGCGCCGTCCGGGCACAGGTCGCGTACGCCGAGCCCGTCGAGGTCGAGGAAGCGGGTCCGGTAAACCGTGTCATCGCCGTCCAGCGGGGCCAGCTCGAGCACGTTCCTCGTCTCGTCAAGCCGCGGCTGCAGTGCCACCACCACTGCCCAGCCGCGCAGTACCGGCCCGCGTAGGCCCAGGTAGAGCGACTCTCCGTGGACCGCAATGCCCTCGACGTCGAAGCCGTTGTCCTTGCCGGGGATTGCCAGGAACGGAGCGAGATGCGGGTCGTCGGCGAGGATGCCGGTGATGCCGCCGGGCAGCAACGCACTGGTGTGCCCGGCAGCTGTCTCGCGGACGATCGCCGGCATGCCGTCCGGGCCGTCCGCGACGGCCAACCGCGCCAGCACCCGGCGGCTGGGCTCGTCGGTCACTCGGGCCAGGCGCCGCACCGCCTTGTCGCCCTCGTGCTTGGCTTTGATCCGCTTGCGTCGGCTGCTGTGCGAACCAACCGCCCACAGGTAGGGGCCGTGGCGGGTCAGCCCCTCGACGTCCACCTCGTCCTCCGGGCCGCCGGGCAAGGTGAGGACCTCGGCGAGGCGGAAGGTGGTGTGCTTGCCGTAACCCGTGCCGTCGACGGTGAGCCGCTCGACGGTGGCGGTCTCGTCCCCGGCGATCCACAGGCAGGCCCCGTCGGTTCGGACGGCGGAGAGGTTGACGTGGGTCTGCGCGTCAATGGCGCCTCGAGTGAAGCGCAGCGGAACCTGCTCGACGTCCATGGTGCCGAACCTCCTTGATCCAGCGCCAAGATTAGCGCCGTCCGTGCACGGCGGGACGACACAGCTGCATGGCGGGACGACACGCCGGAATAGGGGCACGCCGCAACAAGGACGACGGTCAGCTCGGGTTGGTGAAGTCGCCTGCGGCATGACGTACCCGGGTGAGCAGTGCGGTGAGCTGGGTGGTGTGCTCGGCGTCCAGCCCGACGAGGCCGAAGTCGATATCGGTGAGCGCCACGGTGGCTGACTTCTGGCGCTGCTTGCCGGTTTCGGTGATCGTGACCAGGGTGGTACGCCGATCGGTGGGGTGGCCGCTGCGCTCGACCAGATGGTCGGCCTCCAACCGGTCCACGATGTTGGTCACGCTGGTCGGGTGCAGTTGCAGCCGCTGGCCCATCACCTTCATCGGCAGGCTTCCCTGGCGGGAGAACAGCAGCAACACCAATGCCTCGTACCGGGCGAAGGTGAGACCGTGCGGGCGCAGCGCCGCATCCACCGCGGACTGCAGAATCTGTTGCACGCGCATGATGTTGGTGACCGCAGCCATCGTCTCGGCCGGTCCGATGCGATCTTGCCATAGCTGCGCGGCTCGTTCGATCGGGTCGAACGGTAGTGGGTAGTGGGGTGACGCCATGGGTGCACCGTAGCCGGGTAGGGCAGGCTGAGACCATGATCGTGGCATTCAGCGTCGCCCCCGCCGGCGGCGAATCGGGCAGCGTCAGCGCCGCCGTGGCCGAAGCGGTCCGGGTGGTCCGAGATTCCGGGCTGCCCTACGAGCTCAACGCCATGTTCACCCTCGTGGAGGGAGAGTGGGACGAGGTGATGGACGTGGTGCGCCGCGCAGTTGAGGCCGCCGGCGCCGGCGCTACCCGCACCAGCCTGGTCCTCAAGGCCGATATCCGACCCGGCCACACCAACCAACTGCACGCCAAAGTCGCGCGCGTCCAGGAGTACCTCTCCTAGCTAGCAGCCATATGGATGCCTATCGCTGGGCGAGGGGCCCACCGAACAGCCACATGGATGCTTGTCGCTGTGAACAAGGTTGGCAGGAGTTAGTGGGACGTCCTACTATCGGGAGGCAAACGGCTGTAGGGGAGGCTCGGATGACGGTCTACGACGGTCAGCAGGCAGATCCGCGTGCCGGTCGGGAGCGCTGGCGGCGCCGCTACGCCGACGCGACGGCGGCGGGACAGGTCCGGGACGCGGACTTCAGCACGCTGTCCGGGGCCGTGATCGACCCGGTGTACGGGCCGCGCGACGGCGAGACCGTTGAGGGCTTCGAGCGGATCGGCTGGCCGGGGGAGTACCCCTTCACCCGCGGCATCCACACCACCGGTTACCGGGGGCGGACCTGGACGATCCGCCAGTTCGCCGGGTTCGGCAACGCGGCCCAGACCAACCAGCGCTACCGGCAGATCCTGCGCAACGGCGGGGGCGGGTTGTCGGTGGCCTTCGACATGCCCACTCTGATGGGCCGCGACTCCGACGATCCGCGCAGCCTGGGTGAGGTCGGGCACTGCGGCGTCGCGATCGACAGCGCCGCAGATCTTGAGACCCTGTTCGATGGTATCCCGCTGGAGCAGGTCACCACCTCGATGACGATCTCCGGTCCGGCGGTGCCGATGTTCTGCATGTACCTGGTGGCCGCGCAACGCCAGGGTGCGGATATCAGCAAGCTCAACGGCACCCTGCAGACCGACATCTTCAAGGAGTACATCGCCCAGAAGGAGTGGCTGTTCCCGCCGGAACCGCACCTGCGGCTGATCGGGGACCTGATGGAGTACTGCACGGACACGATCCCGGCCTACAAGCCGCTGTCGATCTCCGGCTATCACATCAGGGAGGCCGGCTCGACGGCCGCGCAGGAGTTGGCATTCACCCTGGCAGACGGCTTCGGGTACGTGGAGCTGGGCCGCTGCCGCGGGCTTGACGTCGATCGTTTCGCCAGCGGGCTGACCTTCTTCTTCGACGCGCACGTGGACTTCTTCGAGGAGATCGCGAAGTTCCGCGCCGCGCGGCGGATCTGGGCCCGCTGGATGCGCGAGGTGTACGGCGCGACCAGCGACAAGGCGCTGTGGATGCGCTTTCACACCCAGACCGCGGGAGTCTCACTCACCGCGCAGCAGCCCTACAACAACGTGGTGCGCACCGCGATCGAGGCGCTCGCGGGCGTGCTCGGCGGCACCAACTCGATGCACACCAACGCCCTGGACGAGACCCTGGCACTGCCAAGCGAGCGAGCCGCGGAGATCGCCCTGCGCACCCAGCAGGTGATCATGGAGGAGTCCGGGGTGGCCAACGTGGTCGACCCGCTGGGTGGGTCCTGGTACGTCGAAGCGCTGACCGACCGGATCGAAGCCGACGCCGAGCGGATCTTCACACGAATCAAGAACATGGCCGCGGCCGCGGTGCCGTCGGGCCACCACCCGATCGGGAGGATGACGTCGGGCATCCTGCGCGGTATCGAGGACGGCTGGTTCACCGGGGCGATCGCCGACGCGGCGTTCGCCTATCAGCAGGCACTGGAGAAGGGCGACAAAAAGATTGTCGGAGTGAACACGCTCACCGAATCGATCACCGGCGAGCTGGAGACCCTCCGGGTCAGCCACCAGGTGGAATGCGAGCAGAACCGGATACTGGAGCAGCGCCGCTCGCAGCGCGACCAGATCGCCGTCGACCGTGCCCTCGCGGCGATGGTCGAGGTAGCCCGCGGCGAGGGCAACCTCATCGAGCCGATGCTCGACGCAGCGCGAGCCGAGGCCACTCTCGGCGAGATCTGCGGGGCGCTCAAGGTGCAGTGGGGTGAGTACCGTGAGCCGGCCCGATTCTGACCGTGACCTCCAACCGAGGGCGGTCTCGCAGTCATGCCAGGATAGACGGCGTGAGCAGGCCTAACCCGCAGCAGACCGCAGCCATCTCAGGTGCCGTTGCCGGCGCCGTCGACCTGTCCGCGCTCAAAGCGCGGGCCGATTCGGCGGGTCGACCGCCTGGCTTGACACAGCCCCCTGGTGTGGCCGCAAGCCAGGGGGGCGGCGGGCGGGTCATCGATGTCACCGAGCAGAGCTTCCAGACCGATGTGGTTGACCGCTCGATGCAGGTTCCGGTGGTGGTGGACCTGTGGGCGACGTGGTGCGGTCCGTGCAAGCAACTGTCACCGGTGCTCGAACGGCTCGCCGAGGCGGCCGGTGGCGCGTGGGTGCTGGCCAAGATCGATGTCGACGCCAACCCCCGGATCGCCCAGCTCTTCGGCGTCCAGTCGATCCCTACCGTTATCGCTGTCGCCAGCGGTCAGCCGATCGATGCCTTTTCCGGTGTCCAGCCTGAGCCGCAGGTGCGGCAGTGGATCACCTCGCTGCTCGACGCGCTGCGCGATCGACTGCCTGGTATTCGGGCCGCCGGGCAGACCGGCGACGGCATCGCAGAGCCTGCAGCCGAGCCTGCCGACCCCCGCTTCACCGCCGCCGAAGCCGCCGTGGAAGCCGGCGATTACGCCGTGGCCGAGGCCGCCTACCAGCAGATCCTGGATACGGAGCCGGCCAACGAGGAGGCACGCGCCGCGCTGATCCAGGTCCGCTTTCTGGCTCGTGCCGGATCAGCCGACCCGTCCGCGGTGGCCCGCGCCGACGCCGCGCCACACGACGTCGACGCGCAACTCGCCGCGGCCGACGTCGAGGTGATCCGCCAGCAGCCGGAGCGGGCGTTCGAGCGGTTGGTCGAAGTGGTGCGGCGGGTGGCCGGAGATGACCGCGACCGGGTCCGGGCGCACCTGGTCGAGCTGTTCGAGCTTTTCGGCGCCGAAGACCCCAGGGTCACATCGGCGCGCCGGGCATTGGCCCGCGCCCTTTTCTGACCTGGGCGTCTCTGACCTGGGCGTCCAGCAGCGCGTCGATGTCCCGTGGCGGGCCTGGGCGGCCGTACAGCGCACCGACTCCCCAGTTGGCGCCTATCCACGGCCAGCACGCCGCCTGCTCTTCGCTGTCTACCGGAAAGGCGACCACGTCGATCCCGGCGCCGCGCACGATGTGCACCAATGCCTGCGCCGCCTGGGACAGGATCCGGGACGGATCATCGGCCACCTGCTGAGACACCGGCTGGGCGATTCGTACCGCGCAGATGGAGAGATCGGCCAGGCAGCGTAGGCCGCCGATGCCGCCACCGAAGTCGTAGAGCCCGGCGCGCACGCCCAACTCGGCAAGCACCCGCATGTTGTCCTCGGCATGTGCACCGCCCTCGCCGGCGAGTTCACCATCGACCGTGCGGATCGCTGCCACCGGCGCCCGCAGCTCCAGCTCAGCCGGTGCCAGGCCGGTCTGGTCCAGAACTGCTCTGACCCTCGCCACCAGGTCGGGATCCTGTGCCTGGGACGGCCGCAGGTTGACGACGACCGGGATGACCGGGATAACACTGCCATCGCTGCGCTGCTGCCAGGACAGGGCCCGATCAGCGGCGGTGTGCAGCAGCCACTGACCGACGGCGTGGACGACCCCGGTGCGCTCCGCGGCCTGCACGCACTGGTCGTTCGACAGTACGCCGAGCTCGGGATGCTGCCAGCACAATGCCGCTTCGATGCCTACCACCCGCTGGCCGTCCAGGGTGACCACCGGCTGGTAGGTCACTGCCAGCTCACCGGTCTCCAGGGCGCCGGGCATCGCCGCGGACAGCCGGAGCTCCGCCCGCTCGGCGGCGTCGATGGCTGGGTCGAACAGGTCCCACTGCCGTTTGCCCCTGCCGCGCAGCCGGCGCAAGGTGGCGCTGGCTGCGCGCATCAACTCCTCGGGTCTGGACCCGCCGAACCGGCAGTGCACGACGCCGATCGTCGCAGTGACCGCCACCCCGATCCCATCGGTGTAGAACGGTTCGGCGAGTTCGGTGTTGATGCGCTCGGCCAAGGCGCTGACGTCCGGTCCCGAATACTTTGATTGGATGAGAATCCCGTACTCGTCGGCTCCCAGCCGGGCAACCATCGTCTGCTGGTCGCCAGTCTGCTGGTCGGCAGTCTGTTGATCGCCAGTCTGTTGATCGGCGACCACGCTTACCAGCCGCCTGGCCACCACATCCAGCAGCCGGTCACCGGCATCGTGTCCTAGCCCGTCGTTGACGACCGAGAAGCCATCCAGATCGAGATGCATGAGGGTGACCACGGCCGACGGCTCGAGGTGCCCGAGCACTTTCTCCAGATGGGTCACAAAGTACTGCCGGTTCGGCAGACCAGTCTGCAGATCATGCAATGTCTGGTGGTTCAGCCGCTGCTCAAGCAGGTGCAGATCGGTGATGTCGTCGACCATCGTGGCGAGGTACTGGGGCGCCTGGTCGGCGTCGAGCAGCACCGAGGCGGCCAGGTAGACCCACGCGATCTCGTCGTCTGTGCGACGCAGCGTACAGCGAGTCCGGAACCGGGAAGTCCGGCCGGTCAACAGACCCTGGTAGTGCTCCTGCACCGTGGGCAGGTCATCAACTGAGAACAGCTCGCTCAGCTGGCGTCCGAGTAGGTCACCTGGCGAGTGACCGAGGATCTCCCCAAGCGCCGGGTTTGCCCGGACGATCCGCCCGTCGGGCGTACTGATCGCGATGCCCATCGGAGAGGAGTCGAACAGCTCGCGGAACCGGGCCTCGCTGGTCCGCAGATTCCGCTCGACGTCCTGCCATGCCAGCGACAGTGCCCGCTTGATCTCTTCTTGCTGGTCGAAGATGCGGTTGCGCAGCGACCAAGTGTAGCCGCCAGCCAGTGCACCGAGCAGCTCGATGATCCGGCCGCAGCGCGCGTCGGTCATCGTATCGTCCATGGCGCCGGGTAAGGCCCGGCCGAGGAACTCGACCGTCCGAGACAGGCTCTGCTCGCCGGTGAACCCCGCTGCAACCAGGCGGGCGCCGACGTCGGATGCAGCCTGGGTGTCCACCACGGGACCGGCCAGCGCGGCCACCAGCCGCTCGATGAGATTCTGCAGGCAGTCCCGGATGTCGGGAAGTGACAGCGGTATGTAGGCGGTGGTGACGACAGCGCGGGCCCACTCCTGGGCTAGCCCAGCGGGTGACGGGCCATCGGGTGACCGGCCAGGGCGGCCCTGGCCACGAGGTAACCCTTTGTGGTCACGTCTCACCCTGTCGACCTACCGATCACGTACCCGGGTAAACCGGCGCGTACCAGCTTACCGCTCGTAGGCACCGCCATTCTGAGTCCACCCGGTCTAACCCTCGGGAGTAAGCCAGAGCGCACCAGCCGGCGGCAGCCGTAACAGTGCGGAGTAGGGCAGCCCATGCCACGGTTGGTCGCTGGCGGCAACCTCGCCAAGGTTGCCGACCCCGGAACCACCGTAGTTTTCGGCGTCGGTGTTGAGCACCTCGCGCCAGCGTCCCGGGCGGGGCAGCCCCATCCGGTAGCCCTCATGGGGGTGTCCGGCGAAGTTCGCCACGCAGGCCAGCACCGACCCGTCATCGCCCCAGCGCAGGAAGCTCAGCACGTTACCGGCGGCGTCGTTGGCGTCGATCCACTCGAAGCCGGCCGGGCTGGTGTCCAGGCTGTAGAGCGCGCGATGTGACCGGTAGAGGGCGTTGAGGTCGCCGACTGTCCGCAGCAGCCCGCCGTGCAGTGGGTGGTAGCGCAGGTTCCAGTCCAGCGAGCGGCTCTCCGCCCATTCCGCGGGCTGCCCGAACTCGCCGCCCATGAACAGCAATTGCTTGCCGGGATGGGCCCACATATAGGCCAGCAAGGCCCGCAGATTGGCCGCCTTGTTCCAGTCGTCGCCCGGCATCCGGGTCCACATCGAGCCCTTGCCGTGTACGACTTCGTCATGCGAAATCGGCAACACAAAGTTTTCGCTCCAGGCGTACATCAGCGAGAAGGTCATCCGATTGTGGTGGTAGGCGCGGTGCACGGGATCGTGGCCGACGTAGTCGAGCGTGTCGTGCATCCAGCCCATATTCCACTTCATGCCGAAGCCCAGGCCGCCCAGATGGGTGGGGCGGGTGACTCCGGGCCACGCGGTGGACTCCTCGGCGATGGTGATGACGCCGGGATGTCTCTTGTAGACGGTGGCGTTCATCTCCTGCAGGAAGGCCACCGCATCCAGGTTCTCCCGTCCACCGTGGACGTTGGGCAGCCATTCGCCCGGCTGGCGAGAATAGTCGAGGTAGAGCATCGACGCCACGGCGTCCACCCGCAGCCCATCGAGGTGGAATTCTTCGAGCCAGTACAGCGCGTTGGCCACCAGGAAGTTGCGGACCTCCTTGCGGCCGAAATCAAAGATCAGGGTGCCCCACTCCGGGTGCGCCCCGCGCCGCGGGTCGGCGTGCTCGTAACAGGGTGTGCCGTCGAAGCAGGCCAGCGCCCACTCGTCACGCGGAAAGTGTGCAGGCACCCAGTCCACGATCACGCCGATCCCCGCTGCGTGCAGCGTGTCGACGAAGTAGCGGAAATCGTCCGGGGTACCGAATCGGGACGTCGGCGCGTAATAGGAGGTGACCTGGTAACCCCAGGAACCACCGAACGGATGCTCGGCCACCGGCAGCAGCTCGACGTGGGTGAACCCGGTCGTCGTCAGGTGCTCGACCAGCTCGTGGGCCAGCTCCCGATAGCCCAGGCCCTGCTTCCAGGAAGCCAGGTGCACCTCGTAGATGCTCATCGGCTCGGTCGTCGGCTGCTTGTGCGGCCGCTCGGCGAGCCACTGGGCGTCGCCCCACTCGTGGGTCGACGGGGCGGTGACCACCGACGCCGTGTTCGGCGGAATCTCGGTGGTGCGGGCCATCGGGTCGGCCTTCTCGTGCCACCGTCCGTCGGGGCCCAGCAGGCGGAACTTGTAGCGGGTGCCGGCGCCGACGCCGGGGAGGAAGACCTCCCACACTCCGACTGATCCCAGCGAGCGCAGCGGGGTCGCCACCCCGGACCAGCCGTCGAAGTCTCCGCACACCCGCACCCCTTGGGCATGCGGGGCCCAGACCGCGAACGAGGTTCCCTCGACCGGGCCGCTCGGCGTGGAGTAGATCCGCAGGTGCGCGCCGAGCACCTCCCACAGCCGCTCGTGGCGGCCCTCGCCGATGAGGTGCAGGTCGATTTCACCCAGCGTGGGCAACCAGCGATAGGGGTCGTCGGTGATTTCGGTGTGCTCGCCGTGACGTACCCGCAGCCGGTAGTCGCCGGGGGAACCGGGCAGCACACCGTGGAACAGGCCCGCGGCGTTGCGCTCCAGTGGGTATTCCCCGCCGTTGGCGAGCACCGTCACCGTGTCGGCGTGCGGGCGCAGCACCCGGACCATGGTGCCGTCGGGGTGCGGATGTGCCC
>JBOHHF010000143.1:0-17556 GCA_050700495.1 Pseudonocardiaceae bacterium
ACGCCACGGTACGAGCCAGATCGGTCAGGTGGTTGCTGATCTCGCGCTGGCGCAGGTAGGTGTTCAGCATGCCGAACACGAAGGCGACCACCAGCAGGTAGACCACCAGGTCGGTGCCGCGTCCGACGCCCACCTGCTGCGCGATCCACGTCATATCGCCGGGCCGCAGCACCGCGTAGATGTTCACCACGATGAACGCGAAGAACGCGATCCGCTTGCTCGCGCGGATGCGGACGTTGTGCGCCCGGCGAACGAAGTAGACCACAGCGGCCAGGGCCGCGAGGACGAGAAGGATCTGCACGATCATGGCGCGCTCACCTCTGGTTGCGCACGGCCAGGTCGAACAGGATGTTGATCCCGTTGATGAGGGACTGGCCCTTACCCCTGGAGTACTCGGTGTAGCGGATCGTCACGGGCAGCTCCCGCACCGTCCACGATGAATGCGCCAGCAGCGAGACGATCTCCGATGCGTGGGCCATGCCGTTCATCCTGATCTGCAGCTGTGCCGCGACGGCACGGTTGAGGACTCGCAGCCCGTTGTGGGCATCGGTGAGGCGCATGGCCCGTGCCGCCGGGCTCAGCGCCACCACCAGGCGCAGTGTGACGCGCTTGAGCAGCGGCACCCGGTGTCGCCGGCCGTCGTGCTGGCCGAGGAAGCGGGAGCCCAGGACGACGTCGGCCAGACCGCTGCGGGCTGCGTCGACCATGCGCGCGGCATCGGCGACCCGATGTTGGCCGTCGGCGTCGAACGTCACGAATAGCCGGCCGCCCGGACGGGCCAGCGCGTAGCGCAACCCGGTCTGCAAGGCGGCACCCTGTCCCAGGTTGATCGGGTGCCGGACCAGGTGCGCGCCGGTCGTGGCGATCTGGGCGGCGGACCCATCGGTGCTGCCGTCGTCCACGCACACGATATTGCGGAACGTCGCGTGCAGGTCCTCGACCACCTGGGCGATCACGTTGCCCTCGTTGTACACGGGAACGATCACCCACGTGTCGTCATTGGTCATTCTGCGGCTCCTGGACCGCCGGGTGAGGCGACGTGGCCCAGGCTAGCTGGCCCATCAGGTGGCCCAGGTCAGGTGACGCAGGCTAGCAGTGCTGCGGTGGCCGCCCACGCGTGACGTGCGTCCGGTGCGTGGCGGGTGGGGTTACGGTCTGGCCGCGCACGCTCGGAGTACCCTCAGCGCCCGTGAGTAGTCCCCAGCACGACATGGTCGTGGTCGGCTCCGGCTTCTTCGGCCTGACCGTGGCCGAGCGGGTCGCCAGCCAGCTGGATCGGCGGGTCCTCGTGCTGGACCGCCGCGACCACATCGGTGGCAACGCCTACTCCGAGACTGAGCCCGAGACCGGGATCGAGGTGCACCGCTACGGCGCGCACCTGTTCCACACCTCGAACAAGCGGGTCTGGGACTACGTCAGCGCATTCACCGATTTCACCGGCTATCAGCACCGGGTGTTCACCATCTACCGGGGCCGGGTCTACCCGATGCCGGTGAACCTGGCCACGATCTGCGAGTACTTCGGTGAGTACCTGACTCCGGATCAGGCCCGCGCGCTGGTCGCCGGGCAGGCTGGGGAGATCGAGGGCAAGGACGCGGTCAACTTCGAGCAGAAGGCGATCTCGCTGGTCGGGCGGCCGCTGTATGAGGCGTTCGTCAAGGGCTACACCGCCAAGCAGTGGCAGACCGACCCCACCGAGCTGCCCGCGGCGATCATCAGCCGGCTGCCGGTGCGCTACACGTTCGACAACCGGTACTTCAACGACACCTACCAGGGCCTGCCGGTCAACGGCTACACCGCGTGGTGCAACCGGATGGCCGACCACCCGAATATCGACGTCCGGTTGGGCACCGACTTCTTCGACGTTCGCGATGCCCTTGGCGGCAACGTTCCCGTGGTCTACACCGGACCGCTGGACCGCTACTTCGACTACGCGGAGGGCGAGCTGGGCTGGCGCACCCTGGACTTCGAGCAAGAGGTCCTGAGCACCGGTGACTTTCAGGGCACGCCGGTGATGAACTACGCCGATCTGGACGTGCCCTACACCCGGATTCACGAGTTCCGGCATTTCCACCCGGAGCGTGACTACCGCACCGACAAGACCGTGATCTTCCGTGAGTACTCGCGGTTTGCGCAACGCGGTGACGAGCCCTACTACCCGATCAACACCGCGGAGGACCGGGCGAAGCTGGAGCGCTACCGCGAGCTGGCCCGCAAGGAGACGGCCAACCACAACGTGCTCTTCGGTGGGCGTCTCGGTACCTACAAATACCTGGACATGCACATGGCGATCGGCTCTGCGCTGTCGATGTATGACAACCGGATCGCGCCTTACTTCACCGAGAGCTGCGCACTCGACGGCGCAGCGTCCTTGGAGGACTGATCGTTTGACAAGCACCACCGAGCACCCTGCACTGCCGCACCCCAGCGAGCGCGTCAGGGAGCCCCAGCAGCCGTGCTCGACGTTGCTGCAGCGGGTGATCCTGCCACGGCGGGCCGATCCGATGGCCGTTCGTGCGCTCTATATCGACGAGCAGTCGGCCACGGCACAGCGAGTATGGCCCCCAGCCGGCGCCACCGGGCACAACCCGCTCGACGTCGACCTCGAGGTCACTCTCGCCAACCCCAACGCGCGGCGGGTGCGTGCGCTGTCGCGCACCAGCGTGCGGGTGCCCGAGCAGACCGAGGTCTCCTTCGCGGCGTACTTCAACGCGTTCCCGGCGAGCTACTGGCGGCGCTGGACGGCGCTGCGCACGCTGCACCTGCGGCTGGACGTCGAGGGAGCAGGCCGGGTCGACGTCTACCGGTCCAAGGCCGACGCCACCCCGATCCACACCCACGGTGAGTTGGTCACGGGTCGTCGCGAGCTCGACATCGAGCTGGACCTGACCCCGTTCGAGGACGGCGGCTGGTACTGGTTCGACCTCAGCACTGAGGACTCGGAGCTGGTGGTGCACTCCGGTGGCTGGCATGCGCCGGTCGAGGCGCCGGGCCGGGCCGCGGTGACCATCGGGATGCCCACCTTCAACCGTCCCACCGATTGTGTGGCCACCCTGCGCGCGATCGGCTCCGACGAGCTGGTCCGCTCCATCGTGACCGCGGTGGTGATCCCCGACCAGGGCGTCAACAAGGTTCGCGACCAGGACGGTTTCGCCCAGGCGCAGACGGTGCTCGGAGACCGCCTGCGGATCATCGACCAGCCCAATATCGGCGGCTCCGGCGGCTACGCGCGGGTCATGTACGAGGCGCTGGAGAACACCGACTGCGAGCAGATCCTCTACATGGACGACGACATCGTCCTAGAGCCTGACTCCATCCTGCGCGCCGTGGCGTTCTCCCGCTTCGCGCGGCGCCCGATGCTGGTCGGCGGGCAGATGCTGCAGGCTCAGGCCCGGTCCCGGCTGCACGCCTGGGGCGAGATCGTCGACCGGCAACGGATGCGCTGGAACAAGGCGCCGGGCACCGAGTACGACCACGATTTCGCCCAGCAGTCGCTGCGCCAGACCGCCTGGATGCACCGGCGCACCGACGTTGACTACAACGCCTGGTGGATGTGCCTGATCCCGCGCGCCGTCGCGGAGAGCATCGGGCTGCCGTTGCCGCTGTTCATCAAATGGGACGACGTCGAGTACGGGCTGCGCGCCCGCAACGCGGGCTACCCCACCGCGACCGTCCCCGGCGTGGCGATCTGGCACATGTCGTTTGCCGACAAGGACGACGCCACCGACTGGCAGGCCTACTTCCACCTGCGTAACCGGCTGGTCGGGGCGGCCCTGCACGGCACCGAGGTCCGGCCGACGGCGATGCTCGTCGACAGCCTCAAACACGCTCTCAAGCACGCGCTGGCGATGGAGTACTCCACGCTGGCCCTGCAGGAGATGGCGATCCGGGACTTCCTGGCTGGGCCCGAGGCACTGTTCGAGAAGCTGCCCACGGCGCTGGGTGAGGTCCGGGCCCGCTGTGCGGAGTTCACTGATGGGCGGGTGGTGGATCCCCAACAGCTGCCGTTGCCGGCCGGTGGTCAGCTGGAAGTGCAGCGCATGCTGAGACCACCCACGAACCCCGTCACCATCGGGGCGACCTTGCTCAGGCGGCTGGCGCATCAGCTGCGGCCCGTCGATACCCGGGCGCATCACCGCCCGCAGCTGTCTCTGGCCCGCTCCGACGCGCGGTGGTTCGTGCTCTCCGGCATGGACGGGGTGACTGTCTCCACTGCCGACGGTCGCGGTGTCACCTACCGCAAGCGCGATCCCCGGGCGTTCCGCTCGATGCTCACCCGCTCGATACAGCTGCACCGGGAACTGGCCAGTGAGTTCCCCAGACTTCGCAAGCACTACCGGGCCGCTGCTTCCGCGCTCACCGGCCGGACCGGCTGGAAGCGGGTGTTCCACCCGTGATGCCTGACCTGCGGGAGATTGCGCTGCTGACCGCGGTTCAGCGCAGGACGGCGGCACCTCAGGTGGTGTCCGCCGCCCGCGGGCTGTCCCATTTCGGCGAGCATGCCTTGGGCTGGCTGGCGCTGGGCGCGCTGGGCGCGCTGGTCGACCGGCGGCGGCGCCGGGACTGGCTGATCTCTACGGCCGCGGTGGCTGGCGCGCACGGAGCCTCGATCGCCGTCAAGCGGGTGGTGCGCCGGCACCGCCCGACCGATCCGTCGGTCACGGTGCTGGTGGACACGCCCAGCCGGCTGTCCTTCCCCTCCTCGCACGCCGCCTCCACCACCGCGGCGGCCGTCCTGTATGGCGGCCTGCTGCGCCGCCCGCTCACCGCGGTGCTGGTGCCCCCGATGCTGTTCAGCAGGCTGGTGCTGGGCGTGCACTACCCAACCGACGTTCTCGTGGGTTCCGCCCTGGGCGCCGCCATCGGTGCCGGGGTGCGCCGGCGACTGCGTTCAAGCTCCCCGAGAGGATGGCGATGACCGCCACGACCCAGCAGGACCGCCTCGTTGCGCGGACCAACCCGGTCACCGGGCTGGTCCGCACCATGCGGCCCCGGCAGTGGTTGAAGAACGTCCTGGTGCTGGCCGCCCCCTTTGCCGGCGGTTACCTGTTCCAGCTGCAGGTGCTGATCGCGGTCGGGATCGCTTTCGTCGCGTTCTCGCTCGCTGCATCCGGGGTGTACCTGGTCAACGATGTCCAGGACGTCGAGGCTGATCGGGCCCACCCGACCAAGCGCAACCGGCCGATCGCCGCCGGGGTGGTGGCACCGCAACTAGCGTTGATCGTCGCGATACTGCTGTTCGCGGCCGCGATCGGAGTGTCCTTCCTGGCGTCGCCCGACCTGGCCATCGTCACCGTGGTCTACATCGCCGTGCAGGTCTCGTACTGCTTGTGGCTCAAGCACCAGCCGGTGGTGGACATCGCCATCGTCGCGTCCGGCTTCCTGTTGCGGGCCATCGCGGGTGGCGCCGCCGCGGGGATCGAGCTGTCCCAGTGGTTCCTGCTCGCCGCCGCGTTCGGGTCGCTGTTCATGGTGGCCGGCAAGCGCTACGCCGAGATCCGGCTCGCTGAGCGTACCGGCGCGAAGATCCGCAAGTCACTGGCCGGCTACACCGCGTCCTACCTGCGTTTCGTGTGGACATTGTCGGCCACCGTGCTGATCATGACCTACGGTCTGTGGGCGTTTCAGCTCAGCCAGATCAACGACTCGCGCTGGCCGATCATCTCCCTGGTGCCCTTCGTCATGGCCGTGCTGCGCTACGCCGTGGACGTCGACGGTGGCAACGGTGGCGAACCCGAAGAGCTCGCCATCGGCGACCGCGTCCTCCAGGTGCTGGGTGGCTGCCTCGTCCTCACCCTCGTCGCCGCCGTATACCTCTAGTTCCCCTCACCCGTGGGCGAAGAGCTGGGCCGGGTGGGAGATGGCCGGGGTTGAGGATCTCACCGCGTCGGCGACCCGCTTCGCCACCTTCGACGACGCGGTGAAGCTGGCGTCGGATAGCGAGTACGGCATGGCACTGGGCATCCTGACCTCGGCGCTGGTAGGCGCCGCCACCATCAACGGGATCGCCCGCCAGCCCGAGGCTCAGGCCCGGCTCTACACCACGATGTTCCTCATCATCGGCCTATGTGAGGCGGCGTACTTCATCAACGTCGCCTTCATGGCCATGTTCGTCTTCGCTCTCAGTTAGATTCTCTTGTGACCCGTGCCCCCTCAAGACGGGGCGCGGGCCCCGGCGGCCGTGAGCCGCACCTATCGCAGCGCGCGATGGCGGGCAGCCCGCTCGCGCTGCAACCACCACTCGGCGACCAGCCGGTTGACTATCCAGCTCAGCCAGACGCTCGCGCCGGCCGCTGCATTGATCATCGCCGTCTCGTCTCCGCCGAAGGTGGTGTCCACTTGGGGCGCCGGGTACGGGCGCACGACCGCGCGTGACATCGCGGCGGCCGCCGGCGTCAGCCTGGCCGCCATCGGTTACCACTTCGGGTCCAAGGAGACGCTGCTCAACGCGGCGCTGATGCAGGCGACCATGGAGTGGGGCGAGGAGCTCGAGCGAGCGCTGGCTACCGAGACCGATCCCGAGGCCACGCCGATGGAGCGGTCGAGGCGGCGTGGACGCGGGTAGCAGAGTCGTTGGCGGCGTACCGGCCATTGTGAGCGGCACAGTTCGAGATCTTCGCGCAGATCGACCGTGCGCCGGAGATACGTGAGTTCCTGGCCGACGCGCAACGGCAAGGACGGCTGGGGCTGGCGTCGTTGCTGCAGAACGTCGACCCCGCGGTCGAGAAGGAGAAGGCGCAGGTAGTAGGCGGGTTCTACCACGCACTGCTGAGCGGGCTGCTCGTGCAATGGCTGACCGACCCGGACAGTGCTCCGTCAGGGCGGGACCTGGCCGACGCACTGCGCATCATCGTGACTGATATCGGCCCGGTCGATCAGGTCGCGTCCCTATACCCGCAGGGTTGCGATCTACCGGAAAACTGATTCCGGCGCTCAGATCGGGAGGCGGCGGAAGATCGGACGCGGCACGTGCCGCAGTGCGGACATGACGAACCGCATCGGGGCCGGCGCCCACGCTTGCTCGCGGCCGTGTGCCACGGCGTCCACGATCACCTCGGCGACCTGCTCCGGGGTGACCGCCAGCGGGGCGGCCTTCATGCCAGCGGTCATCTTGGTGTGCACGAAGCCGGGGCGGATCACCGACACCGTGATCCCGGATGGCCGCAGGGCCTCGGTGAGGCCGGTGTAGAAGGCGTCCAGGCCGGCCTTGGTGGAGCCGTAGCTGAAGTTTGCGCGCCGGGGTCGCTCCGCCGCGACAGACGACAGCGCGACCAGCGCGCCGTGACCCTGCCGTTGCAGCGCCTTGGCTGCCAGCACCCCGACCGATACCGCACCCACGTAGTTGACCTGCGCGAGTTCCACCGCCGTGGTGTGATCGGTCCAGGCCTTCTCCTGGTCGCCGAGCAGCCCGAAGGCGACCAGGGTGACATCGATGTCGCCGTCGGCGAAGGCCTTTTCGATCGTCTCCGGATGCGAGGCGGTGTCCGCCGCGTCGAACGGCAGCGCCACCACCGTGGCGCCCACCCGCTCCAGCCGCGCGGCGGCGGCGTCCAATCGCGGCGACGGGCGTGCTGCCAGCACCACCCGCAGCGACCGTCGGGTGGCGTAGCGCTCCGCGGTGGCCAGCGCGATCTCGGAGGTGCCGCCCAGCAGCAGCAGGGACTGGGGGTTGCCCACAGCGTCGATCACGGATTTTCCTTTGTCACAGTTCGAGTCTCCTGGAGAGGTCGGAAACGAAGATCCCGTCGGGATCGGCGGCGGCGCGGATCTTGCGCCACTCGTCGATCCGCGGGTACATCCGGTGCAGGGTGGCTGCGGAGGTCCGGGATTCCTTGGCCAGGTAGAGCCGTCCGCCGGCCTCGAGTACCTGCTCGTCGAGCCGATCGCAGAACTCCGCCAGACCCCGGCGGATCGGGAAGTCCACGGTGATCGTCCAGCCAGGCTGGGGGAACGACAGCGGCGCTTGGCTGGCCTGGCCGAAACGTTTGAGCACATTGAGAAAGGAGACGTGCCCGGAGCGCGCGATGTCCGCCACGATGCGCCGGAAGGCGTCCGCTGCCCCGAAGGGCACCGCGAACTGGTACTGCAGGAAACCGCGCGGACCGTACGCCCGGTTCCATTCCCCGATCATGTCCAGTGGGTGGTAGAAGGCGGTCAGGTTCTGCACCTCGTCACGGCGCCGCCGGGGTGCCTTGCGGTACCAGGCCTCGCTCATTGCACTGAAGATCGCCCGGTTGGCCAGACCGTGGGGAAAGACGTTCGGCGCGGTAAGTAGTTGAGGGGCGTCGAAGGCCAGCGGGGCGCGGCGCAGCTTCGGCGGCAGCTGGTCACGCCGGGCCAGGGAGCCACGGGTGAGCACCGCGCGGCCCAGCTTCGCGCCCGTCGAGATGGCGTCGAACCAGGCGGCGGAGTAGTCGTAGTGGTCGTCGGAGCCGTCGGTGAGCAGGGACATCAACTCGTCGAGGTTGGCGGTACGGTCGGTGTCGACGACGAAGTACGCGGACTCGACCTGGGTGAGCGCGATCGTCGCCTGCACGATGATCCCGGTCAGCCCCATGCCGCCGACGGTGGCCCAGAACAGCTCGTCGTCCGGAGTCAGCGTGGTGACCGGTCCGTCAGCGGTGACCAGGTCGATCGCCCGCACATGGTTGCCGAAAGTACCTGCCGTGTGGTGATTCTTACCGTGGATGTCTGCGGCGATCGCGCCGCCCACGGTGACCTGCCGGGTACCGGGCAGTACCGGAACCCACAAGCCGAACGGCAGCGCGGCACGCATCAGCGCATCGAGGCTGACACCGGCGTCCACCACGGCCAGGCCGCTGCCCGCGTCGATGGAGCGGATCCGGTTCAGCCCCGTCATGTCGACGACCAGCCCACCCGCATTCTGCGCCGGGTCGCCATAAGACCGGCCCAGCCCACGGGCGATCACCCCGCGCTCTCCGGAGTCGCGGACGGCTCGCTGGATGGCCTCGACGGTCGGATTGACCAGCACCCGGGCGCTGGTCGGCGCGGTGCGCCCCCACCCGGCGAGGCTCCGTATAACGGTCTCAGACATCGGCGCCGAGGCTACCGACCGGACCCGGCGCCCGCCGCCTGGGGTCAGGCGGCACCGTTTACTATCTCCGTCAACTCGATACTCGATCTGAACGGCCGTGCGCACTGACCCAAGCTTGTTATTAACCGCGTCCGCCACGGCTTACCGAACAGAGCAATCTCGGTGCGGTCCACGCTGAGCGCCTGCCAACCGGTCAGACCGAGCTGACCTGGCACCACGCACTCCGGACGCCGGGACATACCTCTGGGTACTGCAAGGGGCGCGCAGCTGATGAGCGTGAGCTGTCTGTAGACGCCAAGGAGTCGGTAAGGAGTCGAGGGGGTAGCGGGCGACACCGTGTCATAGCCTTCTCCAGTTCGAACCTGTCCAGCCCGTCACCGCGGAGGGTCTCGTTTATTGTCCGCTGCATTTACGGCTACCGGCCCGCCAGCGGGCTGGCACCACCGTCGCCCTGCTGGTCGGGTTGGCAGGCGTGCTCATCACGCTGGTCCTGCCGTTCGTCCCCGTGCTGACCGAGCAGACCACGGTGATTTAGCCGGCTCCCGGCCGGCTCTATGAGATACCCACCCGGCTGGCCGGCCATCCCGACGTTGACTGGGGTGCCCTGCAGCTGTCCGGCGCCGCCGCCGCTCGGGACGCCTACCAACGCCACGCCACCCGAACCCGGGTCTCGGCTCTGTCGGGCCGGTGACCCTCCACGACCTTGGGTCCGACCCGGCACCGGATCGGACCCAAGGACCGTTACCACTGGGCCGTGCTAGCCGGCGCCGCTTCCTTCGCCGCCGCAGACACGCCGACGACACGACGCATGACGGTGCAACTGGTGGGACACGCTGAAGTGGGCGGGCCACCCGTCGCGTTCATTGGTACACTGAGTCATCCAATCTGCTCCTATGGCTGGGAGGGGTTGGGTGTTGCTGGGGTCGGTGTGTAGAGCACCGGCTCCAGCATTTTCCTGACAACGTCCGTCGTCTGGGTGAATTTTGACGACGAGCTAACTCTTGGTAGTTCAGCTGGCCTCCTTATCCTTATCTGCGTCGTTCCGGGGGAGGTCGGACGAGGGCATCTCCTCGATCAGCACGTCAAGGAAGTCGACGCTCTCGTCCGGTGACAGTGCCAGCTCCTGCAGCTGGGCGAACCTGTCGAGATACAGAGCGATCTGCTCGGTGTCATCACGGATGGTGGTGGAGTTGAAGCCCTCCAGGTGCAGCAGGTCGGCCAGGCTCGGGTCGGCGAACTCCAGTAACATGAAGCTCCCCGACATGCCTGGGTGGGCGCCACGGGTGAACGGCATGATCTGGATGCTGATATGCGGCTCCGCCGCATACTCCTTGAGCCGTTGTAGCTGCTTACGCATCGCGTTTCCCCGACCAACGTGGCGCCGCAAGGCTGCCTCGTCCAGAACGAAGAGCATCTCCGGAGGCGTCTCCCGCTCATGCACCTCCTGGCGGTGCTGTCGGATGGCCCATCCCCTGTCCGCGTTCTCCGGGTCGACCATGCCTGTGCCCTCGAACAGCCCTCGGGCGTACTCTTCGGTCTGGAGCAAGCCGGGAATCAGGATGGGCTGGCACTGGCGGGTGACGGACGCCGATGCCTCGTACGCCAAGTACTCCTTGAAGCCGGGCGGGAGTACATCGGCGTACCGGTCGTAGAAGGACGCCCCCCGAGCTGACCTGGCGAGTTCGAGTAGACCGTTGACCTTCCCCTTGTCCTTCACGCCGTAATGGCTGAGCAGGGCTTTCAGGTCGTTGGTCGAGACGCTGACATCCCCCCGCTCGATGCGGATGAGCTTGGACGGTGACCAGTCCATGGCGTGGGCAACATCGGCCTGTCTGAGCCCGGCGGCGTCGCGTGCTCTCCTGAGTTCGTCGCGGAGTCGACGGCGCTGCACCGTGGGATCCTGGACTGCGGTCATCCCCTCTGCTTCCTCACGATTGACACCTGCCATTGGGCTCACTGGCCTTACGCTTCCTTTCGGTTTGTGCGCTGGCGCCACGCTAGTTGGCATGATGCTAGCACGCAGACCGCATCTCGCGTAGGGCACGTGGCATTAAGTCATGTGGCATCGGGATCGGAGCTCTCTGAGCTGGGAAAATCTGGTCGACCGGTAGCAGTCAGGTGGCTGTCCGACTGCCACCTGGCATGGTGAGGTCACCTGTCCGCAGGGTGTCGAAGCGCTTGCTTGCACTACGACCGCTGCCACTGCGCCATCTTCAGATCAGAGGTGGGTGTCCTTGATGGCAGCGGAGGGGAAAGCTTCTGATCAATTCAGACGCGTTACCAGGTTATAATGTGATCGTCACACGGGTGTCCTGAGCCGGTTGAGGTGCGGACCCAGCCGTCTGACGCGCACGTCCGCTGCCGGTATTGTCACTGCCTCGTCTACGGACGAGCGCTTCATGGGGAGTCCCGATGACGTCATCACTAGCAGCCAGAGACGTGCCGTCCCCGCAGCAGAAGGAGTACGGCATGGTTAAGGTGCCTCCGCCTCCCGCCACGGCCTCCTGGCAGAAGAGCAGTGCAAGTAGCCCGAACACGATCGACTGCGCTGAGGTCACCCGCCGCCAAGAGCATGTCTGGGTTCGGGACTCGAAGAACCCACTAGGGCCGGTGCTCGGGTTCACCCGTGAGGGGTGGGCAGCGTTCGTCGTCGGGGTGCAGCGCGACGAGTTCGACCGCTCCGGGTTGCGGGCCTGATGACGGCCCCCGGCCGATCGTGATCCGCTAGCTCCCGGTACTGCCGAGCTCAGTCGTCATCATCCGGTTGATCCTCTACGGCCCTCGGTTCGATGGACCAGTCCCGTTCGGATAGCGGACTCGCGCAGTGCGGGCACCTGCCCCGGCGCTGACGGGCGGTGCGAACCGCCGACCACTCTTCGTTCAGCCTGCGGCGTTCCTCGGCCTGCCGGCGCAGCTTGGGCTGCAGGGCCTGGACAGTCCAAGTCGCTCCGAGTAGCAGCCCGAAGCAGACCAGTAGGATCGCGCCCAGAACCAGCTCGGTCATCGTGCACTGCGGTGTGTTCCGCCACGACGTCTCACTCCCTGGCCGCGGCCCGGCGGCCGGGTTCCGGGGAGGCGTGTCGCGCTCCGACGAGATATCGACATGATCGATTGCCCCTTCCTCATCGATGCCGTGGACGCCATGGCCCGTCGGAAGCTGCCTTCGGGGTGCGTGGCGAGCGGTGCGGTCGGGCGCCGTGCCATGCGAGCACCTCCCTCAAGAAACACGTACGTGTCATATAAATGCGTAGGTGTTGTTACTGGTAGAATACCGGTATAAACATCGTGGCTGCAAGCTGCACTACGAGCTCACACCTACGTAATATGAGTGCGCGGCGGAGGAGCGACTTATGACACGAACTGAGCTGACCCATCGCGAGGATGAAGTGCTTCATCTTGTGATCGATGGGCTCAGCAACGACGAGATCGCCGCTCGCCTGGCTATCTCGCGCCGGACGGTGGAAACACACCTGCGCACGCTGTTCCGCAAGACGGGGGTGCGCCGGCGAGCCCAGCTTGCAGTGCTGTACCAGGGAAGCGACGCCAGTGCCGGGCTGTCCGGCCCAGGGTCACCGGATACCTCAGAGGGCCTAGCTCCTCCGCTGTCGCAGCACCGTCGTGATCTGTCGGATTGCGAGCGGCAGCTGCGCTGCTACGCCGCCGCGGTACGCGGGCTGGTCGATCGGCAGGTCCCACTGTTCGAGGATCGCGTCGAGATCACTCTCCTGGTTGGTGAGCAGGACGGACAGGACATCGTTGTCGAGCGGCACTGGACCAGGCCGAGACCTTACCTCGTCTACCGGATTCTGGGCCCGATCGTGCCCTGGCCGGACGGTCCACCGTTCGAGCTGGACGACCTTGCCCTGGACTGCGGTGTGGTCGGCCAGGACACCCAGGCCGACGTCCACCCAGTTCAGGATGTGGACGGCAGACCACTATTGATGATCTTGTTTCAGCCCGGACTGCACGACGACACCGAATGGATGCTGCGCTACCGTTCGCCGAGGTTGTGGAACCCGCTGCGCAACTCGGGCCAGGATTTCCTGACCTGGGCTACTTCCACCTTCGATCAACGGCACCCCACGACCACCAGCGGCCTCACCCTGAAGGTCGTCTTTCCGGCCTCCTGGACTGGAGAGCGGCTTACCGAGCGGAACAATCTCGGCGTGATCCACACCGAGTGTCTGCCCACCGGTCAGACCCAGGTGACCTGGGGCCACGACACTCCGCACGCCGGTGCTTACCACTGGGTCCTGCAAGGATCGCGCGGCGAGGGTTAAGGCGTGCCCTGTAACCGTTTCGCGAGCACCTCGGGTAGCCCGTCGGGGTGCACGATGCACAGCCGCATGGTGCTGCGGGTCAGGGCGACGTACAGGTCGTTGAGGCCGCGCGGTGACTCAGCCACGATCGCCGCTGGATCGACCAGCACCACCGCGTCGAACTCCAGGCCTTTGGCCTGGGTGACGGTCAGCACGGTCACCTGCGCATCGAGATCGTCTTGGCTCGCCGCAGGAACGATCTTGCGAAGCTCGTCCACGCTGGCGGCGGGCCCCAGCACGGCGACCCGACCGTCACCCACCGCAGCTGCCTCCTCGGCGACCACCGCGGGCAGCCCGTCCGGCAGGGTGACCATCGGAACCGCGCGGGGGGGCACGCCCGTTCGGCGCACCGACTGCGGTGGGATGATGTCGATGTCGAGGGCGGCGAGCACCTGGTCGGCCAGCTCCGCGATCTCGGCCGGGTTCCGGTAGTTGATGGTCAGCTGTTCCAGCCGCCACCGCTGCGCCACGTAGGGCCCGAGCACGTCCTGCCAGGAGGCCGCGCCGGCTCGGTCCCCGGTCTGGGCCAGGTCGCCGACCACCGTCATCGAGCGGCTGGGGCAGCGTCGCATCAGCACCCGCCACGCCATCGGGGACAGCTCCTGTGCCTCGTCGATGATCACGTGACCGTAAGTCCAGGTCCGATCGGCTGCCGCACGCTCGGCAGTGCTGCCGTAATGGCGCTGCTGCTGACGGTCTGCCAGCCGGCCGGCGTCGACGATGTCGGTGGCGCGCAGCAGCTCAGGGTCCAGGTCCTCGTCCAGATCCAGGATGTCCAGCACGCCCTGGGCGTACTGCAGCTCCGCGCGCAACGCAGCGGCCTCCCGGGCGGCCTCGGCGCTGCCGTCGGAGCCCAACGACTCAGCAGCTTCGTCCAAAAGCGGCACGTCAGCGGGAGTCCAGACCTGCCCGGGGTCGGTATCCGGGCTGGCCGCAGGTCGTGCCAGCAGGTCACGTTCGTCGGGACGCAACACCCGGTGGGCAGCGGTGGCCAGCCGCTGCGGATCGGCGTAGAGGTCGGTGAGCAGCTGTTCAGGCGACAGCGTCGGCCACAACTGATCCAGCGCGGCGGTCAGCTCCGGGCTGGCCCGCAGCTCGGCGCGGATGTCCGCCAGATCGCCTCGATTGAGCACTCCCGCACCCGGTAATCCGCTATCCGGCAATTCGCTGCCCAGGTTCTGACCGTCCAGGCCGCTGGCGATCTGCTGGGCCAGTGCCGTCACCACCTCACGGTGGAAGATCGGCTTGGCCTCATTGTGCGGCCGGCGGGAGCGCCGTGCCCGGGCGCGGGCCGGCAGGCACACCTCCGCGTCCAGCCGGACGGGCTGAGCCTCGACGTTGAGCACGATGGGCGCCGCGGGTATCTGCTGGCGCTCCCGGACCGCTGCGGCCACCACCTTCGCCATCTCCACGCGCCCCTTGACCGCGGCGGCCTCGGCGGGTTCCACGCCGCGAGCATGCAGCCCCGGGTGCAGCTGGGCGACCGTGGACAGCAGCACGCTGGTCTCACCCAGCGAGGGCAGCACCTGCCCGATGTAGCTCAGGAACGTCGAGTTGGGTCCGACCACCAGGACACCCCGTTTGGCGAGCTGCTGGCGATGCGTGTAGAGGAGGTAGGCCGCCCGATGCAGCGCGACCGCGGTCTTGCCCGTTCCCGGACCGCCCTGCACGACCAGCACTCCCTGCGGCTTGGCGCGGATGATCCGGTCCTGCTCGGCCTGGATGGTCGCGACGATGTCGGACATCCGGCCGGTCCGGCTGGCCGTCAAGGCAGCCATCAGCGCGGCCTCGCTGGTCAGGCTGGTGCGGGTCGGGTCCTGCCGGGCACCTTCGAGGTCGAGCACCTCGTCATCGACGCCGAGCACGGTTCGGCTGCGAGTTCGGATGTGCCTGCGGCGGCGAACGCCCTCGGGGCAGGCGGCGGTCGCGGTGTAGAACGGACGCGCCGCGGGCGCCCGCCAGTCGATGAGCAGCGGCTCGTAGTCGTTCTCCTCGTCGAGCAGCCCGAGCCGCCCGATGTACCGCCGCTCCTCCCAGCCGGTTTCCGGGTCACTGTTTTCTGGGTCACTGTTTTCTGGGCCTTCCCCGTCGGTACAGCTGTCGAGATCGAGCCGTCCGAAGCACAGTCCCTGTTCCACACCGTCCAGGGTGGCGAGCTGGTCGGAGTACATCGCGGCAGCCGCGTCGCGCTCGCTGAGCGCTTGGGGTGTCCCGGTAGTGGCGCCTCGGAGGACCTCGACGAGCCGTTGCTTGGTGTAGCGCCGGCGCTCGTCGAGATGCTGATAGAGCAGCGTGAGGTAGTCCTGCTCCGCAGCCAGCACGTCAGACTCTGTTGGGGGAACCGACACGCGATGCATCCACCTTCTGCGACGGGACGGCGAGGTTGCACGGGAACCTGTGGGCGGCTGGGAACATCCCAGGGGACTTTCCAAGATACCAAGTCGTGCACCCCTAGCCGTCCGCACCGCCTGAGCATGATCAATCCGTGGAGGCTCGCGGTGGGAGTAGCTGGAGTGTATCGGCGCCCGGCAACGGATCGTAGCGTGCACAAGCCGGTCAGCTGCGCCAGAGAGCGCGCCGTCCACGGTGCCGCGCAAGACGCGAGTCCGCCACGCCACCCAGTGGGCGCGGCGCGGGTAGTGGGGGCGCGGGTTGTCCGCTCAGCCGTGGTTGCCGTGAGCACCGCTGCCGGTGGCACTGAAGGTGTAGCTGGAGTCGGACCCGCCGTAGCCGAAGATCCCGAAAAAGGTGAACTTGGAAGTACCCTGGCCGCTGGGGCCGGGAGTACCCGCGTCACCGTTGGCGCCGGTGCCTGCGGGCAGCAGCGACAGGACGGTACGGGCGGGCAACAGCTCCACGTATTGCTCGCCGAGCTCGGCGAAGCTCATCACGTCAGACATCGATCCCCCTAGGAAAGGTGGCCCCGGTCGCCCGGGCCCGGAAGGCACCTCACCGGCGGCAGAGCCGGATCAGCCTCACATACGGTGCCCACGGGGAGCGCCACGTCGCAATCAGTAGCTCCACGTAACTCTTGAGTGGTACTACTTACCTGAAGGCGTAGTCTCAATCCAGCACCGACCAGCTCCCGGCGGGACAGAGCGTCCGGTAGTTCAGCAGGGGATCGGATGCGTCTCCTCCAATGGACACCCCTTCAGGTGGATGCCGAGTGCTGTGTCAGGTGCTCTTGTGGCAGATCATCAAGGTGTCGTAGTCCCCGAGTGGTTGGTCGGTGATGGAGGTGAAGCCGGTGTTCTGAGCGTTGGTGCGTAGCTCGTTCACCGGGTACTCAGAGCCACCTTCGGTGACTAGCAGCATGTCCAGGCTGATGACCAGGTTCTCGACATGGTCGGGTTGGTCGTCGAGCATCCGGTCATAAGCCAGCAGCGCACCGCCGGGAGACACCGCGCGGAACGCTTTCGCTACCAGTATGCGTCGCTGGTCGGGGTTCCAATCGTGTAGTACATGTCCCATGATCACGACATCGGCCGGTGGCAGCTCGTCAGTGAAGAAGTCGCCGCCGTGGAACTGAACTGTGCCGGTCAGGCCGTATTGGCTGATCATCTCGTCGAACAGCGGTGTCATTTGCGGCAGGTCGAACACGATGCCGGTCAGCTGCGGCTGGGCTTTGACGACCTGGGCGGCGAGGTTGCCTCGCGCGCCACCGACGTCTAGCACCGTTCCGCTGTCCGGCCAGTCGAAGCTGTCGATCAGCGGCGGTCCCACCATGTTCGTGAGGGCGTCCATCATGTCGACGAATTGGGCAAGAACGGCCGGGTTGTTCAGCACCTTCGTGAAGTCGCTGCCGGACTGCTGCTCACCGGTTCGCAGAGCCTGCGCGAGTCTCCCCCAGGCCGGGTACAGATTGCGGTTGGACCGCTCCAGAAAGCCACCGACGTAGGACCTCTCACCGCGCACCAGGTACCCGTCTGCGCCCGCCGCGTTGCCATACCCACCGTTGGTGCGTCTCAACAAGCCCAGCGCGACGAGCAGGTTGAGAAAATCGGACAGCCCGCGGCCGTGCAGCCCGAGCCGCTGGCGGACCTGCTCCTCGGTGGCCGGATCGTTATGCAGGGCGGTGAACAGATCCAGCTCGACTGCGATCAGCAGGGCCTTGGCGTCGCAGAAGGCATTGCCTAGCCGCAGGATGCCAGCGGGCGTACTCGTGTCGGGTGCCTCGCTCGT
>JBOHHF010000144.1:0-4777 GCA_050700495.1 Pseudonocardiaceae bacterium
GGTCGCATGGAGACCATCGAGTTGTGGCCGTTCTCGCAAGGTGAGATCGACAGCGCTCCAGATGCCTTCATCGACACGGCGTTTCGACTCGGCCCTGACATACGCCATGAATCGACCATCACCCGCGCCGACTACGCCGACCGCGTCGTGCGCGGCGGGCTGCCTGAGGCCGTCGTCCGCACCGACCCACGTCGCCGCGGACGGTTCTTCGACGCATACGTGCAGAACCTCATTGATCGGGAGGTCAGGCAGCTGGCCGAGATCGAACGCGCCCCGCAGCTGACCACACTCATCCGGCTGCTGGCCGCGCGGTCGGGCCTGTTGGTCGCAGCCGGCAGTCTCGAATCAGAGCTGCAGATCTCGCGCCCCACTGTTGCGCGCTACCTGCGTCTACTCGAGGAGGTTTTCCTGATCAAACGCGTGCCCGGTTGGTCACGCAACCTCGGCACCCGAGCTACCGCCGCCGCCAAACTCGTTTTCGTCGACTCGGGAATAGCCGCACGCCTGCTCGCGCTCGATGCTCACACGCTACGCCGCCCCGGCGCCCCGTTCGGGCCACTACTTGAAGGCTTCGTCGTCTCGGAGCTTGCCCGCCAGCTCACATGGTCGCAGGAACTTGCCGACCTCTACCACTATCGTGACCACAACAAGGTAGAGGTCGACGCCGTACTCGAGAACCGTCAACGTCAGGTCGTCGGCATCGAGGTGAAGGCCGCCTCAACAGTCAGATCCGACGACTTCAACGGCCTGCAACGACTGGCCGACAAGCTAGGCGACGACTTCCTCGTGGGCATCGTCCTCTACACCGGCAACACGACGCTACCGTTCGGACCAAAGCTGCGGGCGATGCCCATCAGTGCCCTGTGGCAGCTCCGACTCGGCGAGGCGGGAGAGGATCAGGGAAGGCATAAACCAGAAGGGACTGTTGATCGTTGCCGTAAGCTTAGTAACCGCGCTTAAATAACTAGTCCAATCGAGTGAATTCTCAGTCGGGTGCGTGTCATTACCATCGGAACGACCGGTCCGTAAAATTCCGACATTGTCACCATGAAGAATGATAAGGATTTCCGTGCGATGCAGGCACGCCTGGCGGCCTGCCGCACCGATTGAATGAGCGGGATCGTCGTGTGGCGATGCCAGCTGAGGCGAAATCGGGCCCTAAAATTGAATAAGTTAGTTCATTCCGGCTTCTATTGCAGTTCGGGTTGCAATTCCTCGTAGGGGCAATGAGGACCTGACTATCACCGGCTCACAGCGGAGCTGGCCCGTGACCAACGATCTTGCGAAAACTGGCGCTAAGGATCTAGGCTGGCCGCGAGGCAGTGATCATGGTGAGGGTTGCGTATGTTGACCGGCCGTGTCGGTGTCTGAGGGTGAGGATGAGAAGGGGTTTCTGACCGCGGGGCAGGTGGCGGCGTATGGCTGTTTCGATGGCGCGCGGATCTGGCGCGGCGGGGGATGACGTCCAACGCGACTGACCTGCGGCGGACGATGCCGTACTCCAAGAAGTTGGCGACGCTGCTGGCCACTGTCGCGTACCTGGAGGCCAAGGCCACCGATGACGCCCTGGAGCTGTTCGAGGTCATCATGACCAGCGAACTGCTGGCGCGGGCGGAGCGCCAGTCCAGCGCTGACAAGGTCAGGCGGTATCCGCGGCTGTGCAAGGATGCCCGCCGACTGGCCGCGGCGGTGAGCGTGCTGCTGGAGGTGCAGGAGTGGGGCGAGGACATCACGGTCGGTGTGCTGTGGGATGCGATCGAGAATGTGGCCTCTCGTGCTGAGCTGCGGGTCTCGGTGGCCAGCATCCACCAGATCCTGCCGCCGGATGCCGATCCTGACGGCGAGTGGCGGTCAGCGTTGCTGAGTCGCTTCCGCTGGTGCGCAGGTTCTTGCGGTTGCTGGTGGAAACGATCGAGTTCGGGGCGACTGCGGACGCCGCGCCGGTGCTGGCCGCGCTGAAGGGCTTGCCGGGCCTGCTTGATGCGGGCCCGACCAAGCACGCCGCGGCGCTCAAGGCGATCCCTGAGCCGCCGTCGCTGGTCGACTTGCGGCGGTGCTGCCAGGCGATGATGCCCCGTGTTGATATTGGGGAGCTGATCTTGGAGGTGATGGGCTGGCATCCGGAGTTCGCGGCCGCGTATACCCATGTGTCCGGTGGTGGGGCGCGGATCAGCGAGGATCTTGATGTCACTCTGGCCGCGGTGCTTACCGCGCAGTCGCTCAACGTCGGCTGGGTTCCGGTCGTGACTCCGGGGGTGGAGGCGTTGACCCGGTCCCGGATCGGGCATGTCTACCAGAACTATGTGCGCGCGGAGAGTCACGCCGGCGCCAACGCCGTGCTTATCGCTGGGCAGGCCGGGATCGCCACGGCGCAGTTATGGGGCGGTGGGCTGGTCGCCGCGGTGGACGGCACCCGTTTCGTGGTTCCGGTGCGCAGCATCGATGCCCGGCCCAACCCGAAGTACTTCGGCCGTAAGAAGGGCAGCACGCTCCTGAATATGATCAATGATCAGGGGGTGGGGCTGGCCGGGATGGTGCTGTCGGGCACGCCGCGGGACTCGCTGTTCGCGGTCGATTTGATGTACCGCCGTTGCGGGAGTCCGGTTACCCAGTGCGGGATGAGGACGTCGCCCGCCTGCATCCCTACTGGTACAGGCACATCAATGTGCACGGTCACTACAGTTTTCACGCTCCGGAGCTGACCGGCACCGGTCGCCGCCCGCTGCGCGACCGGACCTGCCCGACGACGATGAGTAACTGGCCGGGAGGTGGAGGAGCTAGGTGGGCTCACCGGTCCAGTGGTGCCGGTAGCCGCCGCGACCGAGGTACGGGCTGGTGAGGATGTGGTGGATATTCGCCCAGGTCATCAACGCGGTCCAGGGCACCGGTCTCAGGCGGGTGGGGGCGTCGGTAAGGGCGGTGTTGTAGGCGGCCAGCGCCGCCCGGAGCTGGGTGTTGGGTAGCGGGCCGTGGGTCATGGTGAGGGTGACGATGAGTTTGGCCAGATCGTATCCGGCTGGGGCGAGGGTGAGGACGTCGAAGTCGACCAGGACAACCTCGGATCTTCCTGCGGCGGTGGCGATGAGGAAGTTGCGTGGGTTGCTGTCTTTGTACAGGCACGCCGGGCGGTCGGCGGCGGTTTCCAGCTCCTGGATGGCTTGGTCGGCGGTCAACGGGGCGGAGGGCACGGTTCCGCTGGTCAGGAGGGTGGTGATGGCGCTGCGGCGGGGGGTGAGGAAGTCGGGGATGGTCAGTCCGGTGCTGGTGGTGTGGGGGTGGTCCAGCCGGGTGTGGTGCAGGTCGGTGGTGTAGGCGATGCGGTGCAGCCGCCCGAGCAGGTCGGCGATCTGGAGCAGGTCGCGGGGCTGGGCGTGGCGGCCGGTCACGTGATCGAAGTCCAGGTGTCGCTCACCGATGCCGCGCAGCGCGGGGACAGGGGCCCCCAGGCCGGCCAGCCACTGGTGGTGGGCGGCCGCCGTCTGGCACAACGCGGGATTCGGGTAGCGCTTGGTCCACCGCCGGGGGGTGGGCTGGGTCATGGTCATGGTCATGCGGGCCTGCGGGCGATGACGTAGGTGATGGTGGACGTGGTGGTGACCGGGCCGTCGCCGCAGCGGCGTAGTTCGGCGGCGAGCGCGCCGGGCACGGTGCGCACCGGCTCGGGTAGCTGGTACTTGGGTACGGTGATCAGGTATTCGGCCAGGTGGTGGGCGTCGCGGAACCGGAAGACGTGCCGGTCGTGGAGGACGGTTTCCACGGTCAGGGCGGTGGCGGTCAGCTCGGGCAGGCGGGTACTGTCCGCGGTCTCGTAGAGGCTCCGGCGGTGGGTGGCGGCGGGGTCGAGGCCGGTGGCGGCGACCAGGTCGTCGAGTTCGTGGTAGCTGTCGGAAGATTTGGTGACCAGGACCGCGGCCCCACCGGGGACCAGGCAGCGGGTGATCTCGGTGATGGCCCGGGCGGGGTGGGGCGAGTGGTAGAGGCAGAACACCGCCACCGCGGCGTGGTAGGCGGCGTCGGCCAACGGTAGGTGATGGAAATCGGCCTGGAGGTAGGTGACGCGGTGGGCGCCGGTGGCCAGGTGCTCGCGCAGGTGGGTCCGGGCTGCGGTGAGCATCGGGGCTGAGGCGTCGAGGGCCAGCAACCGCGCGTGGCGGAAGTGCTGGGCCAGGGTCCGGGTGGGGTGACCTGTTCCGCATCCGATATCGGCGATGACGCCGTGGGTGGTGGCAAGGTCGGGGGCGGCGGTGTCGAGGAGTTCGGCGATGACCTCGCCGACGTGCATTCCTTGGATTTTGGCGTCGAGCAGGGCGCGGCTGCGACGCCGCACCCGGATCTGGTCGGCATAGAGCGCGGGGACCTGTGCCGGGTCGGTGAAGGGATGCTGGCCGAACCGCTGGGCGGTGGCTGAGGATCTGGGTGGGCGCGGCTGCGTGGGGGGCACGGAGGGGTCAGCTCCGGCCATGGGTCAGCGGCGTATGGCTACGGCGTTGTGGAGTTGTTCGGTGAGTTGGTTGGCGGCGCGGCGGGACCGGACGATGTGGACCTGGGCGTGGCTGGCGTGCTCGGTGAGCAGGGCGCGCACGCGGGGTGCCATCTCGCGGCGGTATCCCCAGATGTAGGTGAGGAAGCCCCAGGTGATCCGGTCGTACACGCCGGCCTGGTTGTGCTGGCCGCCGCGGTAGCGCCAGCGGCGTTGCGCGATGCCCCACAGGCAGGTGGTGGCGGGCAGGTCCAGGAAGATCACGTGGGTGGCTCGCTGGAGCCTGATGGGCAGGGT
>JBOHHF010000145.1:0-7101 GCA_050700495.1 Pseudonocardiaceae bacterium
GTGCGTAACAGTGTCATGACACTGTTACGCACTCACGAGCCCGCCCCAACACGGCAGACCTGCCGGCGTGAGCGTGTCCACGTCCGGCGAGTCCACTCGAATCATTCGGCGCCTCGGCTGGCTTGAAGACTTGTCAGGTAGGCCATTCGCTGCTGGCTGACGGTCAGGTCGCGTCCTGTCGCCGCTTCAGCCGGGCATCGATTCCGTGCGACCGCAGGAACGTCCAGAACTCCCGGACGCGTTCCTCGTGCTCCAGATAGTCATGGGCGTAGGAGATGAACACCCGAACCGGAGCGACGCGCCCACCGCCGCTCAGGGCGGGACCGCCCGCATTCCCGGGCTCTTCCTCGGCCACCGATCTCATGCCTCCAGAAACCACGCAGACATTGCCGACCTCACAAGGCGGAGATCGTCGCAGCGTCGCACAGTGTGACGCGCGCCGATGACCTGCTTCGCACACCTCGACGGATCCCAGCGCGACGCCGGCCTGCCACGAATCGAATCGCATCGCGACATGGATGCTTGTCGTCGTTCAAGGCCCCCTGCGAACAGTGACATGGATGCTTATCGCAGTTGAGCAGGAGTGCTGTCGTCGAGGAGGGGGTATCGGTCATGCTGGTTGGCATGACCTTGGCCCCGCCCGGAGTTGCGGACCCGCCGTTGACCCGCCGCCAGCGGGCCATCCTGGCCCGCCTGCTGGGTGGGCTGTTCACCGCGATGGCCGCATTCCAGCTCGCCGACCTACGCGGTTTCGTCGGTGTGCTCGAGACCTTCCAGCTCGGTGGGCCCGGGACGGCATGGACGCTCGCGGTGATGCTGTTGGCCGGCGAGCTGGTCAGCGGGCTGTGGCTGCTGGCCGTGCCCCGGCGACGCTCCCTCGTCCCGGCGATCGTCTTCGCCCTCACCTCGGTGCTGTGGAGCGTGCTGGCCGCGCAGGCGTTCGCCCGCGGCGTGGCGCTGGACAACTGTGGCTGCTTCGGGGTGTATCTGGCACAGCCGCTGCGCTGGTGGGTGCTGCTGCAGGACGCCGCGCTGCTCGGCTACTCCGCGCTGTTGCTGCGCGCCGCTACTCGGGCTCAGTCTTCTACTATGTGATCGGCGAAGCGGCGGCGCGCGGCGGACCAGGCGGTGGCGTCCCAGTGCCCGTCAGCCCGGTGTCCGTGAGTCAGGTGTCCGTGAGTCAGGGCGTCTACCGCCGCGTAGGCCATCGCGATCGCGTGATGGGTGTTGTCGTGTACGAACAGACCCAGCCGGCCGAAGGTGGTAATCCGCGGCAACTGCGACGCCCAGGAGTCCAGACCGCGCAGGTGCTCGGTGTACCCCGTCTCGTAGACCGGGTACACGGTGCGCAGCCGCCGCGCCACCACGTCGAGGCACCGCACCGGGGGCAGGCCGGCGCGGTCCAGGGTCTCGGCGATCATCGCGGCGAGGGACCCCTCGTCGGCGCTCCACCACTGGTCGCCGAACTGGCAGGGGACCTCACAGCACAGCACGGTGCGATCGTCCGGGTCGGTCGCTGAGTCCCGGTAGTTGGCCGGTTCGGAGATGCGGCTCACCGGAGTGTCCAGACCGGGCAGGTAATGCGCGTCAAATCCGGTCCACGGGCGACCCTCGTGCACCAGGTACACCAGCACCATCGAGCGGAACCGCAGCGCGGCGGCGGCGTCCACGGCCGAAGTGGGGACGGCGGGCGCGACGATCCGGGCCAGCAGCGGGAGCGGGATCGTGGTGAACAGGTGCCCGGCGGTCAGCGTCTGCCCGTCGCGGGTGTGCACCGTGACACCGTCCGCGGCGGGGTGTACTCGGGAGGCCTCGGTGCCCAGCCGTAGCTGCGCTCCGGCGTCGACGGCCGCAGCCGCCAACGCCTCGACGATCTGACCGAATCCTCGGCGGGGGTAGTAGAAGACGCGCCCCTGCCCGCTGCCGCGGCGCAGCATCCGCCGCGCGATCTTCCACGGGGTGTCCGCGCTGACCCGCCGGCGGGCCTGTTCGGCGTCGATCTGCGAGCCGGGCAGGCCCCACAGCTTCACCGCGTAGGGGGCGTAGAGGGCGTCGTAGAGGGTGGGGCCCAGGCCGGCGCGCAACGCTGCGGCGTAACTGGTGGGCCGCTGGCCTCCGCGCAGGGGCTTGGTGAGCGCCTCGGTGGCGATCCGGGCCAGCATTCCCGCGGGCAGCGCTCGCAGCAGTTCGGCGGGCCGCAGCGGAAACCCGACCCACTGGCTGCCGTCCTCCGGGCCGGAGATCCGCAGCCGGCCGTTGCGCGGGCGGCACTGCAGGTCCTCGCCCAGCAGCCCGCGCAGATCGGCCAGCACGGCAGGCGGGGTAGCTGGGTGCAGGCGGTGGCTGCCGTGGTCAACCCGGACGCCGGCGACGTCGAAGCTGGCCGCCATCCCGCCGACCGCCGGGGCCCGTTCCACCACGATCGCGGACAGCCCCGCCAGACCGGCCCGCCATGCCGCCGCGAGCCCCGCAGGGCCCGCTCCCAGGACGATCAGGTCTGCGCTGGCCGGCACGTCGAAAATCCTACGGCTCCTAGGATGCAGACCGAGCCATAGACATCTAGCTAAGTCTAGCTAATTAGTCGACGTACGGTGTACTGAGAAATTGCCTTGACGTCCATCTGATCTTCACTCTTTTGGGCGATATAGGTGCTCTGGCGCACGCCGCATTCTTTCGCGAAAACGTGTCAGTGGCTTTTCGGCCATCGATGCCGCACCGCACGCTTACCACCAAGGTGCTCGATGCATCGCTGGTGCTGGTGTTCGGGCTAGGCATCGACCCGCTCAAGGCGAGTCGGGTAGTCAAAGAGCCGATCGCCCAGGTCAGGACGCTGCCCAACGTGTCCAATCTGCCGATCATGGCGGAACGACTGCGCCTGCGTACAGCCTCCGGCAGAAGCCTTCATCGGCTCCCTGGCCAGCTCGATTGTTTCCACCGGATGACACCGGCCTCCGGATCTCGCCGATCGTACGCGATCGCATTAAGTGATTAGTCACCTTTCATTTATTGAATAAAACAACTTTGGCGTTAATAAAACTAGTTGCAAACGGTATGGGCTTCCCATTGCTTCGTATCGGGTTTGGTAACGAAAAGACAAGCTGAGCTGGCCATTGGCGGTTGCCGGAGGTCGGTGTCATGAAGATGGACCTTTGAAACACTGACTCCAGGTAGCAGTTAACGCTGAGCGTATGAGTGCTGCGGAACTGTGCAGGGTGACATGACCACTACGCGGCATGTTCACCGAGACGCTGTTCGAGCGACACTCTCACTGCCGTGCAGTGTTCGAGGCCGGGATGGGTTTCCCTGCCTGACCGGCTCGGTGTAGCCGGGGCAGCGTCGCCGACGTGCTGGTGCGTGCGCTGGCCCGGCATCGATTCCGCTTACCGGGTTGGCGCAATCTAGACGGTCAGAGCAGCAGAAACTCTGCGCTGGACCCGACGCGGCCAGCTGGCCTGCGAACCTGCTACGACCGGGCCGCGACCTTCGGCCAGACCCACAACCGCCACTGTGACTGGAGCGAGGGCGACCCCCCGGACACGCCCGTGGCTCGATGCGCCGACCATGCCGACGAGGTGTGCTTGTGCACTATCGCCTTCGAGGTGGAATGGACCGGCAATGCCAGCGGGCGGGCCGTCAAAGATTCCAAACAACATCAGGCTGTGTCGGGGTGAGTACTGGCATACCCAGCAAATCCTCGGCTGGTTTTGCCGGATCCGTTCCTATCTCACATTCGCACGTAACTAGGGTGTCGGAGTCGTTGACGCTATCCACGCCGCCCTGGCCGGAAAACCCTTACTCTCCCTCGCCACCGCAGTCTGATCACGCAGCGTCACTTTCGCGGGCTGACACGCAAATCGATACGCTATCGGGTGATTTAGCAAGATTCTAGTTACACCGCGCCTGATATCGCGATTGTCATCGTGAGGGGTTCAAGCCGGCCGGTTCTCGCCAGGCAGAGCCACTCGCCAGGCAGAGTCAAGCGGGTCGGAGTCATCCGGCGATAGGAGGTTTCATGATCGAGCGACTGTCGGCATAGGGCATGCCGATCCTGTGTCCGCTGATGATCCGTGATGAAGGCGAAGTCCTCTCAGGATCACGCTGCGCCTCGCTAGATTAGCAACCCGCCCTGGTTGCCACGTCTTGATGGTTGTTTGACGACCCACCGCAACCCGATCGCGGCCACACATGGAACTGCGGAAGATCGGACTCGATTATCGAGTTCGGCTGTCGAACAAACCGGCCGGTTCGCCAGTAATTCGCGAATGTTCCGATTCTGCGTCCGTTCTCTGTCGGCGTTGAGTCGGCGGTTTGATATTGTTATCGGAGGAGATTATGGCTGCGCCTAATCGGCAAGGCAGGTTGAATCGTCCGTGTGTTCGTGGTGATCTGCCGGGTCCGCGTTCGGCGGAGTTTCTTGCCCGACAAGATCGATGGGAGTCCAACGCCAGGGTATATCCGCGGCATCTACCTATTGCTATAGCGGAGGCTGCTGGCAGTTTTGTTCGTGATGTTGATGGCAATGTCTTCATCGACTTTCTTAACGGTGCTGGTGTGTTGCCGCTGGGGCATAATCATCCGGAATTGGTTCGGGTGGTGACCGAGCAGCTTGGTGTGTTCACTCATGGTCTGGATTTCCCCACCCCGGCCAAGGATGCCTTCACCCAGGCGCAGCTGTCCATGCTGGCGCCGGGCCTGCGCGGCCGGATGAAGGTGCACTTTTGCGGGCCGACCGGGGCCAACGCGGTTGATGCGGCGCTGAAGCTGTGTAAGACCGCGACCGGTCGTGGTGAGATCATCTCCTTTCAGGGCGGCTTTCACGGCACCACCCATGCCGCGATGGCGCTGACCGGGCTGGTGGCCAACAAGGCACCGGTGGCCAACGGGGTACCCGGGGTCCACTTCTTTCCGTACTCCTCGTGTAGCAGGTGCCCGGTGGGGCTCAACTCGAAGGTTTGCACGACCAACTGCGTGCACTACCTGAAGCGGGCGCTGGCCGACCCCAACGGGGGGATACCGTTGCCGGCCGCGGTCGTGATGGAGATGGTCCAAGGCGAAGGCGGTGTCGTGCCCGCCCACCCCGACTTCGTCACCCGGATCCGCGCGCTGACCCGGGCCCTGGACATCCCCCTGGTGGTTGACGAGGTACAGACCGGCTGCGGTCGCACCGGGAGCTGGTTTGCCTTTGAGCACTACGACATCGAGCCCGACGTCATCATCGCGTCCAAGGCGCTGAGCGGTATCGGGATCCCGGTCGCGATCATCCTGTACGACCAGCGGCTGGATACCTGGGCGCCGGGCGCCCACACCGGGACCTTCCGTGGCAATCAATTGGCCTTTGCCGCCGGAGTCGAAACGATCCGGATCTTTGACCGAGACGACGTGCTGGGCAACGTGCGACGCCGCGGGGAACAGATCACCCAGACCCTCAACGGGCTCCACAACAATCCATGGGTACGCGAGGTCCGCGGCCGCGGGCTGATGTGGGGCATCGAACTCGCGGACCCGCTCGACGGCCGACCCGCCAGTGAGCTGGCCGCCCAAATTCAGACCGCGGCGCTGCGCCGGGGACTGATCCTGGAACTCGGAGGACGCCACGACTGCGTCCTCCGAATCCTGCCACCCCTCAACGTGACCGCCGAAGTCATCGACACCGCATGCTCCATCCTCCTCAACACCCTCCAAGAGTGCTGCCCCTCGACCCCATGGTCACCAGGGCCACTGCTGCCAATCAACTAATCGGACCCACGTCTCCGTTGGTGTAACTGCTGCCGGCGGATAGCGCCTGACCACGGTCCGGAGACTGGACAGAATCGAGAGAGCATGCGTACGGAGTTTGACCTACCGGATGTCGAGGGCCTCTCGGGTCCCGTGTCCTGTCTAGATACGCCGGCCGACCACGTCGTGATGTGTGAGGGGTATGAGCAGACGATCCGGTGGCAGTCCGGCGAGCGTCTCGATCACCTCTTCGAAGACCGGTGCGACCGGATTGGAAACAATGGCTGGCGCGGTCAACTCGCGGCGGACGCCGGCGGCATCGTCTTGACCTATGACCAGCTGGATGCGCGGGCTAACCAGCTTGCTCGTTATTTATTGGCTCGGGGTGTTTGGCCCGGTGACCGGATTGGGCTGTTGTTCGACCACGCGGTGCACTCCTACGTCGGCATGCTGGCCGTACTGAAGATCAACGCTGTGTACGTTCCGTTGGACGTGGGTTTCCCGCCGGACCGGGTGTCGTACATCGTCGGGGACGCTGGGGTGCGAATGGTGTTGTCGCTGTCGCACGTGCGCGCTCTCGTGCCGGGCCTGGAGGACTTCGGGGCTGAAGTGGTCTTTGTCGACGAGGTAGCCGACCTGGTCGCCCAGCACGACGTGCACCGTCTGACCGACGTGGAGCGCAGCGACCCGGTTGATGAGTTGTGTTACATCATCTACACGTCGGGCTCGACGGGTCGGCCCAAGGGGGTGGCGGTCGAGCATGCCAGCATCTGCAACTTTGTCCGGGTTGCGGTGGAGGTGTATGGGATCGGGCCGGGTGATCGTGTTTATCAGGGTATGACGGTCGCTTTCGACTTCTCTGTGGAGGAGATCTGGGTGCCGCTGATGGCGGGGGCGACCTTGGTGCCCAAGCCGAGTGGGTCCAGCCTGCTGGGTGGTGAGCTCCGTGAGTTCCTCCAGGACAACCAGGTCACGGCGCTGTGCTGCGTCCCGACGCTGCTGGCGACCCTGAACGAGGATCTTCCCGGTCTGCGCTTCCTACTGGTGTCCGGCGAAGCGTGCCCGCAAGATCTCATCACCCGGTGGTACCGGCCCAGGCGCAGGTTCCTCAACGTCTATGGCCCGACCGAGGCCACGGTCACCGCGACCTGGACGTTGGTGCATCCGGATCGGCCGGTGACGATCGGTGTCCCGCTGCCGACCTATTCCGCGGTGATCCTGGATCCAGGCGGGCAGCCACGGACACTGCCGCCGGGTGAGGTGGGCGAGATCGGCATCGCCGGGATCGGACTCGCCCGCGGCTACCTCAACCGCGACGATCTCACTGACCGGGCGTTCATCCGTGACTTCGTCGGGATCGACAACAATCCCTCGGGCCGGATCTAT
>JBOHHF010000146.1:0-9163 GCA_050700495.1 Pseudonocardiaceae bacterium
TCCTCACCCCCGCCGAACAACAGCACCCCGGTTGACCACGAACCCAAGGACGCAAGCCCCCAAACAGGCCCGAACACCCTTGAGTTCCCGGCGAAAACCCTTCAGTTCAGCTGAACTCCGGGCAAAGGCCGCACCCCCCTCAGAACCGGGCGTGCGGGGTTTCCCCGCACCCGGCTCAAGCAAGCCGCGAGGGCTGGCGGGAGTGCAGAAGTGCTGGGTTGCCGCTGCCAGGGGTGGCCTGGCGGTGGCAGTGGCGGTGTATGAGGCGGGTTGGGTTCCTGTCCGGCGTGCCGTGTCGCCCGGGTTCGACGATCTGAAGGGCCTGCTTGGTGATCGCCTTGCGGACGGTGCGGTGCCACTGTTCCCACTCCTGGGGGGAGGTGGGTTGGTGGTCGGCGTGCAAGAGGTGGTCCCCGCACAGCGGGCAGCGCGCCTGTTGGCGGTGCAGCAGGCGCACGGTGTGCTCGCCGAGCGGGGGCCGGTGCTTGCGGCGCCGGGTGGCCCAGTAGTCGGCCAGGGCGGGGTCGTCGGGAGACGCTCCGCCGGGGACCATCTGGTGCCGGACGATCTTCGTCCAGGAGAACTTGCGCAGGTAGACGCCGCTATCGCGGTCACCGAAGACCCACTTGTCTTTCCTGGTCGGGTGGAACCGGCCGAAGTAGCGGGCGGCGATCCACTTCTTCGGCTTGTTTCGGTGGCGGCGTGTGGCCCATTTGAAGGCGAGCTTCCACACGTAGTCGTCCAGCGAGGTGAACACTTTGCTGGACACCACCGTCCGGTAGTAGGCGGCCCACCCGGAGATGATCTGGTTGAGTTTCCGGATCAGAGCCCCGGCGCTGGCGCCCCGCATCTCGCGGAACGCCCGGCGCAGCCGTTCCCGGATTCGCCTGATGGCCGCTGTGCTGGGTTTGATGATCAGCTTCCCGTTGGGGTAGCGGCGAATGGTGAACCCCAGGAAGTCGAATCCCTTACTAGCGTGCAGGATCGACGTCTTGTCCTCGTTGAGGGCAAGCCCCCGGGGTGCCAGCCACTGGGTCAGCTGCGCCTTGACGTGCTCGACCTGCCGCTGGCTGTGGCAGGCGACGATGAAGTCGTCGGCGTATCGCACCAGCACCGGGGCCGACGCCACCGTCCATCCCGCCTGGGAGGCGTTGGTGTGGTAGCGGACCCCGGCGGCCTTCTCCAGCCCGTGCAACGCGACGTTCATCAAGGCGGGGCTGATCACCCCACCTTGGGGGGTTCCCTCCTCGGTCGGGGCGAACCCCTTCCCGTGCTCGAACACTCCCGCCTTGAGCCAGTCCCGGATCATTCCTCCGACGGGAAACGACCCCAGCGCGGCGGTCAGGCGGTTGTGGTCGATTCGGTCGAACGCCTTGGTCAGGTCCGCATCCAAGATCCACAGCCGGGTGGCGTTAGGGCCACGCAGCGTGTTGAAGAGGGCCTCGATTGCGTCATGACAGCCCCGACCCGGCCGAAACCCATACGAGCGCGGTTCGAACCGGGCCTCCCACTCCGGTTCCAGTGCGTTCTTCGCCCGGGCTTGCAACACCCGGTCGAAGATCACGGGAATGCCCAGAGGTCGGAGTGTGAGCTTTGCACCAGCCTTCGGTATGTACACCCGCTTGACCGGCAGGGGCCGCCAGGACCGGGCCTCATGCCGTACGCGCACGACCAGCTCGGCCCTGTCCTGTTCGGTGAGCGCCACCTCACCGTCTACCCCGGCCGTCGTACGGCCAGCGTTGATCTCCGTCACCCGCTCCACGCTGACCAGCGTGTTGCTGTGGCTGCGGAGCATCAGCTTCTGCAGATTGCGGACCTTCTTGTGGTCCCCTTCCTGCGCAGCCTTGAAGATCCTCTGCCTGAGTCGTCCTACGTTTCGCCGGGCGGTGCGCATGCTGACACCAGGTGCCCCTGCGCGCACCATCCCGGTTGCGTCCTCCGGTCCGTTCGCCACGGCATCGTCAGGCCCAGCAACGGCCGCGGCCTGCGAAGCTGCCATAGCGTCTAACTTGCCCTTCGGTGATGACTTCCCTAGACAGCCGACTTCACCGGCTCACCTGCCCACGTCAGCACCCCGACAAACGGGGGGGCTCGGCGCCTGGCTGGCGCCGGTATCCGGCCGGTTATCCGAGGACCTCGGCGGAGGTGCCGAGCTGGCTGTCCTCGGTTTCCCGTTGCCTTTCGGCCACCGGCATTGGCTTTTTGGGCATCCTGTTCCCGCCACGGAGTTAGGCCTTCCTCACGGTCGGCTTACCCCACCGATGACGAATCGGCGGGGACCGGACGGGATTTCCACGTTCCGCACGTGCGAGATCGACCGGGGTGGGTGCCCTCTCTACTCCGGGACGGCGGTGCTCACACAGCCGACCGCAGCTCTCCGGCTGCCGCCTGCCGCTTCTCAGCGGCCAGTCCTGCACCCCAGCGTCACATCCCATCTCCGGGGCTTCCGATGTCGAAGCATTCGAGGATTCACTCACGTTCACCCGTCCGGTCTTCCCCTCGCCTGTGGCCCCCGGATGGAGCGGGGACCCTTGGGCATTTCCCTCAAGCTTCCGACCCCGCCGTTACCAGCGACGCCAGTTGAGGTGGGGACAGGCCCTGAGCACTGGCCCGGGACTACACCATCGACATCAGTCGATCCTCCAATCTGTGAGTCCACTCACACTGTGCGACCTCGTGTCGCACGCTGCGCCTCTGACCGCCGAGAGGGTCACGTCACGAGGGGTCGAACGCTTGATGATCTCTGGTACACTGTAACCAGGAGGCAACTCCTGTGAGCCTTGAGCCCCGCCGGGATTCGGTGGGGCTCTTGTGCATCTACGGCCGCCAGCAGTAGCAATGCGCGACGCGAAACTCGATCCGCTGCCACAGCGCGGCGTTGGCTCGCACGGCCCGGGCGTCAGCCGCCTCAGAGGTGGTCATGATCCGGTGGTAGAGGAACGCGATCAGATCAACGGCCTGGACCAGCCGGCTCGCTGAAGAGGGCGCGAAGTGAAGGGTGTCAACGATCCGGGTAATCCGCCGACGGCGATAGCCGGAAGTACCGACTTCCTGGTAACGGCGCAGGTCAGCTCGGTACTTTGGCCGCTGGTCGGCTTGCCCAGGCTCGTCGGCGATCAAGCCGAGATCGTTCACCCCCTCTAGATACTCGTCACAGCGTTCAAGTAAGTGTGCTAGGGCAATGGCGTGCGGGTGCCAGGCGCGGTCGCCGTAGCGGTCGCATAACCGCTGGGTCAGTACCCCACGGATGATCACTGTCACGTCGTGCTTGGCGATCGCCCGCAGTGCCTGGTCGTAGACCCCAATCCGGGCCCGCGGCATCGACTTGATGGGTTCCCAGTCACCTTTGCCTTGGAACAGGTCGTAGCCGTGCAGCTCAGCGGTCGGGCTGATGGCGTCGTAGCTGTTCGTAGCCTGGTTCACCACAGTGTCCAGGGCGATCGTCAGTGCCTGTACCTCGTTGTCGGGAACAAGAAACGCGACGATGTAGTAGCAGACCTTGCAGTAGCTCTCGTCCACGTAGATCAGTTGCACTACGCTAGTCATGGCTACCCTCAGCCATCACAAGAAGGCTGAGATAGTCACAGCCAGACGGAGCATCGGTCTTGATCTATAAATCTCTCAGCGCGGCTGCCCAAGCACCGGCGCTCGGGCACGGGTGCCGCGCCACAGCGCTCAAGCTTGATCCCGACCGTCCGCTCACCAGAGCTGACGTTCGATGCGACGGGCAGTCATGCTGTGCACGCCGCCCGACAGCGGAACCGGCCACTTCAGGCCCCAGATTGCTACGCAGCATCTCCCCAGAACTCGGGATCGATCTACGAGGAGAATAGACTGCCCCTGGACATCCTGATGCGGGATCTTCCTTGGAAGAACTTGGACGTGTCGCTACGCACGTCGATGTCTGGATCTTCGTTGCCCCTACGAGGGATCGCAACTGTGATGGCTGTGGGTGGACCAGAAGACCTACCTGCGGTTCCTCATTGCCCCTACGAGGGGTCACGACCTGACCTCTTCGTGACTTCGCTAAGAGAACTACAGGTTCGGCCTGGATTGAGTGTCGTTGTGGAGGACGAATGCGGCTGTGTTTGAACGTGCGGACGGTGGCTGAGCAGTTGCCGTGGCGGGATGTCTTGCGGCCTGGACGGGGGTTTGCGTATGGCCTGCTGGCCAGTGCCGATCCGGAGCTGGGTGCGCGGTTGCACGGCGGGGGGTGGGGCGCGAACCGGATGGGGCCGTTCGGTCACGGTGCTCCGGTGTTCCCGTCGGCTCGCCGCCGCCCCGGTGCGTACGCAGTGGGTGGACGCGGCAGCCTTGAGTTGGGCAGCCCCTTGCCGGCGGTGGTGCAGGCGTGGGCGACGAGCCTGAGCGCGCAGCCTGTGATCGACTGGGGTGGGGCGGCCTTCCACGTGGAAGGCGTGCGAGTGATGGAGCCGCCCTCGTTCGCGTCCGGCTATGCCCGGTTGCGCACCACGACTCCGGTGGTGATGAAGGGCTCGGGCCGGGACACCGACGGCCAGCGCACCACCCGGCAGGCGTGGCTACTGCCCACCGAGTCGGAGTTCCCGGTGTATCTCACGGGGAACCTGCGGCGCAAAGCCGAGACGTTGGACCTGGACCCTGACGTGACGCTGGAACGGATCACTTGGATCGGGGCGAAGCGCTCGTTCGCGGTGGGGGATGGGCACAAGACTGGTGCGCCCCTGGAGGTGCATCTGCGGGGCGCCCCGGAGACGCTGCAGGCCGTGTGGTCGTGGGGTCTCGGGCAGGCCAATTCCGCCGGTTTCGGCTGGGTGGCCGCGTGACAGTGCACACCGGTCTCGTGGATGCCCAGCACACCGATGCCCAGCACACCGTGGTGCTGACCCCGCATCCACTGCAACGTGTCGGTGCCTTCGCCCTCGCCACGCTGGTTGATGTCGATCACCCTGATCAGCTCCGGCCTGAGGACTTCGACCGGGCGATCAGCGTGATGACCGAGCATGTGCTGGCCACCGCGGCAGTGGAGACCGCTCAGGAGCTCGGCGGCTTCTGGCTGGGGGTGAGTTACCTGTTGTGGCCCAACTCGGCCATGAACACAACCAACCGCAAGCAGCTGCTGCCGCAGCAACGGCGCGACCGCATGGCGCAGTGGCGGGCGCTGCCCGACCGGGTCCGGTGGCCGGGGGTCCCCTGCTCGCTGTGCGGCCGGCCCGCCTGCGGTTACTACGGCAAGGTCGACGTCCCGCTCGGTGCCAGCACGGCGTACCGCAACACAACGCCGCGCGACCACGATGGGCTGGCGTTGTGTTTCCCTTGCGTGAGCTGTTTCCACGCGCTGCCCTACGGCTGCCAGATCGGCGGCGGTCGCGCCGCGGCCCTGCACAGCTGGGACGAGCATTTCCTGCGCCGGTTCGTGCGCATCCAGGTGGGTCGCACCCGCCAGAGCGCGGTGGTGGGGGCGGGGACCACCAAGCCGCCGCCGTACTGGCGTGAGGTCACCGCGCTGCGGCACCTGCGGGGCCATTCTCGCCGGTTGACCGCGGGTGTGCAGCTGATCGTTTTCAGCAACAGCAACAAGGAACAGGTGCTCGACGAGCATGTGATGGAGCAGCCGCTGGCGGAATGGCTGCGCAGCACGTTCCACAACCGGCAACGGGATCGTGGTTACCAGTACCTGGTCCGCGCGCACCGGATCAAGGACGTTCCCGGCACGGCCATGCTCGCTCGTCAGGTGTTTCACGACCCTCAGCGGGTGCTTTCCCGGGCCGCCGGCTTCCTGCGCAGGATATCGGCGGAGTCCTCGGCCGTGCCCGGTGAGGTATCGCACCTGGTCCCGTTATGTTTCTCCTACGCCATCGAGGTATTACAGGTGAACGACAAGGACGTCGGCCGCATCCAGCAGCTGGCCGTACACATCGCCGAGGCTCTGGCCCCGCACCGGGAGCGCGGGGTACTCAAAGGATACGAAAACGCGCACCGGGAGCCCCGCAGGTTGCAGGAGTGGCTGCGCAAACGCGCGGTGAGCTGGACGCTGTCGCGACCTGACGATCGAGCGGACCCATTCGTCACCTCGGAGCAGTGGCGGCTGCTGTTCGACTCCGACGGCCGGGCCCGGTTGCACCAGGACCTGCTGTTCATCGCGGTGCTCGAACAGCTGCACCAGAACGGGTGGCAGGTCGATGACGCCGACGCCCGGGACGACCTCGATGATGACGACGACAGCGCTGAGGAGAACCAGTGACCTATCTGGTCGGAAAGATCGCTCTCGACATTCTCGCGGGGGCACCCAACAATGGGCGTGGCGAGAACAACATCGCCATGGTCAAACAGATGTGGATCAATGGGAAGATCCACCCTTACGTGTCGGCCCAGGCATTCCGGCGCTGGCTGCGCGACTCGCTGCCGTCCGACGAGCCCCGCTCCGGGGTGACCCGTTCCGGCACCGGCAAGAATCAGCAGGCCTACACCGAGGGCCGGCCGGACCGTTACCTGGACGATGACTTCTTCGGCTATATGGTCGCCGTGAGCAAAGCCAATTACCAGCGGGACACCGTGCTGGCCACCGGAACGTTCGTGGCGGTGACATCGCAGCGGCCGACGAGAGACTTCGGCACGATGAGCCGTGGCTTCAACGCGAATGAGAACCCGGTACTGCACGAGCATGAGCATTACAGCGCCGACCTGGCCGGGGACGTGCTGCTGGACCTGCCCCGGGTGGGCACCTTCGAGATGGGTGGCTCGGGTTTGCGCACCGCGCTGCCCGCAACGGCGGCGAAGGAGGCCGAGCAGGCCGGCGCCGAGCAGGTCACCTTCCGCGGTACCGGTGCGCTGCGGCTGCCGGTCGCGGAGCGGCGCCGCCGGGTGGCGCTGCTGCTGCGCACGCTGGCCGGCCTGCGGGGTGGGGCCAAGCGGTCGCTGCACTACGGGGACCGGACTCCGGCGTTCGTGCTGCTCGCCCCGGTCCGGGGTGGGATCAACCCGTTCACCCGGGTGCTGCGCGCCCAGGCGCAGGAGACGGTGTTCGACGACGACGTGCTGCGCGAGGAACTGGGTGCCTGGGCCGACGAGCTAGCCGGGCCGGTGCTGATCGGCTGGTCACCCGGTTTCCTGGGCGAGCGGCGGGAGAAGGCTCGTGCTGACCTGGCCGATCTGATCGACACGGACAAGATCCGCATCGACCATCCCCGGGTGGTCCTGAGCCACCTGGCCGAGCAGTTCGAGAGTGGGGCGCACGACGCCTGGTTCGAGGACCCCACCGGATGACCGAGGCCCTCGATATTGAGGTCCGCGCCCCGGTCGTGTCGTTTCGCAACCCGCTCTACGCCGGGGTGCAGGTCGGGCTGCCGTGCCCGCCGCCGGCCACCGTCGGCGGGATGCTCGCTGCGGCGGCCGGCGGCTGGGGGCAGGTGCCTGGTGACCTGCGGTTCGGGATGGCCTTCACCGCTGCCGGTCAGGGCATCGACCTGGAGACCTACCACCCCCTGGACGCCTCGGGCACCAAGACCGACCCGACGCCCAAGGACCGGCCGTTCCTGGCCGAGGTGACCCTGCGGGTCTGGTTGGTCGCGGACCTGCAGCGGTGGGAGCACGCGTTGCGCCGACCTGTCTGGCCGCTGCGGCTGGGCCGCAGCCAGGACCTGGCCACCGCCCGCACGCGACGGGTCCAGCTGGTGCGGCAAGCCGGCCGCCAGGGCAATGCGGTGCTGCCGGCCGAGCTCACCACCGCCGGGACGTTGCTGCGGCTGCCCACCGCGATCAGCCTTGACCGGTCCCGGACGCAGTGGCACGCCTACCGCTACCACCAGGACGGCATCCCGGCGCAGGTGGACGGGGGGTGGGTGACCGAGGACGGCCAGGTCGTGGCCCTGCTCCCGCCGGTGCACCCCGACCAGTTCACCGTCGCATGAGCAGGCAGCTGTGGGCCAAGAGCCCCCCACGCGACCACGCCACCGGGGAGCTGCTCATCGCGCACCTGGCTGCGGCGCTGGAGGCGATGAACGAGCTACAGCGCCGGGTCGGGCGGGTCGCCACGGTGCCGGAGCCGTTCTGGAGGTGGGCGCGGCTGGCAATCCTGCTGCACGACGCCGGCAAGGTCGCTGACGGCTTCCAGATCATGGTCGGCAACAATGACCAGCCCGCCGAGCCGTGGGGCGAACGGCACGAGGTCTACTCGCTGGGCTTCGTGGCTCGCCTGCTGGCGGGCTCCGACCAGGACGACCGGCTGTGGGTGGCGACCGGGGTGGCCAGCCACCACCGGCCGTTCACCAGCCCGAACGACGGCAGAATCGCCCTGTTCAGCTGCTACGACGAGGTGGACCCGGACGAGTTCGCCGGCCACTTCGGCGCCACCGACCCGGACCAGGCCGCCGAGCTGCAGGACTGGCTGGCCACCACGGCCCGGGCCCACGGCCTGCTGCCCAATCCCAACGGGTCAGCCGCAAACAGTGACGGGCTGGGGCAGGACGCCTACCGGCTCTTCGAGGAACTCCGCGACCGGTGGGACGAGCCATCGGAGACCGGCGGGTTGACCGCGGTGCTGTTGCAGGGAGCGGTCACCCTCGCTGATCACGTGTCCTCCGCGCACAGCCAGCTGTGCACCGAGCCACCGCTCACCGCGGAGTACCCCGCGCGGTTGCGGGATCGGCTGCGCGAACGCGACGCGCAGGTGCGTCCCCACCAGGTCGAGGCCGCCGCCGTCGACGGTCACCTGCTGCTGCGTGCCCCGACCGGCTCGGGCAAGACCGAGGCGGCGCTGTTGTGGGCGCTGACCCAGATCCAGGCGCTGCACCGTGGCACCGGCGGTACCCCTCGCCTGTTCTACGTCCTGCCCTACCTGGCGTCGATCAACGCGATGGCGGGCCGGCTGAGCCGTGAGCTCGGCACGCCCGACATCGGCGTGGCGCACTCCCGCGCGGCCTCCTACCATCTGGCCCGCGCCTTGCAGGACGACTGTGTCCCGACGGAGGAGGCCGCGCCCAAGGCGGTGTCCCGGGCGGCGGCGACGCGGTTGTTCCGCGAGCTGGTCCGGGTCGGCACGCCCTACCAGCTGCTGCGCGGGTCGTTAGCCGGGCCGACGCACAGCGGCATCCTCATCGACGCCGCCAACTCCGTGTTCATCCTGGACGAGCTGCACGCCTACGATCCCCGCCGGCTGGGGATGATCCTGGCGATGCTGCGGCTG
>JBOHHF010000147.1:0-6483 GCA_050700495.1 Pseudonocardiaceae bacterium
GCCCCAGACAAGCGCGTTCTGCATCCAGAACGCGACAGAGCTACGCGAGGAGCCCACGATGAGCGAGATCTTTTATGACGACGATGCTGACTTGGCGATCATTGGGGGGCGTCGGGTTGCCGTGATCGGGTATGGCAGCCAGGGGCATGCGCATGCGCTGAGCTTGCGCGATTCCGGGATCGACGTGCGTGTCGGCCTGCTGGAAGGGTCCAAGTCGCGCCCCAAGGCGGCCGATGAGGGCCTGCAGGTGGTGACGCCCGCCGAGGCCTCCGCCGAGGCCGACGTCATCATGATCTTGGCGCCGGACACCAAGCAGCGGACCATCTACGCCCAGGACATCGCGCCGAACCTGAGCTCGGGTGACGCGCTGTTGTTCGGGCACGGCTTCAATATCCGGTACGACCTGATCAAGCCGCCGTCCGATGTGGACGTCGCGATGGTGGCTCCCAAGGGACCCGGGCATCTGGTGCGCCGCCAGTTCGTCGACGGCAAGGGAGTGCCGTGCCTGATTGCGGTCGAGCAGGATTCCACCGGCGGCGCCCAGGCACTGGCGCTGTCCTATGCCAAGGCGATCGGTGGTACCCGGGCCGGAGTGATCAAGACTACCTTCACCGAGGAGACCGAGACCGATCTGTTCGGGGAGCAGGCCGTGCTCTGCGGCGGGATCACCTCGCTGGTGCAGGCCGGGTTCGAGGTGCTCACCGAGGCGGGATACACCCCGGAGGTCGCCTACTTCGAGTGCTTGCACGAGGTCAAGCTGATCGTCGACCTGATGTACGAGGGTGGGCTGGCCGGCATGTGGTACTCGGTGTCGGACACCGCCGAATACGGCGGCCTCACCCGTGGCCCGCGGGTGGTCACGCCCGCAGTCAAGGACGAGATGCGCAAGCTGCTCGCCGAGGTGAAGGACGGAAGCTTCGCTCGCGAATGGGTGTCCGAGGACGACAACGGCCGACCGAACTTCACCAAGTTGCAGTCTGAGAGCGAACAGCACCAGATCGAGCAGGTCGGCGCCAGGTTGCGGGGCCTGATGTCCTGGATGGACCGCCCACCCACCGGCACCGCCTGAGCCTAGGCGCTGCCCGGGCCTGTGCCTGCGGGCATGGGCCCCGGGACGCTATCGGGTCGGACGTTCCCCGATCCGAACATGTTGCCGGAGTAGATCAGCACCCGACGTGCTGAGCTGCCGGTCACGGTCCGCACTTGGCCGCTACGCGGCGGAGGAGCCACGATCCGCCTGTCCGCTCGCCCGGAGGTCCTCACGTTGGTGGTGCTCAACGACGTGTTGCTGGCTCACTTCAGGATGCTGGGCCCACCACTCGTTGGTCTTCTGGCAGAGCTGCCGGAAGCTCTCGCGTTCGATCGCCGCGACGATCCACGAGTGCACGGAGACACCGGCGGCGTCGGCGCGTTCCTTGATCTGCGCATGGATGTCATCAGCCAGGTTCAGCCCCAGACGCTTTGACATGGCGTCACTTTATGACGCCATCGTTCGATGTGCTGAGACGGTGCGGCCGCCCGCCATCGGTGGCTACCTCTACGCTGGGGTGGTCTGAGATGGGCGGTTTCTCCTACCGTGAGCGGACATGCGCACGGGGTGAGGAGGAGCGGGTGGATCCGATCGTGGTGGCGTTCGGGACGGCGTTGGTCGGGGCGATGGCCACCGACGTGTGGCAGCAGGCCCGCGCCAGCGTGGTGGCGTTGTGGCGGCGGGTACGCCCGCAGCACGCGGGCATCGTCGAGGCGGACCTGGAGGGTTTGCGCGGTCAGGTCCTCGACGCCCGCCAGGCCGGCCGGACGGAGATTGAGCAGGCTTTGACGGGGGTGTGGCAGGGGCGGCTGCAACAGTTGCTGCTCGACGAGCCCGCTGTGGCCGCCGAGCTGCGGCGGGTCCTCGACGACACCCTGACCCCGGCGTTGACGCCCGCGGAGCAGGCCCGGATCGGCACGCTCATCATGACGGGCACCTCTCACGGCAGCAGCACGTTCAACCAGGTTGTCGGCAACCAGATCAACTACCGGCCATGACCACCGCCTCGCCGAGCCCGCCGGCCGAGGACACTCCCGGTGATGCCTTGGTGCAGATGAGCGGCACCTCCCAGGACAGCAGCACGTTCAACCAGGTCGCCGGTGACCAGTACAACGTCCACATGCCGCCTGCACCGCCCTTACCGGCGACGTGCACGTTGCCGACGGACACGGCCGCGTTCACTGGCCGCGGCAAGGAACTACACGACATCACCGCGGCGGTGACCGCCGCAGCCGAGGCGGGCCGGGTGGTGGCCATCCACGCCATCGACGGCATGCCCGGGGTGGGCAAGACCGCCCTCGCCGTGCACGTCGGGCACCTGCTGGCCGACCGGTTCCCCGACCGGCAACTGTTCCTCGACCTGCACGCCCATACCGCCGGCCAAGAGCCAGTGAAACCCGAGGCGGCGCTGGCCAACCTGTTGACCGCCGACGGCGTGGACTCCCGCTACCTACCAGACGGCCTCGACGAGCGGGCCACGCTGTGGCGGGACCGGATGGCCCACAAACAGGCGCTGCTCATCCTGGACAACGCCGCCAGCAGCGGCCAGGTCGCACCCCTCTTGCCGGGGCCGGCGGGCTGTCTGGTGCTGGTCACCAGCCGCCGCTATCTGGGTGATCTTCCCTCTGCGGTGCCGGTGTTGTTGGACGTCCTGCTCCCCGAGGAAGCCCAGCAGATGTTCCTGCGCTTGGCCCCCCGCGCCGCCGCTGAGCCTGGCAGGGTGGCTGAACTGGTGGGGCTGTGCGGGTACCTGCCGTTGGCGATCTCGCTGCTGGTCCGCCTGTTCAACACACGCCGGTCCTGGACCATGGACCACCTGATCACTGAGACGGAGACCAGACTGCTCACCGTAACCGCTGAGAACCGTACCGTCGCCGCCGCGTTCGACCTGTCCTACCAGCACCTGTCCGCCGACCGGCAACGCTTCTTCCGCGGCCTCGGTCTGCATCCCGGCGTCGACATCGACGCCTACGCCGCCGCCGCGCTGGCCGGTATCCCCGTCGACCAGGCCAGCGAGCACCTCGACGTGCTGTACCGCGACCATCTGCTTGACGAACCGGTCTACCGCCGATACCGCATGCATGACCTGATCCGTGACTACGCCCGCACCCTCGCCGCCACCGACCCCGCCGACGAGCGTGACCAGGCCCTCGGCCGGTTGCTTGACTACTACCAGCACACCGCCGCCCTCGCCGACGCTCACCTCACCCTGCACCCCCGCCCCGCCGCCACACCAGCCGCCCCGCCAGCTGCCGCGACAGGGCTGGCCAGCCGGAACCAGGCACTGGCCTGGCTACAGACCGAACGCGCCAACCTGCTCGCCTGCCTTGACCGCGGCACCCGCCACGCCCAGCATGCCCGGGTAGTCGGACTACCGCGGGTGTCGCCTCTCTGCTACGCAACGATGGCCCCTGGACTCAGGCCGTTGAACTCCACGCCCAGGCCGCCGCTGCGGCACGACACCTCGGCGACCGGCTGGGTGAGGCGAACGCCCTCCGTGATCTGGGGGTCGTGCGGTACCGGGCGAATGACTATCTGGGCGCGGCCCAGGCTCAAGAGCAGGCCCTGGGCCTTTACCGCGACCTCGGTGACCGGCTGGGCGAAGCGAACGCCCTCAACGATCTGGGGGTCGTGCGGCGGGTGACCGGTGACTATCCGGGCGCGGCCCAGGTGCTGGAGCGGGCATTGGGCATCTACCGCGACATCAGCGACCGGCTGGGCGAAGCGGAGGTGCACAACCGTAGCGGGACGCTGCGCCGAAAGTCCGGGGATCCGGAGCACGCGTTGACCCACCACCAGCGTGCCCTGGACCTCGCCCGCGCGGTGGATAGCCCACTAGAGGAGGCACGTGCCCTCGAAGGAACCGGTTGGTGCGCCCTCGACAGGGGCGGCACCGCGACCGCCGTGACCGAGCTTCGGCAGGCGCTGGCGATCTACCAGCGCATCGGCGCCGCTGAGGCGGCTCAGCTGGCGACCGACCTGGCAGACATGGATGCCGAGTAACTCCTCCCGGTGCATGCAGCGCCGTTCGCGCGAGATGTCGACAGGTACAGACGCCGACCGTGAGCACCGTGAGATTCGGAGCCTGTCGCGATTTCTATGCAAGCAAGAGGAGACATACTTACGGGTCTCAGACTATGACACATGGGGCGGCAGGTCCGGCGATGGGCTCGGGGTGTCCGTCATCGCCGGACCTGCTTGCAGCTCCCGTTGTCTCATCCATTCCCGCACGTCCGCCAAGCTGCACTTCTCGCCCATGCTCGTGAGCAACTGCCACCGCACCACGTCCAAGCCCTGGCCCTGGCCCAGGGAAAATGCAAGAGCGCAGCACACCGTGCATTGCGGCCGCCAGTGCCAGAATCGCCACGTCCATGGTGACCAACTGCAAAACTGGCACCGGCCCCGCTTGTCGACTCGGTGCTGTCCCAGCAGAATCACAGCAAACGTGAGCAGCCGCACGGTATGCTCGGCCAGCGCAGCCGAAGGCTGAGCACCACGGAGCCGATTCGCCAACTGCTCCAACTGCTGCCGGAGCACGCGATACCTCGTCTCCCACACAGTGCTCACGACACCGCGCTGGTTTCAGTACTCACACAGAGCGCTCCGTTATCCCCCACAATAACCTCCCCGTCGATGACCACGCGCTCGCTCTCATCAGCCCGATGATGAAGCCGCGTACCGGCAGCAATCAGCCGCTGCGCGAATACCCGTTGCTCCTGAGTGGTTGCACTGTCTTCCATCACGTGCATGGCCAGCGGCACCAGGTCGGTGTTCAGCCGGGCCAGCTCAGCCAACAGCTCGCGGTCCTCGCGGATCACGGTATTACCTGCCCGGCAGAGGGGCCGCCGAAGGCGGGCACGTCACTGGGGCTCTGTCGGATGCCACCCGGCTCGTACCGTCGGCGTGACGTGGGCAATCCGTGTCTGTCCCTGATTCGCTCATGTCCTCGCTCCGCCTTCGTGCCCGTCTTGCATGGATGGCACCCAGTGCCGGGGACAGCAAGACCCCGGACGTTCGGATCGTCCGCGGGGCATCGGCTTGCGCTCAACCCGGCGCTGGGGCCGTGTCGCATAGCGTCGTGTGCTTCACTGCTGGTAGTCGAGCGACCGCGGGTGGACGTGAAACGCGGTCAAGGGGGTGAGCCCGGTGCCAGGCGATGTCAGGCTCGGAGCGATCTTGCGGGAGTTGCGGATGGCGCGCGGGTTGACGCTGACCGCAGTGGCCCGGCAGGCCCCGTGTGCGCTGTCGCTCGTCTCATATGTCGAGTCGGGGCACCGCGCGCTGCAGCCGTGGCTGGCACAGGAACTGGATCGGATCTACCGAACAGGTAGCGTGGTCGCATCCCTGGCGCGGGGATCTGGCGGCACCCCGGATGAGAACCCCGCTTCCGGGGTACCCAAGAGGGACGTGTTTGTGGTGCTGCTGTCGCAAGGAGGTGGCGTAATGCCTCTTTCTCGACGGGAGGCGTTGGCGGCTCTCGGTCTCGGGATAGTGACTGGCGGGCTGCAAGGTGAGTTCGAACAGGCGCTGGACGGCATCCAGCTCAACAGCGACGTCCTCCAATCTCTTGACGACGCTTTTCGTGGTTTCCAGGAGGCTGCTCGAATGCTGCCTCCTGCCCAGATCATCGACGGGATGATGGGTAATGTTGCCGTTCTCGATGGATTGCGTCGCCGGATGGCTGGAGAGGACCCGAAACGGTGCAGCACGCTGCAGGCCCGCTACGCGGAATTGCTGAGCTGGTTGAGTGAAGAGGCGGGGGATTTGCCGAGCACGATGTGGTGGAACGACCGGGCGTCGCAGTGGGCGCAGGCCGCCGGCTGGCCGGGGATGACTGTGTACGGCTTTGTCCGGCGGGCGATGATGATCGGGAGATCTTCGAGTGAAGGGCTTCGGGTTGTTGATCAAGCGCGACCCGTGCTCGAGATGCCCCATGCGTCACTGCGGATGAAGGGGTGGGCCGCTAACGAGATGGCCCTTGGGTATGCGCTGGCCGGCAACCGGGATGAGAGTCACCGCGCTCTTGATACGGCGATTGGCTGGCTTGCTCAGCCGGTGCGTGACGATGACGCTGCGCTCCAGCGCACCGTGGCAGTTGACGATCTTTTTACGGTCTACCAGGCGACGTGTGATATCTACCTCGGCTACGGGGCACGGGTGACTGCGGTGTTGGAACCTCGCCTTGTGTCGCTGTCGCGCTCGAATCTGCGCACGGCCACCATTACCCGGGCCAAGCTGGCGCGGGCCTACGCCAATGCTGGCCAGCCGGAGGAGGCGTGCCGCGTGGCGTGGAATACCCTCGATGCCATTGAGCAGATCGACTCACAATCTGCCCGCAATGAATTGCGCCGTGCTGTGCCCGTCCTGAATCGGTGGCATGGCCGCAGCGATGTGCAAGATATCGTGCACCGGCTGAGTACCTAACCGCATCTCGACGTTTGCTCGTCATTCTC
>JBOHHF010000148.1:0-37082 GCA_050700495.1 Pseudonocardiaceae bacterium
CGCACCGAGACCTCCAAATTGGGCCTGGTGGAATTCGGGCGCAATCCGGCGGCTCCGGAGTTCGGGCGCTACGGGATGCTGCACGTCCGCTACGGCAAGGCCAAGAAAGGCCAGCCGCCCCGGCGCCGCAACGTCGCCGCGGTGATGGGCTGGGCGGTCGAGGCGGTCGTCGACTACGTGGAGAACGTACGGCCCCGGTTCGGCTGCACCGGCCATCCCGCGTTGTGGGTGACCGAACGCGGCGGCCGGATAAAGCCGGCGGAGATCAACGCCCGGTTCGTCGCCTACCGCGACGCGCTGGGGTTACCGGGCGCCTTGGTCGTCCACAGCCTGAGGCACTCCTACATCACGCACCTGACCGAGGACGGGGTCGACCGGAGATTCATCCAGACCCAGGCCGGCCATGAGAGCGACAGTTCCACGGCTGTGTATACCCATGTCAGCGACGACTTCATGAACACCGCGCTGCGTCGGGCTCTCGGGCCGGCGCTGGACGACGGTGCAGTCGTCGGAGGGGAACACACGTGATGGCCAAGCTCGACTACCGCTGGCACCTGCGCCAGGTCATGGCCGGGCGGGGCATGTTCGCCACCACCGACTTGATCGGCCCGTTGGCCGAGCGTGGCATCACGCTGTCGTCCAGCCAGGTCTACCGGCTGGTCGTCGAGCGCCCCGAACGGTTGAGCCTGAAGGTGCTGATGGCGCTGCTGGACATCTTGGGTTGCACGATGGACCAGCTCATCGAGCCGGTCTCGGTGGCCACCTCGACCCGCAAGGTCGCCGCCGGCAGCGGGAGCGAGCAGTCCGGGTTGGGGGCGCTGCGACCGAAACGGGCCCGCATCGCCACGGTCAACGAGCCGTGAGCGATGCCGGTGATCGAGCCCAGGCCGTCGCCGATCCGGTCGGGTTGACCGTGGAGCTGCTCACCCGAGCCGATCCCGGGCTTGATCCGAGTGTTGCCCGGGAGGTGATCACCGGGGTCGCGGCGGGTCGGGCGAAAGCCCGCCGGCTGGCGCTCGCGCTGGTCGAACGGCCCGCGGTGTTGACTGACGGTCGCTCACCGGCGCCGCTGGTCGTCGGCGCGTTGCTGCTGGCGTTGCGCGCCGCGGGCGCCCCGGGGATCTGCGCGCCGTGCTGCACCGTTTGCCGGCGCCCGCTGCGGGGTAGCTTCGCTCGCCGTGGGCACAACGGGTACTGCCATCCCTGCGGAGGTGACCGGGCGCGGTGCACCTCATGCGGGCATGAGCGCCGTGTCGCACGGCGGGACCGCCACGGGCGCCCGCACTGCGGCCACTGTCCGGTGACCGACTCGCAGGATCCGCTGAACCTGCTGGTCGAGGTGATCCTCGGGGTGGATCCGTCGCTGGACACCGCCATCATTACCACCGCGGTCGAGCAGGTGGCACCCCGACGAGCGGTCCGCGAACGCCTGGCTTGGACTGTTGATGACCGGCCTGGGTTGCTCACCGGCGAGGGGCACCAGGCCCCCATCCCGGCCGTGCTGCTGCTGATCGACGCGCTGTGTGAAGCCGGTGCGCGCGCCATCATCAGACCGGCCTGCCCCGGCTGCGGCCGCGTCACCCAGCTGGCCCGGTGCGATGGCGGACAGCGCATCTGCCGCCGCTGCAGCATCACGCGGCGAGCTCAACCCTGCGCGCGCTGTGGCGCGAGCCGCGAACCCGCCGCTCGAGACGACAACGGTCACCCGATCTGCGCGCGTTGCCTGATCAACGACCCGGACAACCAGCAACGGTGCACCCGGTGCGGCCACCGCCGACCCGTGCACGCACGCACCCCCGACGGCCCGTACTGCGCGAGTTGTCACCCACCAAAGATCCTGACGTGCGGGATCTGCGGCCGTGTCGGACCGGCGGAAATATCGCAGGTGACGGGCCAGCCATGGTGCACTGCCTGTCAGCAAACGCTGGGTCCGCTGCGTGGGCTGCGGCGTGGTCAAGCCGGTGCGCTCGGGCACCACCGACGCACCACTGTGCGCTACCTGCACCCCCTCGGACCTGCAGACCTGGCGACCGTGTCCCAGCTGCGGCACCACCGAGCGGCTCGCGGAGGGGCCTTGCCCACGGTGTCGGCTCGGCGAGCAGCTACGCCAGCTCCTCGCCGATGACACCGGCGTCATCGCACCCGAGCTGACGCTGCTGAACGAGACGTTGGCAGCGACTGACCGACCCGCCACGGTGCTCCAATGGCTCACCCGCAGCACCGCGGCCACCGTGTTGAGCGAACTCGGCCACCGACAACGACCATTGACCCATCTCGCCCTCGACGAACTCACCCCCAGCAAACCCATCGAGCATCTCCGCAGCATGCTGGTGGCCACCGAAGCGCTACCCCAACGCGATGAGCAGCTGGTCTGACTCGAACGCTGGATCGCGCAGACACTCGACGCCGACACCGACCCCGCCAGGCGCCACCTGCTGCACCACTACACCATCTGGCACCTGCTCCGCCGGCTGCGCACCCGCAACCACGGCCGCCCGATCACCTACGGCCAGGCCACCCACATTCGCCACCACCTACGCGGCGCGATCATCCTGCTCGACTGGCTCGCCACCCAGCAGCTCACTCTCACGACCTGCCGGCAAGCAGACCTTGACCGGTGGCTCGCCGAGGGCCAGGCAACCCACCGCCGCGAGGCCAGCCACTTCCTGCGCTGGGCAGCGACCACCCACCAGTCGGCTACCGATCTGCGCGGCCTCACCTACACCTGGGCCGGGCCGGCGGCCCTCATCGACGGCGAAGAACGGTGGGCAACCGCCCGACGACTGCTCCACGACGACACAATCAAACCCGAAGACCGAGCCGCCGGGCTGCTGGTATTGCTCTACGCCCAGCGGGCCGCCACGATCAGCCAGCTCACCACCACCCACGTCGACGCCGGGCCAGACCTGGTCCGACTACAACTGGGCACCACGCCGGTGGTGCTGCCCGACCCGCTCGCCGCGCTCATCCGCACCCTGGTAAACACCCGAACCGGGCACGCCGCCCTCGGCGACCCAGGAAACTCGCGCTGGCTGTTCCCCGGCGGGCAACCTGGCAGACCCATCAGCGCAGCGCAAATAGGCGAACGGCTGAAAAACCTCGGGCTGCGCCCCACCCCAGCCCGCTCGACCACCCTGTTCAGCCTCACCGCCCAACTCCCCGCCGCAATCCTTGCCCGCACGCTCGGCATCCACATCGACGTCACCGTCGACTGGCAACACGCCACCGCCGGAGACTGGACCGCCTACGCCGCCGACGTCAGCCGCCGAACGACCCAGGAAGATCAAGAGGTGAAGCGGTGAGTGATGTGTCCTGGCTAGGGCTCGTCATCGACGTCCGGCCGCTGCTGGTCAAGCAGCACCACCTGCGCCTGTGCACCCGCACAACATCACCCCGGAACAGGCAGCCGAACGCGCCTACATCACCGGCGACCAGAACCTCGCCAACACCACCCCCAACATCGTCTCGATCATCAGTTAGCCAGAGAACCGGACGCATTCAGAGAGTTCCAATATCCGACTGCACCATTATCACGGGCGTAGTCGAGTAAGTCAGCCAGGCCGGGCCGGTCGTCGCGGGTTTTTTTGAACAGGCGGCGTTGGCCGTGATCATGTGAAGCGCAGCCGCGCAGGTACAGGCTCCTATCAGGCACAAGATTTGACCTACGTTGGGTGCCTGGCTATAGCCAGCAGCCACCGCACACGCCGTACCCACCACTACAAGCGACACGGGCAGTGCGCGGTGCACATGCCGAGAGGTTACCGGCCGACGTCAAGTCGGGGCGGTGGCCCCCAGTATCCCGAAAAGGTGGCAAAACCCCAGGTAGCTAGCGCCAGAAACGACTGAGACCCCGACCCCTGGGTGATTGCCCGGGGAAGGGGGTTCAGTCGTCCCTACAGGAGTTAGTTGATCTCCGCTAGCGTGCTCTCGTGCTACCTGAATCTTGGAACGTACGCGCGGGTGAACTCATCGTAGGCAGCGGTGATCCTGTCTACGGCAGTGGCCAACCTTGACCGCTTCTGCACGGGCGCGGTCTCGGAGCAGAACACCGTCCCAGCGCGCCAATCACCCTCAGCGTTGATCGGCACGACGGGAACGACGTGCAGGCAGTGGTGGCAGAGTGCCGTGTCACCACCCATGATCCAATCGTGTTCCCGGATGCCGTGCAGGGCGCCGATCGCAAGGGTCACGCGCTCGGTGAGTTGCTGCCGCCAGTTCAGCGACCGGGACTCCAGGTATCGGCGGAGATCATCCCTGTGGGGGATCCAACCGACGATGAGGCCTGCGATAGCACCGACCAGTAGCACAAGCAGCGCAGGGGCAACGGAAAGCCCAGACGTGGGCATGGCAAGGTATGACATTGGGTCCACTCCTGTCTTGTCAGGTATCGGATCAAGAGGCCGGTCCGGGTTGCAGTCCCGTGACCGGCCTCGCTTTTAATGGGGTGTCGCTAGGTTATGCCCTATAGATCGTGAACGCTAGGACAAACGTTATCCCCCGATCAGTGGGAAGTTGCGGATCAAATCTAGGTCAACCTGTGTGCACTGCGCGGGGGGCGGAGTGCCGCTAACGTCCACGTTTGTTCCTGTTTCCCCAGGTGTTTGGGCGCAGGACCGACGAACTTATCCGGGTTAGAGTTGAAGCACCGGAGAGCACCGTTGCGCGTCTCCTACTGACGAAGCATGATCATGGAACATTAGCTGTTTAGTTGGCCGCCGCTGCGCGTTGCAGTGCAACGGTGAGCAGCGATTCAAGTTCGGCCGTGGTGCGTCGAGCTAGCACCGTACGGGAATGCCGAGTCCTGAGATCTTCCCGGACCATATCCTGCCGTGGCGCGGTGCGCTCATCGGACAGCGCGTACAAATGGTCGTTGCGCGCGCCGCGGGTGAGCAGGCTCCTGCGCTGTATCACAACCAACCACCCAAATCTCTCCGCCTAGTTTTGGACCGTGCCCTTAGCCTACGAATGGTCACTCGCTATCCTCTCGCGTTCGCGGTTAATGTCGGAAACGGGAAACGCGCAGGCGAAGTGGGGGGTTCCGGGTCCGAAACAACCAGCGCATTACGCGGTGTTGGTATGACTATTTCGAAGTCCTCGGGTTGCACCGGCTCAGTCACAACGCCAGAACGCGGAAGGCGGCGGTCATCGAAACGTTGCTGCCAGGCGTGTCTGTCGAGTTGGTGACGTAGCTTTGTCCACTCTGCGGCATGGATTGCGTCTTCGGATGCCACATTGATGGGGTTGGCGGTTCCGCGCCGCCAGCCATACGGAGTCCGGACCGCTAGTCCACGCTTCTCCATCTCGGCTAGCTTGCGGTAAGCAGTACGTGGCGAGGTCTCTGCAATGCGTGCCAGCTCTGCGACTGGCGCCGGGTCGGCTATATCCAGAGCGGCGTACAGCTTTCGCGCCTTTAGGCCGAGATCCTTTGCTCTCCAGATAGGGAGGTCGGGTGCGGTGAGTGCCAGCGTTACACCACTCTTTTCCTCACACGGGTACTAAGCGTGGTTGAGTGGTGTAGTCCTGTCACTGTCATGTTCGGTGTAAGTGTGTAGGAGGCGGCTTCCGTGAGCCGCCGACCCTGGTCCCGGTCGCGCGTAAGCGCACCGACCTTCTCTAGGCCTACCAGTGCTGCTAGGTCTACCAGTGCTGCTAGCACTGTGCGGTCGCTGCGACCTGACAACTCCACTAACTGCCGCTTACTAGCGGACACGGCATACCTGCCGTGGAATATGGCCAGAGTCACCAAAGCGTCGTAGACAGCTAGGCGAGTGTCCCGAGTCTTGGATGGCAGCGCTGCGGAAACCCTGCATCGATCGGCCGTGAGTGCTTCACGAACGGCGTCGCGTTTGGTCCACTGCTTTGGTAGTTCCCGCCGGTATGCCTTCTCCCAGGCCTGTTCCAGTTGACGCATCGCCAACTCGTGTCCGCGCTTAGATTTGCGTGGCCGGCCGGTTGACGGGTCCCCCGGGTAACCGTTGCGGAGATCGTAGAACCATTCCGATATCCGGTTGGTGGGGTCGGTCATGGCTTGCGCGAACTCATGCCAGGTGCGGCCAAAATTGAGGAAGTAAAGTGCGAGAGACATGACAGCTGCGGACCTATCGGCGAACCCGCCGGCATGCGCACCAAGTCTAACCAGGCGCTCGGTAGTGGCGTCTAGTTCGCGATACGGGAGACGGTCAGTCCAGTCTCGTAGTTGTTTCATCGGATGATCCTTAGTGCGATGTCAGGATCTGTGCGAAAATTAGAAGCCCCGGCTGGGTCGCACTCCCAACCGGGGCAAGATCAAGCTTTAGCCGTCACGCCGTACTCTTGCCCGGTGACCACACGACGGTGGCCCGTGCACCAAGTCGCCCAGCGTCTGCAAGCATGCGGATCGTTTCATAATTGTCTGCCGTGCCGCCGAATATTGCAATCACAGGAGCATCGGTTGTGGCGGCCGCGGCTTCTTTTGCCAGCCGCTCGCTTAGCAGATTTGCCATCGGTAGGTCCTTTCCTGATCGAGTGGCCGGGCGGTTTAGCTTGATATGCCGGCCGGTCGCCGGGACTTGATCGTCCACTGTGACTACTCGCCGAATGTGTTGCGCCAAACTCAACGCGGCAAGGTCCCGCGCTGCCGCGCGTAGTTCTGGGTCATCGGGAGTACGCCAACGGGATAGGACGCTATGACGATTACGTGCGCGCATGATCTCAGGGGATGTGGACAAGTGGCTCACTCTTTTCGTGCGGGTTCGGTTTCGTGCGAGCGTTAGCCGTGCGGCGCATTTCCGCACTCCGCTAATGGTACCAATTAGCCTGGCAACTTCTAGGCTGGTACTCGCATTACCTATACCCCACACGCTCCGCGTCAACCGACGCCAATATGGTGCCGCGCTAAATCGGTGGCTCAGCCCCCAGGGTTCCCGCGCGAACAGTACGCTGCTTAACGGCCCCGCGTCGAGCAACCGCACTTATACGCAAGTCGGAGGAAGTACGCCTTACGCGCGGACTCAGCGCGCCGTACGCGCTCGTCCGGTGCAAGCACCCCGTCGGGATCGACCTCACGCTCAAAGCGGGAATCGAATGCGCGCCGCGCTGGTTCGGTTCGACCGGTCGGATCGACGGTATTCGCCCACGACGTGTGAGCCGCTATGCGGGCACGGAGGGCACGCTACTGCTCACTTCGGCTAAGTTCAGACATACGTCGGTAAACCTCCGCGGTGCGGGTGTGCCTACGGTTGGTCCGATGCCACTCATCGGCTTAGGTCACCCGACCGGGATCACGCTCAGTTGTTACTAAGTGTACCGTCGGTACGTATAGCGCTACAAGTCGCTACTGTCAAGTGACACGATCGAGCGAACACCGACAGTGGCAGCTTGACTACCAGCTACGCCTTTATGCTGCGGTCGCCGAGACCCCGGCGGTGCGCGGCACAGTTGCCCCTCGTCTTAAACCCGGTCGCCTCGCCGAAGCCGTTTCGCAGCTTCCCGGGCTCGCACGTCGGCCGCTGACGCACCGTAGCGTTCCAACATCACATCCGAGGACCAACCGGCTAGGCGTTTCAGGTCGCGCTCCTGACCGCCGTTAATGAGGAAGTCGTGCGCGAAGGTGTGCCGGAACCGGTGCGGGTGCATCCGGTCCGCCAGTCCCGCCTGCTGCGCGCGAACCGTGACCCGCTCCCGGGCCCCATCAGTGGACAGCTCGCCCCGCTGGGTAAGAAACAGCGCGTCAAGATGCACCCACCGGTGCAGTCTGCGCTCCCGTAGGTAACGGTCCAGCGCCCGGGCGGTGCGGGCGCCGAAGTAGACGGGGCGGACCTTGCCACCCTTGCCGGTCACCAGAGCCATCTCCCGGTCCAGATCGACATCAGCGACCACCAGACCGCACGCCTCGCTCACCCGCACCCCGGTGTCGAGCAGCAATCGAATCAGGGCCTCGTCGCGACGGTCGATGAACTCCCGTCCGGCACACGCCTTGACCAGCGCAGCCAGTTCGCCATCGGTCAGCACTGGCACCGGTTTCTCCGCAGCCGCGGGGGCGACCATGCCGCGCATGGGGTGCTCGTCGATCTCCCCCTCAGCCAGCAGCCATCCGCAGAACCGGCGCAGACCCTTGAACCGGGTGCGCACGGTGGACGCCTGCCGGGTGGCCGCAAGGTCAGCCAACCACTCCCGGATGGCTGAGCGGGTCAGCTCATTGAGCGTGGCCGGACGGTCCCGTCCGGCCAGCCACTCAGTGAACAGCTGCACGGACATGCCGTACAGGACCCCGGTGCGTTCGGCCTTGCCTTCGGCACGCAAGTCCCGCTGAAAGCTCACACAGAGATCATCGAGACGTTCAGCCATAGGTACAGGTTATCCGGAGAGTCAGCGTTATGCCAGCCGCCAGACGACACTAACCGGTCTTGTTTTAGCTGGTAGAGCGCCTTGCGCGGCTTGGCTGCACCCGCAGGGGCTCGCCGGGCATCTTCGGGTACTCCGGCGGGTAGGGCAGATCGCCGAGGCCGTGGTCGCGCTCGTCGCGCGCTGCCCACTCCAGCAGCGTCTCCAGGCCGAAGGACTCGCCGTCCAGCCCGGCGTGCGGGTCCCCCCGCTCGGTGAGCAGCGCAGGCACCGTGAGCACGTCGAAATCGTCCGGGTGCACATCCATCAGGTCGTTCCACGCCACGGGCATCGACACCGTGGCGCGCGGGGTGCCGCGCACCGACCACGCCGAGGCGATCGTGCGATCCCGGGCTGCCTGGTTGAAGTCCAGGAACACCCGCTGACCGCGCTGCTCCTTCCACCAGGACACGGTGGCCCGTTGCGGGATCCGCCGCGCCACCTCCCGGGCCAGCGCGATCACCGCCCGGCGGACCTGCACGAACGACCACTGCGGACGGATCCGGACGGCGACGTGAATCCCGCGACCCCCCGAGGTCTTGGGGTAACCGACCATTCCTATCTCCGCCAGCACCTCGCGCAGTACGCTGGCCACCGCCACGGCGTCGGCGAAGCCGGTCCCTGGCTGCGGATCGAGGTCCACCCGCAACTCGTCGGGATGATCTACCCGGGGACGCCGTACCGGCCACGGATGAAAGTCGAACGTGCCCAGGTTCGCCGCCCAGGCGAGAACCGCGGGCTCAGTGGGACACACCTCGCGGGCAGTACGTCCGGACGGGAAGGTGATCTCCACCGAGTCGACCCAGTCCGGCGCGCCCTTAGGGACCCGCTTGGCGTAGAAGGGCTCCCCCGTCACCCCGTCCACGAAACGCTTCAACGTGACCGGCCGCTGCGCGAGCACACCGAGCAACGGCCCCGATACCGCAAGGTAGTACTCCACGACCTGCCGCTTGGTGATACCTCGCTGCGGGAAATACACCTTGGCCGGATTGGACACTCGCACGGTGCGGTCGGCACCAGGGCCGGGCACCGTGAGCTCCAGCGCATCACCACGGCCCATGGTCGGCAAGCTACCGCAGTAGGTCCGAGGCAGGGGAGGCTACGGTGATGGCGTGGTGCTTAGCGAACCGCAGCGCGACCGGCCGGGTCAGCAGCCGGACGCCGAGGAGCGACGTCGGCTGCACGACGAGCTGATCGGGCTGGACCGCGACGATCCCGAAGTGCAGGCATTCTCCGAGCACCTCGACCGCACCCACCGGCAACGTCCCGGGTTCACCGTGGAGGGCGAGCTGTCCGGCGTCGCCGACTTCGCCGAATCTGCCAACCGCGCCCAGGGACCCCGGTGGGTAGCAGCGGTCCTGGTGGTGGCACTGATCCTGCTCGGGGTAGCCGTGTGGCTGTGGGAGGCATCGGCGTTCATTGTCGGCGGGCTGCTGAACTGATGCCCTTCGCGTAGCGTGTTGGCTATGGATCCGGTCAAGGGGGCGGCTCCCAAGGTCGTCAAGTCCGACGCCCAGTGGCGTGAGCAGCTCACCCCGCAGGAATACGCCGTGCTGCGCAAGGCGGGCACCGAACGGCCGGGGACCGGCGAGTACGAGCACACAAAGACCCAAGGGGTGTACGAGTGCCGGGCGTGCGGAGCGGAGCTGTTCCGCAGCGATCACAAGTTCGAGTCGCACTGCGGGTGGCCGTCGTTCTTCACCCCGCTGGCCGGCGACGCGGTGTTGCTGCGCGAGGACCGCAGCATGTTCTCCAAGCGCATCGAGGTGCTCTGCGCCACCTGCCACAGCCACCTCGGGCACGTCTTCGAGGGCGAGGGCTACGACACTCCCACCGATCAGCGTTACTGCATCAACTCGATCTCGCTGCGGCTGGTTCCTGACCCCAGTTAAGGCAACGATGCCACCAGCTCGGCCACGGGCACCCGGGGACCGGTGAAGAACGGCACCTCCTCGCGGACGTGCCGGCGGGCGCGGCTGGCCCGCAGCGCGCGCATCAGGTCAAGGATGCGGTGCAGCTCGTCGGCCTCGAACGCGAGGATCCACTCGTAGTCGCCCAGCCCGAACGAGGCGACCGTGTTGGCCCGCACGTCGGGGTAGTCACGGGCCTGCATGCCGTGCTCGGCGAGCAGCTCGCGACGCTCGGCGTCGGGCAGCAGGTACCACTCGTAGGAGCGCACGAACGGGTAGACGCAGACGTAACGCCGGGGCTGTTCACCGGCCAGGAACGCGGGCACATGGCTCTTGTTGAACTCCGCGGGACGGTGCAGCGCCACCGTCGACCACACCGGCACGCTGGCCCGGCCCAGTGCGGTGTCGCGGCGCAGGTCGGCATAGCCGGCCTGCAGCGACTCGATCTCCTCGGCGTGCCACCAGATCATCCAGTCCGCGTCGGCGCGCAGGCCAGCAAGGTCGTAGATCCCGCGCACTGCCACTCCTTTGCCTTCCAGCACCTCGAGGTACTGCTGGGTCTCGCGCGCGGGCTCAGCGCGGTCAGCGGGCAACCGGCCGGGTTCGACCCGGAAGACCGACCACATGGTGTAGCGGATGGTGGAGTTCAGCGCGGCGTAGTCCAAGCGACTCATGGCTCTATCGTCCCACCGCGGCTGTTCAGGTACGCAACGATCCGGTGGGCTGCGGCATCGGCGGTTCCGATGCACGCCGGCACGCCCACGCCGTGCAAGGTGGCGCCTGCCACCGCGAGCCCTGGCGACCCTGCAACTTCGCGCTCCAATACAGCGATGGCGTCGAGATGCCCGGGCGCGTACTGGGGCAACCCGCCGCCCCAGCGTGCCACCACCGTGTCCACCGGCGTAGCAGTGATTCCGGTAAGGGCAGCGAGGTCCGCGCGCACCGTATCGACCAACTCTGCGTCGTCACACTGCAACACCCGGGCCTCACCGTGGCGGCCCAGTGAACCCCGGATCAGCAGCACCTCACGCGACGAGGCATGCGCCCACTTGCGCCCGGAGAAGGTGAACGCTTTGACCGACAGTGACGCGCTGAGGGGCGCGCTGAAGGACTCGTTGGATGCCACCAACACACCGGACGCCTCCGGGAGCGCCTGCGCGGCGGCCAGCGGCAGCGCCAGCCCGACCACCGCCGAGGACGCAACTTCGACTCGGCCCGCGGCGGCCGAGGCCAGCGGCAACGGGTCAGCCAGCAGCCGCCGTAAGGCGGGGGCCGGCACGGCGAGCACCACGGCATCGGCATCGAGATGTTCGGGCCGGCTCGCCCCGACAACGGCACCGCCCAACTCCAGCCGCCAGCCGCTGGCGGTACAGGTCAGCCCGCGCACCAGCAGCCCGAGCCGCGGCCGCACCGCTGCGGCGGCCACCAGCGCGTCCACCAGACCACCGAGCCCGCCCAGCAGGGTGCCAAAAACCGGATCTCTGCGTGCAGGCCCGACACACCGGGCAGAAGAGCCGGATACGCCGGGCGGGGGGGGCAACGCGGCAGTGGCCGCGGCGAGCAGGGAGCCTGCACCACGGTCCAGCGCACTGGCCACCGCAGGCAGCGTGGCGCGCAGCCCCAACGCGTCGGCACGCCCGGCGTACACCCCGCCCAGCAGCGGGTCGACCAGCCGGTCGACCAGCTCGTCACCGGCTCGCTCACGCAGCAGCATCCCGACGGCGGCGTCGCACCCGGATTCCCAGCACAGCGGCACGGTGGGTTCCGCGGCCACCCGCTGCGTCCCCTGCGCGGACAGCAGGCCGGCGACGTCGGCAGCGCTGCCTGGCAGGCCCAGCACAGTGCGAGTTGGCAGTCCCACGGTGCGACCACCGGCCCGCACCGTGGGAGCCGCCATGGTGGGGTGCGTCAGCTGCCCGCGCAACCCCAGTTCCTCGATCAGCCCCACCGCCTCCGGGCGGCGCATCAGGAACGCCTCGGCGCCCACGTCCAGCGCCAAGCCGCCGAGCTCCACGGTGCGCAGCGCCCCACCAAGCCGCCGCGAACCCTCCACGAGCACGATCTCGGCGGCCGGACCGAGCAGCGTGCGTAACCGGTACGCCGCGGTCAGCCCGGAGATTCCCCCACCGACCACGGCGACCCGCGGACGTTGCGCGCCGCTCACAGCGAGTGCGCCAGCTCCACCATGCGGGTCAGCATGTCAGGGTCGGTTTCCGGCAGCACGCCGTGACCGAGGTTGAGCACGTGCGCGTCGGCCGCGCGCCCTTCAGCAATCACCCGGCGCGTCTCTCGCTCGACGGCCGGCCATCCGGCCAGCAGCACCGCCGGGTCGAGGTTGCCCTGAAGCACGATCGGACCGTGTGGGCGGACGGTGCGGACTCGCTGCGCAGCAACGTCGAGTGGGATCCGCCAGTCCACCCCGACGACGTCCGCGCCGGCCTGGGTCATCGCGCCGAGCAACTCCCCGGTGCCCACCCCGAAGTGAATCCGCGGCAGGCCGGTGTCGGCGAGATCCTTGAGAATCCGCGCCGAGTGCGGGAACACGAACTGCCGGTACTCCCGTTCGGATAGCGCCCCCGCCCAGGAGTCGAACAACTGCACCGCGTCCACCCCGGCCGCTGCCTGCACCCGAAGAAAGGTAAGAATGAGCTTGGCGAGCCGGTCCAGCAGCGCATGCCAGACATCGGGCTCGGAATGCATGAGTGCCTTGGTGCGCTCGTGGTGGCGGCTCGGCCCCCCCTCGACGAGGTAGGAGGCCAGCGTGAACGGGGCCCCGGCGAAACCGATCAGCGGGGTCTGACCCAGTTCGGCGACCAGCAACCGCACCGCGGCGGCAACCGGCTCGACCGCCTCGGGTTCCAGCACCGGCAACGCCGCGACATCCGAGGCGCTGCGCACCGGGCTGTCCACCACCGGACCGGTACCAGGCACGATGTCCAGCCCGACGCCAGCGGCGTGCAGCGGCACCACGATGTCGCTGAACAGGATCGCGGCGTCCACCCTGTGGCGCCGCACCGGCTGCAACGTGATCTCGCAGACCAACTCAGGGATCATACAGGCCTGTAGCATCGGCCAGCCGGTCCGCACCTGGCGGTACTCGGGCAGCGACCTCCCGGCCTGCCTCATGAACCACACCGGCGGGTGTTCCGGGCGCTCGCCCCGGGCGGCGGCCAGAAATGGCATGTCGGAAAGCAGCCGGCGGGCGGTGGCCGGTCCGGTGGTCCTGGTCATCTCAACAACCATCGTCGCACGGGCAGGACCCTGATTCTGGCTCGGGGGTTCGGGCTCGGGGTTGGGCTCTTGCTTAACCCGGGGCTTTGAACCCAAGCCCGGCGTGGCGCGCGGATTGCCCGGCCCGCTCGTGCGACGGTGTGCTTGGGGGAGAAGCCCCCCAGAAAAACTTCACAGAAGAATTTCACAGGAAACCTCACAGTCCCGGCGGAGGTCTGCGTGTCCCGGCGCGATACCGAAGATCGGCAAGTCAGTATCGAGGTGGCCTGGTGCCCAGCGTGCCAGGCCGACTGCACGGTGGAGGTCATCGCCCTGGCCGGCGATCCCGGGCCGGTCGCCATCTGTGTGGGCTGCGGCCTGGGGGTGGAGACCTGGTGGTTGCCCGAGCTGTTCGCGACTGGCCACGAGGTGGACGGGACCAGCCGCAGTGTCCGGGCATCGTGAACCGTCCCCCCGTGACACCAGAGACGCCACTGCCGCCGGTGACGCCATTGACTCCACGCCCTGCGCAGCGGCGTTTCGGCGCGACTGTCGGCGACGATCCTCCTACAGTTCCCGGTGTGCCCGACCTGGCGGACGCTCCGGAGACCTTCCGCGGGGCAGTGTCGTCCTTGAATGCCGTGCAGCCGCGCCCCGAAATGCGGTTCGAGCCGATCCCGGCCCCGCAGCGGCTCGCCCCATGGACCTACGCCTGGGGTCTTGAACTTCCCGGCTCCGACCACACGTCGGCGACGGGCCGGCTTGTGCTCCTGCACGATCCGGACGGCCAGGAGGCATGGGAAAGCACCCTGCGGCTGGTTGGTTTCGTCCGCGCCGAGCTGGACGCCGAGTTCGCCGGTGACCCGTTGCTCCCAGCCGTTGGCTGGTCCTGGCTCGTCGACGCACTGTGCAGCTTCGGCGCCGAGCACACCGCCCTCGGTGGCACGGTCACTCAGACCTCGTCGGCCCGGTTCGGCGCTATCACCGGACCCGAGCGGACGGATGACATCGAGCTTCGGGCGTCGTGGACGCCGAAAGGCGACAGTCTTGCGGCGCATGGCAAGGCGTTCTGTGAACTGATGGCGGCAGCCGCCGGGCTCCCACCGGTCGGAGTTGTGGCACTCGGCAAGCGCCTCGACTGATCAAGGATCCAGCTCCACTCCCGCCGCGACCTGTCGTTACATCGCTAAAGACGTGAGTCGTTGAGCGCAGCCCTGACGTTAGCTGTATTGACCGGCCTCGCCTGATCGGGTGACCGTCGATGGCGGCTTTGCGCGCAGCTCGGCAAGAAACGTTCGCTCGTGGCTCCCCGTTAGGCCGCTCGGACGGCTACTCTCCCCCGTACGACACCATCCCCGGTCGAGTGGCGGCGCGGTTACTCGGACGGGGTCCCGGTGTGCGGTCGGGGGCACGACCGACTCCAGGGAGGTAGCGACGTGGCTGCTGTCGGATATGGCGCGACCGTTAGGTCAGCTCCATCCGGCGCCTTGCCGGCGTCATTAGTCCCGCATCCGCGGGAAGAACTGTTCACGGTGCTGGTGGTCGACGCACATCCGTTACTGCGTGAAGCGATCGCTTCACGTTTAGTGACAATGGGCGCGGTCACTGTGCATGAGGCCGCATCGGTGGCCGAGGCGAGGACTCGAGCCCTCGCCTCGGGCCCGTGCGATCTCGCAATACTCGATCTGACGCTGCCCGACGGCAGCGGGCTGGACCTTATCGGCGAGCTGCGTGGCCAAGGCTGGCCGCGCGTCGTCGTGCTCGCTTCATCAGACGATCCGCATGCTGTCCGTACGGCTTTCCAGACCGGTGCGCAGGCCTACCTACTCAAGTCAGCGTCCCCCTCGGTGGTCACCGATGGCGTGCGCCGAGTGCTCGACGGCGGGGTGTACGCAGACCCGACGGTGGCGCCGATGCTGGCGTCGGGCACTCGGGTACCGGGTACCGACAACACCCCACGCGAGCTGTCGGCCAGGGAGGTCGAGGTGCTTCAACTGGTCGCCGACGGCCAGTCCAACAAGGAGATCGGTGAGGCGCTGAACCTGTCCGCCCTCACCGTGAAGAGCCACCTGTCCCGGATCGGGCGCAAGCTCGGCACCGGTGACCGGGCGCAGATGGTCGCTCTGGCGATGCGTGCGGGGGTCATCCGCTGACCGAGACCACCCCGGTTCCGTTGCTGGCACCGGCCGCCGGGGTGCCACCGGTCGTCGCCTCACCGGTGGCTCTGGATACCGCAGTCGCCGTACTCGATGGCGGCACCGGCCCGGTAGCCGTGGATACCGAACGCGCTTCGGGTTATCGCTACTGGCAGCGCGCCTACCTGATCCAGCTCCGGCGAGAGGGAGCGGGCACGGTACTCATCGATCCGATCGGTCTGGGTGATCTGTCCGGACTCGCCGGAGTGCTCAATCCGCTGGAATGGGTATTACACGCCGCTTCCCAAGATCTGCCGTGCCTGGCCGAGCTGGGCCTGCGGCCCGACGCGGTGTTCGACACCGAGCTGGCCGCCCGGCTGGCCGGACTCGAGCGGGTTGGCCTGGCGGCGCTGGTCGAAGAACTGCTGGGCTACCAGCTGCTGAAGGGACACGGCGCAGCGGACTGGTCTCGCCGGCCGCTGCCCGCGGAGTGGCTGACCTACGCTGCGCTCGATGTCGAATTGTTGCTACCGCTGCGGGCCGCGGTCGCCGCTGAGCTGGATGACCAGGGCAAGTCGAGTTGGGCTGCCGAGGAATTCGAGGCGGTGCGAACTGCTGGTCCACCCGAGCCGCGTCCCGAGCCATGGCGTCGGACATCGGGAGTGCACCGCGTCCACCGACCGCGTGATCTGGTCACGGTACGCGAGCTGTGGCTGGCCCGCGAACAGCTGGCTCGGCAGCGCGACATCGCCCCAGGCCGGGTGCTGCCCGATTCCGCGATCATCGACGCGGCGCTCGCTGACCCGCCGGACGAGGCCGCGCTGCTGTCCCGCCCGGTGTTCGGCGGCCGTGCACAGCGCCGGCAGGTCAAGATTTGGCTGGCTGCGTTACAGACCGCGAGGGCGTTGCCGGCCAGCGAGCTCCCAGCGGTGCGAGCCCCGGGTGGCAGCCCTCCCCCGGTGAACCGCTGGACAGATCGGGATCCGGCCGCGGCGGTCCGGCTCGTCGCCGTGCGTGCGGCGTTGACCGACATCGCCGAGCAGCACCGGCTGCCGGTGCAGAACCTGCTGCAGCCCGATCTGGTCCGCAGACTGTGTTGGGAGCCCCCCGAGCCGCTGGATGCCGCTGCGGTAGATCGGGAACTTGTCGCCGGTGGGGCCCGACGGTGGCAGCGCGAGCTGACCGCACAGCCCCTCGCCACGGCACTCAGTTCCGCCGCTGGGTAGCCCCTTACCTAGCACCTACCCGACTGGCCACCTACCCGGCTGGCAGGTGCACCGTCACCGCGAGCCCGCCGCCGGGGAAGGGTTCAGCGTGCACTGTGCCACCGTGCGCGGCGACCACAGCGTGGACGATCGACAGACCCAAGCCTGCCCCGTCGTGGGAGGTTCGGGCCACCCCGCCGCGGTGGAAGGGCTCGAACAGCGCGGCCACCTCCCCGACCGCCACCACCTCCCCTGAGCTGCTGACCTGCAGCGTCGCCCGCTGTCCCGCGCCATCCGTGCAGACCTCCACCCAGCCGCCGGAAACGTTATGGCGTACCGCGTTCTCCACCAGGTTGCCCACCACCCGCTCCAGCAGCGGCGGGTCGCCGACAGTCCACGCCTGCGCCATCCGGGTGGTCACCTGCAATCCCCGGCTGCGGGCCTCGGGTGCGATGATCCGCAACGCCGCCGCGGCCAGGGTGGCGAGGTCGGCCGGCTCCCGCGCCCGAAGCGTGCTGCCCTCCGTCCGGGCCAGCACCAACAACCCGTTCACCAACTGCTCGGCGCGCAGCGTCGCATCCCGGATCACCGTGGCCATCCGGCGCAGCTCGGCCTCGTCTGCGGCGGGATCAGCGAGCGTGACCTCCACCTCGGTGCGCAGGACCGCCAACGGGGTGCGCAGTTCGTGGCTGGCGTTCGCGACGAATCGGCGTTGGGCCTGGAAGGCGGCCTGCAACCGGTCCAGCATCGCGTCGAAGGTGTCGGCGAGCTCGGCCACCTCGTCGCGCGGCCCGGGCAGCCGCAACCGCTCGTCGAGCGATTCGGCGGACAGCCGGCGCGCGGTGGCAGTCACCTCGTGCAGCGGCCGTAGCACGTGGCCGCTGATCACCCAGGCCAGCAGCACGGTGGCCATCACCGCGAGCAGGAAGGCCACCGATCCGGCCTGCAGCACACGCTGCCTGGCGGCCTCCTGCAGCGCCACGCCCAGCCGATCGCCAGCCACAGCTACCCCATCGACTGTCACCGTGCTGCCCGGCGGCAAGTCCGGTACCGCCGCTACCACGCCACCAACCAGCAGCCAGCCCAACCACAGCAGCAGCGCGCTCACCACTGCCGACAGCCCGGTGGCGAGCAAGGTGAGCCGGGCGCGCAGCCCCGGCCCGCGGCGGGGCCTCATCCCGCGCCCATCATCAGGCACTTGTCACTATTCAATCAGCCGGGCGCAGAATCGGCGCTGGGTACTCGGTAGCCGGATCCGACCACGGTCTCGATGATGCCCGGCTCGCCGAGCTTTTTCCGCAACGTCATCACGGTCACCCGCACCGTGGTGGTGAACGGGTCGGCGTGCTCATCCCACACCCGCTCCAGCAGCTCCTCGCTGCTGACCACCCCACCCCCGGCCGAGAGCAGCACCTCCAGCACCCCGAACTCCTTGCGAGTGAGGTCGATCGGAATGCCGGACCGGCTGACGGTGCGCCGGGAAGGATCGAGCATCACGTCGGCGGCGCTGAGCATCGGAGGCACCGCGGGGGTGGCCCGACGACCCAGCGCCCGCAGCCGGGCCACCAGCTCGGCGAACGCGAACGGTTTGGCCAGATAGTCATCGGCGCCCAGGGATAACCCAGCGACCCGGTCAGGCACGGTGCCGCTGGCGGTGAGCATCAATACCCGGGTCACCGCCCCGGATCCGGTGATCTCGGCACACAACCGGTCACCCGGCATCCCGGGCAGATCACGGTCGAGCACCACCACGTCGTACCGGGTCACCGCAGCCTTCTCATGGCCACTGTCGCCGTCGTAGGCGACGTCCACGGCCATACCCTCACGGCGCAGGCCACGCGCTATCGCGTCGGCCAGCGGCTGCTCGTCTTCGACGATCAGAATGCGCACCCCCCAACGGTGCCACACCCCTTCGACGCCGTGACGACGGCTCACCGCAGCATCTGGCGCAGTTACGTTCTCGGGGCCTCCACCGCGGCGGGCTCGACCATCGAGCCGATCAATCCGGCGGCCCACCCGGTCACCGCCCTCGCCACGTCCTGCGCGGTCAGACCGAGATCAGCGAGCACTTCATCCCGGGAGCCGTGCTCAAGGAACCGCTGCGGGACGCCGAGATCGCGAAGCGGCACGTCGAGCTCCGCATCGCGCAGCGCGGCAGCCAGCGACCAGCCGAAACCGCCATGCCGACCACCATCCTCCAGGCTGACGACCAACCGGTGCTGCGCGGCCATCCGCACCAGCGCCTCGGGCACCGGTAGCACCCACCGCGGGTCGACGACGGTAACCCCGATGCCCTGGTCGGCAAGCCGCTGTGCCGCCGCCACCGCTAGCGCGGCGAATGCGCCGACACCCACCAGCAGCACGTCGTCTCCATCTATCGAGCCGGGGCGGACCAGCACGTCCACCCCGTCGACGCGCTGCAACGCCGGCACTGACTCGATCACCGCGCCTTTGGGGAATCGCACCGCGGTCGGCCCGTCGTCCACTGCGACGGCCTCGGCCAGCTCCTCACGCAGGGTGCCGGCGTCCCGGGGCGCGGCCACTCGGATCCCTGGCACGATTCCCAGCACCGACAGGTCCCACATGCCGTTGTGGCTGGCACCGTCGTCGCCGGTGATACCTGCCCGGTCCAGGGTGATGGTGACGGGGGCGCCCAGCAGCGCCACGTCCATCAGTAGCTGATCGAAGGCGCGGTTGAGGAATGTGGAGTACAGCGCTACCACCGGGTGCAGCCCACCCAGGGCCAGGCCCGCCGCGGAGGTGACCGCATGCTGCTCGGCGATACCGACGTCGAAGCAGCGGTCTGGGAAGCGCTCAGCGAAGACAGCCAGGCCGGTCGGGCCGGGCATCGCCGCGGTGATCGCGACCAGATCGTCGCGCTCTCCGGCCAACCTGATCAGTTCCTCGGTGAACACACTGGTCCAGGAGATCCCGGCGGGCGTAATGGGCGCACCGGTCTCGGGATCCATGACCTTCACCTGGTGCATGAGCTCGGCGGCGTCGTTCTCCGCAGGCGGGTAGCCGTTGCCCTTGCGAGTCACCGCATGCACGATCACCGGCCCGCCGAAGTCCTTGGCCCGGCGCAAGGCGGCCTCCATGGCCGGTAGGTCGTGCCCGTCGACAGGACCCAGGTACTTCAGCCCGAGATCTTCGAAGAGGATCTGGGGGGCCAGCGCGTCCTTGAGACCCTGCTTGGCGGCGTGCAGACCAGCATAGATCGCCCGGCCCACCACTGGAGTGCGCTGCAGGGCCTGCTTACCGCTGCGCAGCACCCATTCATAGCCCGGCTGCAGCCGCAGCACGGAGAGGTGGTCGGCCAGTCCCCCGATGGTCGGTGAGTAGGAGCGGCCGTTGTCGTTGACCACGATGACCATCGGACGGCTCCGGTCGGCGGCGATGTTGTTCAGCGCCTCCCAGCACATCCCGCCGGTCAGCGCGCCGTCGCCCACCACCACGACAACGTGGCGGTGCCGTCCGCAACGCGCGCCCGAGTGCGCAAACGCCTTGGCCAGCCCGTCGGCGTAGGACAGCGCCGCCGAGGCGTGGCTGGATTCCACCCAGTCGTGCTCACTTTCCGCGCGGCAGGGGTAGCCGGACAGACCACCCCGCTTGCGCAACCGGTCGAACCCATCCGCCCGCCCGGTGAGGATCTTGTGCACATACGCTTGGTGGCCGGTGTCGAAGAGCACCGGGTCGTGCGGGGAGTCGAACACCCGGTGCACCGCGAGGGTGAGCTCCACCGCGCCGAGGTTCGAACCGAGGTGTCCCCCGGTGCGCGACACCTTCTGGATCAAAAATCTGCGGATCTCCGAGGCCAGCTGGGCCAGCGCGTCCGCATCGAGACGCTTGATGTCCTGCGGACTGTGCACCGACTGCAAAAAGCTCACCGGATCCCCCACCTCGCTCGTCAGCGGTGTCCAAGCCCGGACCACCGCTTGCGATGGCGGACCGGCCGCCCAGTCTAGATGAGCGATTCCCAGGGGTCAGTGGTCGTAGGCCAGGAGTGATCGTTGATCGGCTGGCCGGTGCGGTCTTTGTGCCAGATCGCGGCGGTCAGAACGCGGACGAGTTCACCCGCCATGGCCGCACCGCATCCCACGTAGTACACCGCCACATGGATGCTTGTCGCTGTTCAGAGGCCACCTTGGGCTGCGACATGGATGCATATCGTCGTTCAAGGCCAGCGGGGTGGCCGCACCGAGGACCGAACGAAGGAACCGCCTCCTATGCCCACAACCGCCGCCCTGGAACTGACATTTCTGCTGGCAGTGGCGGCTGGGTTCAACTCCGAATGCGGGTCGCAGTCCTTTCGGTTCGCCACCAGAGCCACCGAGTCGAGTTTGGGTGATCACTTGGTGCTGCGCTGGGGGCGCAAGACGCGGACCGGGTACTTTTCTGCCGGGTTGTACCTGCTCGATGAACCCGGCGGCGTTGTCGGTACGTGGCTACCGGGCGTTGGTCCGGCGAATCGGAGATTTGGTCGGGCAGGGAGCGCAGTTCATCGTGGCGACGCATTCACAGATCCTGCTCGCCGTGCCGGACGCCCGGATCCTGCAGGTCGACATCGACGGCACCATTGAGCAGGTCGACTGCGTAGCGACGTCCAAGCAGTAGCCTGGCGCTCGCACCCCCACCGGAAGGAATGTTCCGGCCCGGGGCATCGGTGGGGGCCTTTACTCCGTTGAATGAAGTGGTGGTGTTGTGGACGCTGACGAACCGGAGACGATCGGCCGCCGGTTGCGCCGGATCCGCGAGGCCAGGGGCAAGTCGCTGGTGGTGATCGCCGGCCTGGCGGGGATCTCGGAGAGTTACCTGTCCATGCTGGAGACAGGCAAACGAGCACTGGACCGGTACTCGCTGATCGTGGCGCTGGCGAACGCACTACAGATCGCCCCCTCGGACCTGACCAGGCTGCCCGTACCCGCACCCGCCAACGGCGAGACCGATGCCGCTGTCGAGGCGGTGCGCCGCGCGTTGCTGGCGGCCGGCCGCAACCGGCCCGGCGGCCTGGTGCTTCCGGTGGAAGCGCTGAAGGTCCGGGTCGATGCGATCCTGGGCGCTCATTACAGCTGTCGGCAGGACAGTGAGGTCGGCGCCGCCCTGCCGGGTCTGATCCGGGATCTACACACCAGCATCGCGGCCGGACGCGACGTGGCGCAGCTGCTGGAGTTGGCGGTGCTGCTGCATGCGGGAGCTACTCCCGGGTGGCTGCGGGTCGCGGGTGCTCCGCTGGATCTGCGCACCCAAGCTGCTCAGCTGGCTCAGCAGGCGGCCCAGCACCTCGAGTCACCGTCCGCGCTGTGCCTGGCCACCTGGGGAGGCCTGCACGTGATGCTCATGGCCGGCGAGTTCGAGCTCGCGCAGGCCGAGCTGGACTCGGTGACCGTGCCGACGAACAGCCCGGAGTCGATGCAGCTGTCGGGCATGCTCGCGCTGTCCCGGTCGCTGGTGGCCACTGCGGACTCCCGACCCGGCGACGTCGCCGCACCCTTGGAGATGGCCGCGGAGCTAGCCGAGCGCACCGGAGAGGGCAACGCCTACTGGATGGGGTTTGGTCCCACGAACGCCGGATTCTGGCGCATGCACATAGCGCTGGAGGCTGGGGACCACCAGCGTGCCGTCACCATTGCCGAGGGCCTGCGTCCCGAGGTCCACCCTTTCCGGGGCTGTCAGGCCATGTACTGGGTGGACTGCGGCCGCGCGCTGGCCCGGGTGCGGGGCCGCCACAGCGACGCCGTGATGGCGTTGCGCCGGGCGGAGCAGATCTCACCGCGCCGCGTGTACCGCAACCCGCTAGCCCGCGATTTGATCGGTGTGCTGCTTGCGCGGTTTCGCCGCGACTCCCCGATGGGCCGCGAGCTGCGCAGGATGGCCTACCGGGCAGGCTTGCCGGTGTAGCCCTTTGGGGGTATCCGAGCGGTCTTGACTGATCGTGAAGGCTGACTTTCGCCCATCGTCCACCGTATTCAGTCATGATCGACATAGCGGGGGTATCGGATTCGCAGCGCGAGCACAGCGAGGTGGTGGGTGGGGAGGGCAGCGACGACGAGCATCCGGCGTGGTGCTCGGCGGAGTATTGCTACGTGACCGATGACGGTGTGCGGGTCCACGAGCAGGCCCCTACCCGGTGGGAGGACGATACGGCGGAGGTGCGGTGTGAAAGCCGGCTGGTCGATCCGGCGGACGACGCGGACGTCTATGTCGAGCTTGAGCTACAGAGTCTGAGGTTCGCGGCCAACCAGTTCCACGGGGTTGTGCCGGTGGCCGCGGTACGACGGCTGCGTGACCAGCTGTCGGCACATCTGGACGCCGAGAGGTGAGCACTGGTGACGGCCGGCCAGGCAGGCCCAACGGTCGGACGATCCTGGCCACCTGCCAGACGCACGGGGCCAGAGGGTTCTGTAACCTGCGCGTGACCAAGATCGACGGGACGATCGTGCTCGACCCGCACGTCAGCGGCTCCTACCTGACCACCCGCGTGGCCGCCGCTGCCGCCGACCACGGTCAGCCACCGCTGGTGGTCGAGGGATTCTCCCGCCGCTCCGACAGCGACAGCGACCTTGGGCGGCGCCTGCTGCGCACGCTGGTCGCCGCCTCGCATGGCGAGCGATTCCTGCGCGCCGGATTCCCTAAGGCCGAGACCCTGCTCCTGCTCGCGATCAAGATGCACGACTTCGAGACCACCCTGCCCGCCGGGCGAGCCGGGCGCACCGTGATCGAGGGCCACAGCATCCACTCCACCGCGGTGTACCAGTCACTGATCATGGAGCCAGATGACGACGACGCCCTGGCGCTTGTTAGGCGGATCCTCGACAGCACCGCCCGTTGGCGGCCACTGCCCGACCTGGCCATCGTCATTACCGACGACGTCGAGGCCGCGGCCGGCCGGGCCGAAGCCCGCAACGGCGTCGCCTACACCACCGAGCAGTGGCATCTGCACCACCGCGCCGCCGCACTGTTCGAGCGCCTCGCCCAAGCCGATCCCGAGCACGTGCGCCTGCTTGATCGTCGCGAGCACGACGTCGACGCCCTCGTCGCCACCATCAGCGAGTGGATCGCCGCCGCACCGACGCGGCCGTTCGACGGCGTCGGCCCCGACCGCCGTGATCCAGTGAGGATCGGCTCAGCTCAGCGCGGCCGCCGACAGCGCCCGCAGCATCACCGCCCCGTCGTGCTCGGCCGCCGAGACGACCGAGCCAATCCGGGGGAATAGTGACCGCGCCAGCAGCAGCGTGTCCTCGAACATCGGCAGGCCCGCAAGTTCCTCGGCCGAGAACCAGCCGTACGGGTGCGCCGGCTCGCTGACCGGAACCGGCGAATCGGCGATCGCCACGTACTGGTGGTCGACGTGAATGTGCGGCGCCGACAGGTGGTTGTCCGCAGGCACCATCACCTCGGTGATCCACCACGGCGCCGCGACCCGCTCGTGCGGATACCCTAGTGGCAGCGCCGGCGACGGGCCCGCCAGCAGCCGCACCGTCAGCCCGGATTCCTCGGCCGCCTCCCGTACCGCCGCCTCGGCCTGCGTCTCGTCACGCTCCACGTGCCCACCTACGACCATGCGTTTCTGCAGGCGCGGGTGCTCGATCAAGCCCAGCCGCCACCCCTGCGGGAACTCGCAGAACACAAAAGCACTGGCCGTGGCGTGCTTGATCATTCATGGTCTCCGTCATCGCTGCGGGGCTACTGTCCGCCGATGAGGGTGCCAGACCGCCCGGACCCAACTGCGACGCCTCGCCCACGCCCGGCCGACAACCTCACACCACCCCTGCGGTGCAGGAGACCCATGACCTACTCGATCATCCACGCCGCTGACATGGCCATCCCGGCTCACCTACCGACCACGGTGCTCGACGGGTACCTGCACCACACCCTGCCGTCGACTGACCACCAGCAGATCCGCGCGCACCTCGACTGCTGCGAGCCCTGCTGGCAAGCCTGGAACCGCCACCGCTGGGACGCCGCCCGGCCCAGCGACCTCTACGCACAGCTCGCCGAGTTCCTCGGCGCCGACTTCCGCCCCTACTTCGACTCCTCGCGCGCTCTGGCCGCCGAATGGGACGCCGTCAATCCCCACACCGACCACGACATAGCCCAGTTCTTCCGCACCAGCACCGACTACCTCTACAACCTCGCCATCTGGGACGCCAGCGGCAACCGCCCGCAGGCCCTTCTCAGAGATCACCGCGGTGTTCGCCCACCACGGACTGACACCCCGTGTCACGACGGCGGGCACGCCGATCATGTACTGGACACGGGATCATTTGGCCCGCCGCTGCCGGACGAACACCACCGGTCCTCATGACGGGCCACGCAGAAACCGACATGGCCCACCAGTCCCACGGTGAGCTCCAGTTCCCAGCCCTGGGTCACGGCCGGTCCACCCACGGCTCGGGCCGTACCGCAGCAGGGGCACCGTCGGTCGGGGCACCGTCGACTGGAGTTCCCGGGCTGCCGGCGGGACCGGCGTTCAGGCCCCAGCGCATCGCGCCCGGTGCCGGCTGGTCACGTTGAACAACCCGGGCCGAGGAGCGCAACTGCCAAGGCACGCTGGTCACCATCACTCTGGGCTCGAACAGCAGCCGCCCCTTGATCCGTAGCGCGCTCTGATTGTGCAGGATCTGCTCCCACCAATGGCCCACGACATACTCCGGAATGAACACCGTGACCACGCTACGGGGATTGTCCGAGCGGGCCCGCTTGACGTAATCGATCACCGGCTTGGTGATCTCCCGGTAGGGCGACTCGACCACTTTGAGTGGAACCGGGATCTCCCGCTGCTCCCACTCCGCGACCAGACCTTGGGTGCTCGCTTCGTCGACGTTGACGGTGACCGCCTCGAGCACGTCGGGACGGGTGGCGCGGGCGTAGGACAGCGCCCGCAGCGTCGGCAGGTGCAGGGTGGACACCAGCACGATCGCGTGGTTACGCGAGGGCAACACGGTGTCGGCCTCCTGAGGCACCAACTCGGCGACCACCCGGTCGTAGTGCCTCCGGATCGCCTGCATCAGCACGAAGATCACCAGCATGGCCGCGATCGCGATCCAGGCACCCTCGGTGAACTTGGTGACCAGCACCACTACCAGCACCGAACCGGTCATCACCAGTCCGAGCACGTTGATCGCTTGGGAGCGCCGCATCCGGCGACGCTGCGCTGGATCGGGCCCGGTGGCCAGCAGCCGGTTCCAGTGCCGCACCATGCCGGTCTGGCTCAGCGTGAACGAGACGAACACCCCGACGATGTAGAGCTGGATCAGCCGGGTGACCTCAGCACCAAAAGCAAACACCAGGACGATCGCGGCGCCGGCCAGGAAGACAATGCCGTTGGAGAAGGCCAACCGGTCGCCGCGGGTGTGCAGCTGGCGGGGTAGGTAACGGTCCTGGGCGAGGATCGAGGCCAACACCGGGAAACCGTTGAACGCGGTGTTCGCGGCCAGCACCAGGATCAGCGCGGTGACCACGGTGATGAAGTAGAACGCCACCGGGAAGCCGTCGAACACCGCCTGCGCGATCTGCGCCACCATCGTCTTCTGCTCGTAGCCGGCCGGCGCGCCGATCAGCTGTCCGGCCGGATCGTCGGCCATCTTCACGCCGGCCTGCTGGGCCAGCAGGATCAGGCCCATCAGCATGGTCACCGAGATGGCCCCGAGCAGCAACAACGTGGTGGCGGCGTTGCGAGACTTCGGTTTCTGGAACGCCGGGACACCGTTGCTGATCGCCTCCACACCGGTGAGCGCGGCGCAGCCGGAGGAGAATGCCCGCAGGACCAGGAACACCAAGGCGAGGCCGACGAGCTGGTCACCCTCGGCGCGCAGCTCGAAATCGGCGGACTCGGCGCGGAGTTTCTCGCCGAACAGCAGCACCCGGCTGAACCCCCAGGCGAGCATCGCGAAGATGCCGATCATGAATGCGTAGGTGGGAATGGCGAACGCCATCCCGGACTCCCGGACCCCACGGAGATTGGCCGCAGTGAGCACGATGATCGCAACGACCGCGAAAGTCACCTTGTGAGTGGCCACGAAAGGTACCGCGGAACCGATGTTCGACGCCGCCGCGGAGATTGACACCGCCACCGTGAGGACATAGTCGACCAGCAATGCACTGGCCACCACGAGCCCCGCGGAACGGCCCAGGTTCACCGTCGCGACCTCGTAGTCGCCCCCACCTGACGGGTAAGCCCGCACGTTCTGCCGGTAACTGGTGACCACGACCAGCATGACGACGACGACCGCGAGCCCGACCCATGGCGTGAACGCATACGCCGAGATGCCCGCGATGGACAGCACGAGGAAGAGCTCTTCCGGGGCGTAGGCCACCGAGGACATGGCATCCGAGGCGAAGACCGGCAGCGCGATGCGCTTGGGCAACAGCGTGTGACCCAACCGTTCGCTGCGGAACGGCCTGCCGACAAGGACCCGTTTGACCGCGGTAGCGAACTTCGACACGCAGAAAAGCCTACGGTCGCGCGGCGGCCCTCCAGCGAAGCGGCGCCATGAGCGATACCGTTTCCCTGGGCAACCGTCGACCCGGGAGTGACCGCGTGCACGTCGTGATCATGGGTTGTGGCCGGGTAGGTTCCGGTTTGGCCTTGGCGTTGGAACGTCTGGACCACGATGTGGCGGTGATCGATCAGAACCTGCAGGCCTTCCGCAGGCTCGGTGCCGAGTTCCACGGCCAGCAGGTTCGCGGCACCGGCTTCGACCGCCAGGTGCTCATGGAGGCGGGGATCGAGCGTGCGGGAGCGTTCGCCGCGGTCTCCTCCGGCGACAACTCCAACATCATTTCCGCCCGGGTGGCTCGGGAGACGTTCGGGGTGGCGCACGTCGTCGCCCGGATCTATGACCCCAAGCGGGCCGCGGTGTACGAACGTCTCGGCATCCCGACCGTGGCCACCGTGCCATGGACCACCGACCGCTTCCTGCGGATGCTGCTTCCCGACGGGGTGGCCACCGCGTGGCGCGACCCTTCGGGCACGGTGGCAGTGCTGCAGCTGCCGCTGCACGAGGGGTGGGCCGGGCGCAGCGTGGGAGATCTGGAGGAGAACACCGGCGCGCGGATCGCCTTCATCGTCCGGTTCGGCACCGGCGTGCTACCGAACCGCGACACGGTGGTGCAGGCCGACGACCAAGTGTACGCCGCCGCCGTCTCCGGCACCGTCACCCACGTCACCACCGCGGCAGCCACCGCGCCCCCGAACGATTGACGAACGAAAGCCGCGACAACCAATCTGGGAGCCGTCATGCGGGTGACCATCGCCGGAGCGGGCGCGGTCGGCAAGTCCATCGCGGCCGAGCTGCTTGAGTTCGGCCACCAGGTGATGCTCATCGAGCGAGATCCCGGTCAGCTCGACCCACACGAGGTCCAGGCCGCCGAATGGATCCTCGCCGACGCCTGCGAGCTGGCCTCGCTGGAGGAGGCCGGGCTGGAGCACTCCGACGTGGTGATTGCCGCGACCGGCGACGACAAGGTCAACCTGGTGGTTTCACTGCTGGCCAAAACCGAGTTCGCGGTGCGCCGTGTGGTAGCCCGGGTCAATGACCCCCGCAACGAGTGGCTGTTCACCGAGGCGTGGGGGGTGGACGTTGCAGTGTCGACCCCACGGATGCTGGCCGCGATGGTCGAGGAAGCGGTCAGCGTGGGCGATCTGGTGCGGCTGATGACGCTACGGCAGGGGCAAGCAAATCTGGTCGAGGTCACGCTACCGGCAGACACTCCGCTGGCCGGGCACCCGGTACGGCATCTTCAGCTACCCACCGATGCAGCGCTGGTCACTATCCTGCGCGGTGGCCGGGTTATCGTTCCCCAAGGCGACGATTCGCTCGAAGGCGGCGACGAGCTGCTCTTCGTTGCCGCCGCGGATGTAGAGCCCGAGGTGCGCGCGGCGCTGGATCGCCGCCTGTCCTAGGTCGCGCCCGCCGGCGCAGAACGTGTCGACCGTATCGCCCGGCGAATCGCCCAGATGGTGACCAGTGCGGCCACCGCGGTCAGCGGCAGGCCCATCGCCAGCCGGGCCACCCCGAGCCAGCCGACCTCCTGCGCCTCATACAGCCAGCGCTGCACGCCGAAACGGGCCAGCAAGAACGCCGCCCAGACCAGGGTCGCCACGTCGAAGCCGAACCGGACGCGACGATCAGCGCGCCAGCCGGACCCGGAGCCGTTGAGCACCGACCACAGCACGCCGGCCAGCGGGCGGCGCACCACCACCGACAACACCAGCGCCAGCCCCGCGACCAGGCTGTACCAGATGCCGTAGAGGAAAAACCCCCGTGCTTCCCCGGTGCGGTAGGCGATGAAGGCGCAAACAACCACCCCGAGGATCCCGGACACGGCCGGCTGGAGGGGTTGCCGGCGGACCAGCTGCCACACCCCCACCATCACCGCGGCACCCAACGATGCCCAGATCGCCGGTTGCAGCCCGACCAGCGGATTCACCGTGACGAAGACCACTACCGGCACCACGGAGGACACCAGACCCCCGACACCACCTAGCTGTTCCAGCAGGGTGGGCGTACGCGCGGGCGCCGGGGTGGTCACATGCTCTGGCGGCGGAACGTCCTGGTTCATGAACTCCGCTGCAGCTCGTAGTAGGGATTGTAGAGAACCTTGCGGCCGTCCCGCACGGCGATCCGGCCAGACGCCCGCACGGTGCGACCAGGTTCGATGCCGGGAATCCGGCGCCGCCCCAGCCACACCAAGGTGATGCCCTCGGAGCCGTCGAACAGCTCAGCCTCCAGCGTAGCCGCGGCCGCCCGGGGGCAGTGCTCCACGCTGCGCAGCCGGCCCAGCACCGTGACGGCCTCACCGCAGCTGCACTCGCTGGCGCGCCGCGCGCCGGACTGCTCGACCCGCCGGGCGAGGTCATCGGCGTCCAGTTCGGAAGTATCAGTGGTCAGCCGGCGGACCATGCGCCGCCAGTAGCCGGGAGCCGCACCGCTCATGTCGATCTCCGACCGCGATGGCGGGTGCTCCGACGGACCCGCTCCAACGCCAGGATAGTCGGACGGCGCCTCGATCCCCGCTCGCTGCGGCCGATATCGCCCCATCGGTGATTCAGTTCCGGCGGGCCGTGTCCCAGTCGCCGTTTCAGCCACCGTGTTAGTCGCCATGCGTGGTCGCAGTGTCCTGCACAGCGGTGGCCTGCTTGAGCTGCTCGGCCAGCGGCCCGGGCAGCTGCAGCGGCAGCGGGCTACGCACCGGCAGCGGCTCCGGACCACGCACCACCACGGATTCCCGGGCGACGTCGCGAAGTAGTGCGGTCCGCGCGTCGGCGTGCTCGGCGGGCCCGACCGCGACACCGCGCAGCATCCACCGCGGCCCGTCTACGGCCAGAAAGCGCATCACGCCCTGCGCGGTGACCGCCTCAATCTCCTCGCCCCACTCGCCATCAGCCCGGCTGACCCGGGCACCGTCGACCCGCAACCGGGTCACCAGCTCCCGGCAGACTTCACGCCACAGCCCGCCACTGCGCGGTGCGGCGAAGGCGGTGATCGTGACCTGCCCGAGCTCGGTCATCAGGTGCACCGCCCGGACCGGGCCGGACGTGTCGACCTCGACCTGTAGTTGGGCGCCCTGGGGTATCGGGAGGCGTAGCGAGCCGAGATCCAGCCTGATCCGTCCGTCGTCGGGCGCGTCGGCGGCGTCGTAGGGCCCGAGCCGGTCACTTCCACCTTCGACCCCCTCATCGAGCACCTTGGTGTCAACGGGCTCTTCGGGGCCTTCGCCGCGACGTTCTGCCTCTGTCTTGAGGGCCTGCGCCTTGAGGCGACGTCCGAACACTGCTCAGCCCTCCCTGTGTGCGGTCCCGTTCCAGCCCCCGGTAGAGCCATAACCGGCCGTGCCTCGGGGCGAAGCCGGTAACGCGATCACCTCGCGAAACGCGGCATACTCGACTCGTTGCACGACCAGCTGCGCGATGCGGTCCATCCGGTACAGCACCACAGGCCGGCGCAGGTCGTGGTTGACCAGGCAGACCCGCAGCTCGCCGCGATAACCAGCATCTATAGTGCCAGGCGCGTTGACCACTCCGAGTCCCACCCGCGCCGCCAACCCAGACCGGGGGTGAACGAACGCGGCATACCCGGTGGGCAGCGCGATCGCGATACCGGTCCCCACCACGGCCCGCTCCCCCGGTGGCAGGATCAGATCCTGGGTGGTGACCAGATCCGCTCCGGCGTCGTCGGCATGGGAATATCGGGGCACCGGTACGTCTGGGTCCAACCGGATCAGCAGCACCTCGAGCCTGAACGTCTCAGCTGAGCACACGCCCGACGAGACTACCCTCAGTCCCGTGTCCGATCGTCGTGCCCCGGCCCGGCGACCGCCCCACCCCGGGCCGGTCTTCGATGAGCGCCTCACGGTGCCGTGGTGGTGGTGGCCGCTGGGATTGGGAGTCGCCGCTTTGCTGGCCGCCGAGGTGCATATGGGGTATCCGGGCGTGCGGGCCTGGCTGCCGTACCTGCTCACGATGCCGCTGGCCGCTGCGGTGCTGCTTCGGATGGGGCGCCGGCGGGTTCGGCTTTCCAGCGGCGAGCTGCAGGTGGGCTCGGCACACGTCCCGACCCGCTATCTGGGACAGATCCAGGTGATCCGGCCCCGGGCAAAACGACGCGCGCTGGGCCCAGATCTGGACCCAGCGGCGTTCATGCTGCACAGCGCATGGATCGGACCAGTGCTGCTGGTTGAACTCACCGATCCGCAAGATCCTACGCCCTATTGGATCTTCAGTGTTCGACGGGCCGACGAGCTCGCCGCGCTGCTGCGGGCCGACACCGACAAGGCGCCACCCGACCGCTCCGACAGGCATCCCGATCGTTCCCCCGACCGCTGAACGGCCGTCAGGCTGCACAATCCCGGCACACCATCCGTCCATTGCGCTGATCGGCCAGTCTGCTGCGGTGATGCACGAGGAAGCAGCTCGAACAGGTGAACTCATCAGCCTGTTTGGGCAGCACTCGAACGGTCAACTCCTCGCCGGAGAGGTCCGCGCCGGGCAACTCGAAGTTCTCCGCGGACTCCGACTCGTCGACGTCGACCGCACCGGACTGGGCCTCGTTACGTCTCGCCTTCAGCTCCTCCAGCGAGTCCTCGGCAAGCTCATCGGTCTCGCTCCGCCGTGGAGCGTCGTAGTCGGTCGCCATGATCTTCCCACCCCTGAGTCGTACGGGTCGTGCCGCAGCACAACGCACAGGAACCGTGATTTGTGCCCGAGACATTGGTCACACTCCATGCTGCGGAACGCCGCGGAGCGGCCCGGGCGACGCCGTACCTTTGGACTCCTGCTAGTCCTCGGTGCCGCCAGAGCGGCGAGAGAATAGCTCATAGATCAGCGCAGCGCGCGGAAATCACCGGCGTGTCTGGTCGGTAGCGTGCCTGTCGTGACCACCGAGCCAGGTTTTCCCGAGCACCACGCCGCCCGAAGCGAACACGGCCCGAACGACGACGCCGTGCGTGCGGCAGCTCACCCTGCCGTCGTCGGGCCGTGGCTGGTCGAGGCGCTGGGCGAGCCTGGCTGGTCAAACTGCCAGGTGAGGCGGATCGGGCTTGGCCGGTCCAACCTGACCTTCCGGGTCGACAGCGCGGCCGGATCCGTCGTGCTGCGCAGGCCGCCACTACATGCTGTCGCCGTCAGCGCGCACGATATGGGGCGCGAGCAACGTGTGCTGCGCGCGCTGGAGGGCACTGCGGTGCCGGTTCCCGCGGTACTAGCCGCCGCCGGCGCGTCCGGGCCGCTGGGAGTGCCGTGCTACATCATGGAATTCATCGAGGGTGTGGTCGCCGTTCACGAATTGCCAGCCGGATTTGCCGGACGCCGCCAGCAACGCCACGACCTCGCGCACGGGCTGGTGGGCGTGCTCGCGACGCTGCACTCGGTGGACCCCGTGGGTGTGGGCTTGGCCGACTTCGGCCGCCCGGTGGGCTTCCTGGAGCGGCAACTGCGCACCTGGAGACGCCAGCTGCAAACCTGGCGAGACGGCCGGGACTGGCCGACGCTCACCGCGTTAGCCGGATCGTTGCAGGCACAACTGCCGCACTCCGGACCGCCTGCGATTGTGCACGGTGACTACCGGATCGACAACGTGGTCCTCGACAGCGCCGACCCGGGCCGGGTACGCGCGGTGCTGGACTGGGAAATGGCCACCCTGGGCGACCCGTTGGCCGACCTCGGTCTGATGATGGTGACCTGGCAGCATGCCGAGGAGGACGATGAGCGCTGGATCGCCGCCAAGGTGCTGCCGACGCCGACCGGCGTCCCCGGATTCCCCACTCGCGCCGAGATCGCCAACCACTACGAGCAGCGATCCGGCCGGTCGATCCGGGAACTCCCGTGGTACGTCGCTTTCGGCTGTTTCAAGATGGCCGTCGTTCTGGTGGGCATCCTGTCGCGAGCACGGGCCGGTGCGGTGCCCGCGGACACGGCCACCGGGCTGGAGCAGGGAGTAAACCCGCTGGTGCTTCTCGGTGATCACGTGTTGCGCACCGGAAAATACTGAACGCACCTGGCGTCCGAGTGGGGGAACCCTGCACCGGACACGCCGTAGCCGGCTGCGCTGAACCCGGCCCGCGCCTACCCTCATCGTTGTCGGCACAGGTGACCAGGTAATGGGGGTAGCCAGGCGCTTGGGCAGCCCAGTGCCTCGGCGGCCCGGCGCCTGGCAGGGAAGGCGGGGCCATGGTCACGGTGGACTCGTCTCCAGGTCGGCGGCCGAGACAGTATCAAGCTCGTAAGCGCCCCCGTAAGCCCATGCCCGCTGTACTGCTGGCGGTGATTCTGAGCACGGTGGCTGGGCTGGTGTGGGCCGCCGTGCTGCAGCCGGAATCGACCGCAGGTGGTTGCCAGGCCGCCGTTGCTGCGAGCACTCCCGGCCAGCGACTGCCCTTCGACGGTTTGGACCGGGTAGCGCCGGCATCGCCCCAGCAGGTACGGGTGCAGGTGCTCAACGCCAGCGGTACGCGCGGCGAGGCAGCCATTGTCGGCGGTGGCCTGTCCGAGCTGGGGTTTGCGCCTACCGACACGCCGGCCGACGATCCCCTGCATCCGGCTTTCGACCTGCGGTGCCACGGGGAGATCCGCTTCGGCCTCGCCGGACAGGCCGCGGCCCGGACGTTGAGCTTGGCGGTCCCGTGCGCCGAACTCGTCCGCGTCGTCAGGCCAGACTCGATGGTCGACCTGGCGCTGGGCACCAGGTTCACCACATTGCGGCCCAATGCCGCCGCCTACCAGGCCCTGCAGGACCTGACGGAGCCCGACCAATCGGCGCTGGGCGAGCCCTCCCCAGGCGGGCTGGCCGCCCAGGCCGTACGCCAGCCAGTGACACCCTCGGTGGCTCCAACCCTGCTGAACCAGGCTCGTCAGGTGCGGTGCTGAGGTATCAGACTGAGGTATCAGACCACCGCTATCAGACCGCATCGGCACCGCAATGCATCACCAGCTCCGCCAGCGCATCAGCGATCCCGGGTGTCGCCGCCAGCACCAGATCCGACCCGACCGTGGGCAATCGGACCACCGCACCGGCCTCGGCTGCGATCAGCGCACCAGCCGCCCAGTCCCAGCGGTGCAGCCCGTGCTCGGCGAAGCCGTCCAGCCATCCCGACGCTACCGAGCACAGGTCCAGCGCGGCCGACCCGGCGCGGCGCAGGTCGCGGATCCTCGGCAGCATCCCGGCTATCATGGCCGCCTGCCGGGCCCGGCGCTGCGACCGGTAGGAGAATCCGGTGCCGATCAGTGACAGCTCCAGCTGAGTGGCTCCGCTGACCCGTAACGCGACTCCGTTGCAGTCGGCCCCGAAGCCGCGGGCCGCACTCCACAGCCGGCCATCGGTGGGCTGCCCCACTGCGGCTGCCAAGGACTGCCCGTCACGTTGCACCGCCACCGATACTGCGTACCAGGGCAGACCGTAGAGGTAGTTCACCGTGCCGTCGATGGGGTCGACCACCCAGCACAGCTCTCCCGCCGGTGCGCCGGTGCCCCCTTCCTCCTCGCCCAGTACCGGCTCACCGGGTCGCCACTGCGCGAGCAGCCGCCGAGCCAGCCGCTCTGCCGCAGTGTCGGCGGCGGTGACCACGTCGGTGGCGCTGGTCTTGGTCTGCACCTGCCCAGGACCAGCGGCCCGCATCTGGGCGACGAGGTCACCGACCTGCCGGACCACCGCCACCGCCGTGGCCCGCAGCTGCGCTCCGTCGTCCCGACGTTCGCTGTCCCGGCATTCGGTGTCCTCGCGTTCGCTGCCCACGCCGGTCATCCGACCACATCCGCACGCGACAGATCGGGGCTAGGGTCGAATCCGATCGGCGGCCTCAATCAAGTGATCAGGGCAGTGGGCGGTCGGGAGAGGACACGGATGGCCAGAACTCCGGGTTTCGGGGTGGACGTCGGCGGATCCGGCATCAAGGGCTGCACCGTGGACCTGCGCACCGGCTCACTGGACGACGAGAGACTGCGCCTGCCCACCCCGCAACCGGCCACCCCGAAGGCGGTGGCCGAGGCAGTGGCCACCATCACCGGCGAGTTCGGCTGGCACGGCCCGATGGGGGTCACCCTTCCGTGTGTTCTCAAAAATGGCATCGCACTCACCGCGGCCAACGTGGACCAGTCATGGAAGGGCACCGACGCGGCCGCTCTGTTCGCCGATTACTGCCAGGTGCCGGTGGTCGTGCTCAACGACGCCGACGCGGCCGGCCTGGCCGAAATGCGGTTCGGCGCGGGCCGTGACCATGATGGTGTGGTCTTGCTGCTCACGTTCGGGACCGGCATCGGCAGCGCCCTGTTCGTCGACGGCGAACTGGTGCCCAACACTGAACTGGGTCACCTCCAGGTTGACGGCGCCGACGCCGAGGACCGCGCCGCCGCCTCGGTCCGGGACGACGAAGCGCTGCCCTGGCCGGATTGGGCCGCCCGGGTATCTCGCTACCTGCAGGCTCTGGAGGATCTGGTCTGGCCGGATCTGATCATCGCGGGCGGCGGGGTCAGCAGGAAGGCCGACAAGTGGTTGTCGCTGGTGAAGTGCCGGACCCCGGTGGTGGTGGCGGCATTGCGAAACGAGGCCGGCATCGTCGGTGCCGCAGCGGCCGCCGCAGAGGGACGCGTGCGGTGAGTGCCACGGCGGTGAATCTCCACCCGGTGGGATCCACCCTGCTGGGACTACAAGTGGCGACCAGCGTCGTTAGAATACAGAGTCGTTACAATGGAACACGGCATCGTCCCCGAGCACCCTGGATCGCACCGCCGGAGTCCGGCAGACCTCAACGGTTCTGGCCCTCGCTCCAGTGGCGAGCTCGCCGACGGAAGCCTGATTCTCCACCAGCGCCCGAACACCGACCGTCTCGAAAGGCCGTCCGTGGCAGCCGCAGAACCCGCGTCCCGTCGCGCTAGCGTCTCGAACTCCGCAGCCGCGAAGTCTGGGGCCGTGAAAACGTCCTCCCCCCACAACGGCGCAACTAGTGACGCCGACCTGACCGCTGTTGCGTCCGGTGCCACGACGAGGGAGGGGACCGCCGCGCCGGCCCGCCCGAAAAACACCAGGAGCGGTGCCCGGGCACGCCCGAAAGCCCACAACAGCACCGCCAAGGCCGTCACGAAGTCCGCCGACGTGACTGAACCCGTCATCGATGTCGAGGCCGAGACCACCGACATCGAAAGCGGCCCCGGTGCCGAGGACCTCGTCGAGGTCGAAGTCGAAGTCGAAGAGATCGCCGCGGATCCCGAGGAGCCGGAGACGCCCAGTGGTCCGGGCGCGGAGGACTTCGTCTGGGACGAAGAGGAGTCCGAGGCGCTGCGGCAGGCCCGTAAGGACGCCGAGCTCACCGCCTCAGCAGACTCGGTGCGCGCGTATCTCAAGCAGATCGGCAAGGTGGCGCTGCTCAATGCTGAGGAGGAGGTGGAACTCGCCAAGCGCATCGAGGCCGGGCTCTATGCCGCCGAGCGGGTGCGCCGGTCCGAGGACGTCACCGAGAAGCTGTCCCCGCAGCTACGCCGGGACCTGCGCTGGATCGTTCGCGACGGCGAACGCGCCAAGAACCATCTGCTGGAGGCCAACCTTCGCCTCGTCGTCTCGCTGGCCAAGCGCCACACCGGCCGCGGCATGCCATTTCTGGACCTGATCCAGGAAGGCAACTTCGGCCTGATCCGCGCGATGGAGAAATTCGACTACACCAAGGGCTACAAATTCTCCACCTACGCCACCTGGAGGATCCGCCAAGCGATCACCCGCGCGATGGCCGACCAGGCTCGCACCATCCGGATCCCGGTGCACATGGTCGAGGTG
>JBOHHF010000149.1:0-20545 GCA_050700495.1 Pseudonocardiaceae bacterium
GCAGGAACCCGCGGGTCATCTGGTCACCGGCCGCCCACAGGCCGTCGCCGGTGCGCTGGAAGCCGAACATCGAGTAGAAGATGTAGACCGGGATCAGCGGCTCGTTGTGCGTGGCGTAGGAGGTGCCCGCCGCGGTGAACGAGGCGGTGGAACCCGCCTCGTTGATCCCCTCGTGCAGGATCTGGCCCTGCTCGCTCTCCCGGTAGGCCAGCATCAGCTCGGCGTCCACCGAGGTGTAGAGCTGCCCGTGCGGGTTGTAGATCTTCTGCGTGGGGAACATCGAGTCCATGCCGAACGTGCGCGCCTCGTCCGGGATGATCGGGACGAATCGTGGCCCGATCTCGGGATCCTTGATCAGCTCGCGGAGCTGGCGGACGAACGCCATCGTGGTGGCGACCTCCTGCTTACCCGACCCGCGGCGCAGCACGTCGTAGACCTTGTCGCCGGGTAGCACCAGGGTCTTGGACTTGGTGCGTCGTTCGGGCAGGAACCCGCCCAGCGCCTTGCGCCGCTCGCACATGTACTGGATCTCCGGTGCGTCCGGTCCCGGGTGGTAATACGGCGGCCGGGTGGGGTCCTGCTCCAGCTGCGCATCGGTGATCGGGATGTGCTGGGCGTCGCGGACGAGCTTGAGGTCCTCCAAAGCGAGCTTCTTCATCTGGTGGGTGGCGTTGCGGGCCTCGAAGTGCGGGCCCAGGCCGTACCCCTTGATGGTCTTGGCCAGGATCACCGTGGGCTGGCCGTGGTGCTGGGTGGCGGCCTGGTAAGCGGCGTAGACCTTGCGGTAGTCGTGCCCACCGCGCTTGAGGTTCCAGATGTCGGCGTCGGACAGGTCTTTGACGAGTTCCTTGGTGCGCGGGTCTCGGCCGAAGAAGTGATCCCGGACGTAGCCGCCGTCGTTGGCCTTGTAAGTCTGGTAGTCCCCGTCGGGGGTGCTGTTCATCAGGTTCACCAGCGCGCCCTGGCGGTCGGCATGCAGGAGGGTGTCCCACTCCCGGCCCCAGATCACTTTGATGACGTTCCAGCCGGCGCCGCGGAAGAACGACTCCAACTCCTGGATGATCTTGCCGTTGCCCCGGACCGGGCCGTCGAGGCGCTGCAGGTTGCAGTTCACCACGAAGGTGAGGTTGTCCAGCCCCTCGGTGGCCGCGACCTGGATCTGCCCGCGAGACTCCGGTTCGTCCATCTCGCCGTCGCCGAGGAAGGCCCAGACGTGCTGGTCGGCGGTGTCCTTGAGGCCGCGAGCCTGCAGGTAACGGTTCAGCCGCGCCTGGAAGATCGCGTTGATCGCGCCCAATCCCATCGAGACGGTGGGAAACTCCCAGAAATCTGGCATCAGCCGGGGGTGCGGGTAGGAGGGCAAGCCGCCACCCGGGCCCGCGTGGGAGAACTCCTGGCGGAACCCGTCGAGTTGGTCGCTGGTCAGCCGGCCCTCGAGGAACGCCCGGGCATAGATACCAGGCGACGCATGGCCCTGGATGTAGATCTGGTCGCCCCCGCCGGGATGGTCCTTGCCCCGGAAGAAGTGGTTGAAGCCCACCTCGTAGAGCGCAGCCGAGGAGGCGTAGGTGGAGATGTGCCCGCCGACACCGACCCCGGGACGTTGCGCGCGATGCACCATCATCGCGGCGTTCCACCGGATCCAGGCGCGGTAGCGCCGCTCGGTGTCCTCATCACCGGGGAACCACGGCTCGTTCTCGGTGGGGATGGTGTTGACGTAATCCGTGCTGGTCAGCGATGGTACGCCGACGCCGGTCTCGCGGGCCCGTTCGAGCAGCCGCAGCATCAGGTACCGCGCCCGTTGTTTCCCCCCGGACAGCACCGCGGAGTCGAAGGCCTCCAGCCATTCCGCCGTCTCGTCCGGGTCGATGTCCGGTAGGTGCGTCGCCATCCCGTCGCGGATGATCCGCACGTGAGCGGGGATGCGATGGTGCTGCGTGGCCAAGGGATCTCCTCGCCTCGGGTCGTCCTGGGAGCCGCACGTGACCGGCCTGCCGGTCGCGCGGAACCGGCCACCTGTGGCTATCTTTGTCCATGCTCCGCCGCCTCGCGCTCGGTGTCACTGATACCCGCAGGTAACCCGTGCGAGAATCCAGGTCCGGCGTGTCCTGCGGCTGGCTGTTGCGCTCTGACCGGACCGCAGTGTTCGCTGGGACGCTATTGAGTGGTAACGCCCGGCGGTCGCCGCCGGGTCCGACGTTGTGGAGGGGTGAAACCGTGGTCGCCGCCGCGGCGGGAGACGCCGGCAAGCTCGGCGTTGCCGAGAGGCTCGGGATCCAATCGGACATGGTCGTGCAGGAGCTCGGCTGGGACAATGACGTCGACGACGAGGTGCGCGCGGCGATCGAGGAGGTGATCGGCGCCGACCTGCTCGACGAGGACTCCGACGAGATCGTCGATGTGGTGTTGCTGTGGTGGCGCGATGAGGACGGTGATCTGGTGGATGCCTTGATTGGCGCGCGACCGCTGCTGGCCGATAATGGCGTGATCTGGGTGTTCACGCCCAAGACCGGTCGCGACGGTCATGTGGAGCCTTCCGACATCGCCGAGGCGGCCCCCACTGTCGGCTTGGCGCAGACCTCCAACATCAGCGTGAGCGACGATTGGGCAGCCACCAGGCTGGCCTCGCCGAAGGCGGCCAAGTCCAAACGCTGAGCGCTGGTCGTCGGCGGGATACCCTGCGTCGGGGTTCGCGCCGTCCGGTGCGGGCCGAGGACGGGTCGAGGAGAGCTGTACACATGTCACTGAAGATCGGAGACCAGGTCCCGGACTTCACCCTGAAGGATCAGAACAACCAGGAGTGGACGCTGTCGGAGTTCCACGGTGACCGCGCCGTGCTCGTAGTGTTCTACCCGTTCGCCTTCAGCGGGATCTGTACCGGCGAGCTGGACCAGCTGCGCGACGACCTGGCAGAGTTCGCCGACGTGCAGGTGCTGGGGGTATCAGTGGACTCGGCAGTCGCTCTCAAGGTCTGGTCTGATCAGCAGGGTTATGACTTCCCCCTGCTGTCCGACTTCTGGCCGCACGGCAAGGTCGCGCAGGACTACGGCGTGTTCAACGAGAAGGCCGGCATGGCCAACCGGGGTACCTTCCTGGTGGACATCGACGGTGTGATCCGCTTCGCCGAGATGAACCAGCCCGGCGAAGCCCGGGACCAGACCGTCTGGAAGCAGGCCCTGGCAGCACTACCAGCGTGAAACACCGCGCCGCCCGGGTTCTTCGGGAGGCGTTCGGGCGCATAGCTCAGCGGGAGAGCACTCGCCTTACAAGCGAGCGGTCGCAGGTTCAAATCCTGCTGCGCCCACCAGTGCCTTCTAACCTGGCCTGCAACAATTCGCGCGCGGGCAGGAAGTAGACGGTGACACACAAGGCGAGTGATTTCAGGTGGTAGAGCAGTCGGCTGGGCTATAGCGGCGCCCCGGGTGTCCAGAGGCGCAGAACGGTCCCAGCCGATGCACTGGATGGGGCTGTTCTTGGTGGTCGGTCAGCCGAGCCCACTCGCCGAGCGCGTCACGTCAGCACCCATGCGCCGTCGCGGGCGTGTCGACCCAGCTTCCGCGCGCCTCCCGTGTCACCCTGTTGCCGCTGGCTTACCTCTCGTGGTCGACGCAAACCGGGCGCGACGCCAGCACGCAGCGGGGCCCTGGTGCTGACCGGGCCCCGTTGTCGTCGTCAGCCCTCCGCAGTGACCGCCGGGTGCCGTCCGGCTGTCTGGCCGCTACCGTATGAAGTGGAACACCATTCAGGGTCCGCATCACCGGAGGCGCGCACAGGTGGACCAGCCGACGATCGCGAGCGCATCCGCGACCTACGCCGGGGCACCTACATACAGCATGACCTTGCTGCGGCGGCCGGGGTCAGCGTCGACGTGATCCGCAATTTGGAGCAAGACCGCCGGCACACCGCCTCCATCGCCACTGTGGCCCGCATCGCCCGTGTGCTGGACGTCGACATCGCCGACCTGCTGGACTCCCGCCCGGCCCTATCCACTGGTGAGGACTGGGCGCGAATCTCGTTCATCCGTGACGCGCTGACCAGCGTGGACGATCTGCTGGGCGAGCTGGACGACGCCGACGCACCGGATCTGACCGAGCTGGACCGTGCGGTCACTTAGAACGTCCGGCAAATGAGGATGCCAGCGTGTCGTTGTAGGTAGAGGCACGGACCTGCAAGTGATCATGGGATTGCTGAAGTCCTGATGATCGCCTGGAGAGTCCGTGCCTCTGTTGCCAGCATCCCTGATCGAGCCACTGTGGGTCGAGTTCGCTGCCCTGATCGAGTCGACCGACCGCCCCGAGTTCTCCCCGACCCACCCCTGGGGCTGCCACCGCCGCCGGATCCCCGACCGGGTGGTGTTCGACCACGTGATCGCCGCGTTGGTGCACGGCACTGGCTATGAACGCCTGGCCAGCCCGGGCTGCTCTGACCGCACCATCCGCCGCCACCTGGCCGAGTGGGCCAAGGCCGGGCTCGGCCAGGAGTTGCTGCGGGCCGGGCTGGCCGCCTACGACCAGGTGATCGGCCTGGACCTCGACGATCTCGCCGTCGACAGGTCAATCACGAAGTCGCCCTGCGGTGGTGAGGTATCCGGGCGCAGCCCAGTTGACCGGGGCAAACAAGGCACCAAACGATCCCTGGCCTGCGACGGTGACGGGATCCCCCTACACCTGGTCGCCGCCCGCGCCAACGACCACGACTCGCCACTGTTCGAGCCCACCCTGACCGGGATTCCCGACCTGCCCGACCAGCCGTGCATGCACTTGGACCGCGGCTACGACTCGGCCAAGACCCGGGACCTACTCGAGATCCTGGGCTACGACGCCGACATCGCCCTCAAGGGCACACCCACCCCGATCCAAGCCGGCAAACGCTGGCCCGTGGAGCGCACCCCACTCCTGGATGAACGGCTACGGCAGCTCCGCCGGTTCACCGACAAACGCACGATCATCGTCAAGTTCTACCTCTACCTCGCCGCCGCCCTCACGGTGATCCACCGCTTGATCAACAGAGCCCGCAGCCACTACCGCTGGCCAACCAGACCCACCACACGCCGCCTCCACTGACGATCAATTGCCGGTCGCTCTTATTCGTGGGGCTTGTACTGGAGCGGCCGGTATGGACCGCTCGCCGCAATGCTGCCTCGGCTGTTCACGGAGGCGCAGGCCGCAACGCACGCCGCCGGTGCCGCCGGTGCGGACCGCGCTGGGCAGATCCACCAGCGCGCGGCGAACACGCTGGTGCGGCTCGGCGCGGCCGACCTCGGGCACGTCGCGACCCGTGAGGTCTTGCGTCTGGCCGGTGTCGCACTGGACCCGCTACGGGCCGCCACCGCGCGCTGCACGCTGGGGCCGTGCAGCCCCGGGGCGAGGTGAGTCCGCCCGGGTTGTCGGTGTTCGGTGGCGTACTGCTGGTGGGGGCGACCTCCGCGGCCAGGCAGGGACGGAAAGGTGCGGCCACTGAATTGCTGGCAGAGGCAGCGGAGACCGCGAACCGTGCCGGGGTGGATCGCACGGATTACGAGGTGCCGTTCGGACCGAGCAATGTGGTGGTGCAGACGGCGGACTGTTCCGTGGTTGCGGAGGATTTCGTGGGTGCAAGCCAAGGTGGCCCGGCGGAGCCAGCGTCGCAGACGGGCGTACAGGGTGCGCTGAGCGGATCTGCCGGCCGCGCGCTCACTGCTCCCTGGGCTGGTTCCTGATAGCGTCGGCGACGTCACGGACGGCGCGGGCAGTGTCCAGGGCAAGCCGGTCGTAGACATAGTTGTTGCTTTCTCTAACTAGGGCTAGTTAGAGTTGAGCCATGAAGTACCCACGGATGACTGACGCGACGCAGCGGGTGCTGCGCGCGCTCCTCGCCGATCCGGCGGCCGAGATGTACGGCCTGGCAATCTGCAAGGCCGTCGGCCTAGCACCCGGCACCGTGCACCCGATCCTCTACAAGTTCGAGGAGATCGGCTGGCTGGAGAGCCGTTTCGAGGAGATCGACCCCTCCGACGCTGGGCGGCCGAGGCGGCGGTACTACCGGCTTACGCCCGACGGTGCTCAGTTCGCCCGCGACGCCCTCGCGCGTGTGCACAAGCCGCGGCGCCAGACGGCTCAGCTACGCCCAGGACTTGCAGGGGGCGCGGCGTGGCGTCTCGCAATGTGCCCGCGGCTGCGGCTGTCCGGAGGTTCGGCATGAAGTACACGCGGTTTGGGAAACGCAAGCGCGCGTGGTTGGAGGAGGAGTTCGCGCAGTTGGAGGAGCGCAGGCAGCTAGGGCCCGTTGTCGGTGTCACGGGCGCACGGTTTGGGGGGGCCGCGGGCCGGCGGCCGAGAAGGGAGCTCCCGTGGTTGCAGGAAGAGCGCGAGCGGTTGCAGGAAGAGCGCGAGCGGTTGCAGGAGGAGCGCGAGCGGTTAGAGGATGCGCGGTCAGCGTGTTTCCTGTTGGTAACCGCTGTACGGCTCATTCCGCGGTCGGAGCGTGCTCGGTATCTCGAAGAGTTCCGCGCCGAGCTGTTGGACGTACCTCGCGACACGCGACTGTCCCACGCACTGAGCTTGCTCCGCGGAGTCTTCGTGCTACGCCTGCGTCGCGGACACAGCGACAAGGCGACCAATGCGGTGGTGAGGAGGGCGGAGGACTAGCCCTCGTCGAGATCCAATGAAGCGGGGCGGCCCCGGTGCAACGGAGACCGCCCTTGCGTCACCGAGCCCGAGCCCGCTCCAGGGAAGAGAACAATGACCGACACCACTGTAGGCCCCTGCCCGCCCAAGGATGAGCACCCGACCGGCTGGGCCGTGCTGCTCGCGCTTCTGGCGGACTGGGGCATCGCCCTGCGTTTGGTGCTGCTCGTCTGCGTGCCGATGGCGGCGGTCGTCGTGATCGTCGCGCTGGTCGTGATTTACCTCGGTGCTGTCGGCGTCGGCGCGCTGCTCACCCTTGGCGGTGGCGGCTACGGCACCAGGCGGCTCCTCGCCCGTCGGTGGCGTCGCCGGCCGCGAGAAGTTGATCTCTTACCGAGACCGGCCGGAGACCCCCGCTCCCAGCTTTACCTGGGGTTTTGAGTCTCCGACCGACCGGCCCGTTTCCCGGTAAGTTCGGTAAGATCGCAGGTCAGGGCCTTACCAGGCGTCTTACCGGTCGGTAAGATCTCACTAACGCTCGGTAAGAGAAATGATGTTGTTCGGCGGGTCGTCGGACTCCTCGTCGCCGACCAGGCGGGTGGTCGAGACGTCCAGCCATTCCCGTTTCACGCCGGCCCCGGTCCCCCTGACGGGCACGTGGACTTGTCGGCCCGCACCTCGATCTTGCGCAGCTGAATCCCCGGCGAGCGAGCGTCCAGCGAGCCCCACGCCGACGGCCGCAGCTCGGTCAGCCCGGCAACGATGTCGCCCAGGTGCATCGCGTCGGCCGTGCCGAACACCTGCGTGACGTCGTCGAGCAGGACGACCTGCTCCACCTCCTGCCCCATCTCCTCACCCGCGGCATACCCGGTCAGCCGTCCGTCCAGCTCCCGCGCGGCGCGGGCCTTGCAGGGCCACCTTGTTCGCGGCGACCGCGTCGAGTCCGAACACCGTGCGCACGATCTGCGCCTCGGCGCCGTCGCCCTTGAAGTAGGCGATGTAGGCGCCGGTGCCGAGAACCTGGTCGTTGGAGCGGTACCCGAACACCTTGAGGCGCACGCGGATGATGGCGTTGTCCGCGATGCCGGTCGGAATGACCTTCGCGTCAAGCTTCTGTGTCGCAAAGTAGCAGATAATCCCGACCGCGGGCCCGCGCTTGACTAAGTGGGTGCAGATCGTGATGAACTCATTACGAATCGCCGCGTCCTCGTGCTCGAAACCACATCTGACACTCGTCGACCCCGACCTCGATAGGCCCCAGCCCCAGGTCGCGCCGTGACGCCAGGTCGCTGGTCACCTTGTTCTCGGGGCACAGCTTGGGCTGTTCCTCGCCCAGTTTCCGGATCACCTTCACCCGACGGCGCAGTTCCTCGTGTAGGCCCCGAATCGCGGACAGCTGCTCGGCAATGTCCTCAGGCTCGTCACCAACTCCGTAGCAGTGCACGACCAACGTCATGCAGGACAGGTCGCCGGTGCCCTTGAGGTTGAAGGAGTAGATGATCGACCGTTGGTCCAGGGCGCCGAGCAGTAGCAGCGTCCGCAGCGCGAACGTCTTGCCCATCCTCGGGACCGCGCCGATCACCCCGTTGGTGTAGGCCAGATGAGGTCGATCCACTTGCCCTGCTGGTCGGTGAACAGCGGAGCAGGCTTAAACAGATCGACGACGCCTGCTTGAGCAACGGCCACGCTTTCTGCTTCGCTTTCGCCATCGGCTCGTCGGAGACGTACAGAACGAGGTGCGCCGGGTGCCGGTGCCCCACCTAGGGCCACACGCACCCCAGTTCGCGGCGGATCGCAATGGCCAGCTCCGCCCGCTTGTCCATCACGAAATTGGCGGTGGCACCCTGTGGCAGCTCCAGCTCGATGCGGTAGTCCCGGCCTTCGCGAGCGACGTCGGACAGCAGTCTGATCTGCTCGGGCTTGACCATTTTCGCGTTGCCCAGGGAACACAGCACCTCGATGACAATGGTGGGGCGCAGCGGCTCGATCCCGCCGGGCGCGGTGGCGCGCTGGATCAGTGGCTTGTCGATCTGCCGGCCGACGTAGCCCAGAGCGCCGACCACGGCCACCGTGAGCACCCACAACGGGGTGAGCGTCCAGCCAGGCAGCGCCCAATCGGCAGCAGCGAGGCGTACGGAATGCCCCAGCCATGCGGGATCGGCCAGCTGGACACCAGCCAGCGCAGCACCACCCCGATCAGCGTCAGCACGGTCAGCCACGCCAGCCCGATCCACCGGCGGTGAACCGCCTCTTTCCGCTCCTCCTCCCGCGCACGGCACTCCGGAGCGTTTTTCATGTTCGCGCGCTGGTGCTTCCTGACCTCCGCGTAGAGCGTCCAGCCCCAAATCGTCCTGACTACTCGCCACAGCCCGCGCGGCGCGTACATCGACACGCGGCCAAACGTGGGCGGGGGAGTACACGGTATGCCAGGCGGTGGTGTGCGCGGCCCGTTTGCCGACGTCGGTGACCTTCTCCGTGAACTCGCCCCGGGTCCTTCATCCAAGAAGCGAGGATTAACCGCAGCTCACCCTGAGGTGCGTCAGGCGGCACCACCACCGGGGCAGTATCGACGCCCTCATCGTCAATGACGGCGCTGCCAGCAGGCTGGGTGGTGGTCATCGCTGCTCGTCCTCGTCGTCCTCGTCGTGGGGGTAGCCGCAGCAGGCCATGCACATGCCGCGGGGCAGGCTTGCAGCACCCATACTCGCGTGGGACGGTTGGCGGCGGTGGCACGTTTCGCAGCGCAGCCATGGGTTGCGCGCCACGATCTCCGAACTGGTCTTGCGCTGGTACGTCAACCGGCCAACCAGGTCCGCCTTGAGGCCCTTGACCAGGCGCCGCGCCGACTCCAGCAGGCGACGGGCCTTCGGGATCGCTGGCTTGGCGCGGGCCGTACGGCGCTTGGTGCTTATGAAGTCACTTCCAATCGATCCAGCTGGATCGATGGCACGATCACGTCCTCGGTCCAGTGCGGTAGCAGCGGCGCGGTCTGCTCGGCGAGCATCTGGGTGGCGAGGAACCGGGCACGGGACTCCGCGTAGGCGCCATCCTACTTGCGGCACAGCGTCCAGCCGGCCACGAGCCCGACAAACAGCCCGACCAGCAGCCACGCACTCACGACGGCCTCTCTCCCGCTGCGACAGCGCGCAGCTCCTCTTCAAGCTCGGTGTCGACTTGTCGCACGATCCGCGCCCGTGGCGCGGGGCAGTCGGGAACTGTTTGTGCACGTCAGCCCAGATGGGACGGTGACCCGCGGCGCGCGTTTTTGTCGCGACGTGGCTGCGGCGTGTCGCGGTCGTTGTCGTGCGGCCTGCCGCGCAATGCCTCCTCGGCTGTCGCACGCTTGTCGCGTCCTGTCGCAAGCTCCTGTCGCAACAAGAACAGCTCAGCGTGCAACTCGCCGCCGGAGGTTTGGGCCACCCCGGCCGAGCGGGTCGGAACATCCGGCGGGACCGGGGTGGCCTGCGGACCGGTCCACCAGGCGGCCCGCTGTCGGCCAGCCCGGCGACCCGGAGGCCGGTCAGAGCGAGCTGGCATGAGTTTAGATGCGCCGTCGGGACAGTTTGATACAACGGTTGGGACCTTCCCCGCTGGACTACCGGAATGGTCTAGCGTGGCGGTCTAGGATCCGATCCCGGCCGTACCGCGGATTCGGAACTACCCTCGGGCCGAGGCACTCCGGTGTCGCGCGCTGAGCTCTTCGCCGCCGCGTGCGGTCCTGGTCGTGTGTCTCGCCTTATCGCTGACCGACGGGCGGGTGCATTACCTCGTGCCTGATAACGGTCCATCAGTGACTCGTTGAGTTCACGTTTGGTCTCGTCCATGCCGGCTGGGTGTCCCCGCGACGTGCACTCCAGTATGGCGGCACACCCGGTCCACCAACCTTGCTGTCAACACGTCCGAGGGCGACATGGAGTTCGCCCCGCATGTCAGGGCGGATGACTGATTAGGGTTGGTTTTGCGGCGGCAATCGGCAAGATGGACGATCGTCGGACAGCGAACCTGCACGCGACACCTGCACGAACTGGTCGAGGCTTGTCCCGAGCGTTGGGCTGAGTGGGAGGGCAAGCAGTTGCTGCCACGATGGCGGCCGAGCACCGGCGGACGGTGGTGAGGTCAGTGCTCGACAGCGCTAGTCACAGAGCCGCCAGCTTCCCGGCCGCTGGCGTAGCGCCGACAGGAGACTTCCACGTGGGCACTCGTCAAATATCTATATAGGCTAAGGCTCACAGATTCCAATCGCGTCGTTTTGTCGGTGGGGTGGACCACCCGCACGGCGCAGCCTGCCGAGGATGAGGATGAAGGCTGACTGTACGTGGTGCGCGACGAGGCTTCGAGCGAGCAGCTGACCAAGGCGCCAGATGACAGTTCCGGACCGAGCTTGAGCGCTCAAAGCTGAGCGCCCGCGGGTCGCCCGGCTACTACTTGGGCGGCCCGCTGCTCGTCGACGGGCAGTTGGACGGGTCGAGTCTGGTTGCTGGTTGTGGTTTCGAAGCCGGTGTCGGCGGGTAAAGACGGCTCGCGCAGCCACCACAGGCTGCGTAAGCGACGAGTTGGCGGAGACATCACAGATGGTGCTAGAGCTATTGCTCCTTGTGACGGTATGGGTTCTGGGCTTGACGGCAGTACACCTGGTGAAACCGCCGCGGACCCCGTGGCTTGAGTACCCGGAGCCGGTGGATGGGCGATTCGTCCAGCATGCTGATCCGTCCTCTCTGTGCTAATTGGCTGCTGACTAGCCAGCCGACCGCGTCGAGTTCGGCACGCGTGACACCGATGATCTCGTTGGTCCGCTCCTCGCGAGAAGCGACGCTGGTGGTGCAAGAGCGAGCCGGTGGGGGGCAGGATGTTGACACCGGTGAAGCGAGAGGATTTGTTCGGCAGTTGGTAGGCCTGGGCAGATGTGCGGCGGTCGGCGTGGCGCAGATCAAACGGCTCCTGAGGGGGTGCAGTTTCCCAGTGATAGCAGTAACCCCTCTGCCCGTGTGATCAGGCGAAGGGGTTACCAATATCGATGGTTATTTGATTCGCGCGTTGCACGAATCACAGTAGTATGCCCTCGATAGCAGCGACGTATTTTGACTGACCGATTTGCAGGTACAGCCACCGTTCTGTTGATGTCGCGCAACGGCGTCTTTGGTCGTCTTGTCGCTGGAAGTAAGCTGTCGCCATTTACTTGGTTTATGGTTGGGATTTTTCATGGTTTTTCTTCCTTGTGTTAACAATGTCCTGATGATGGCGCGCCGACCGAGAGGTAGTGTGAATGTGATGCTACGAGCGCGATCTACCATTTACGTTAATCGCTTTGTCGTTTTTTCGACATAGAGCTCCTAGCATTTTTGGTGAAGTTGGCCGGTGCACCGAATCTGACTGGTCGATGCCGTTACGGGTTGGGTCCACTACCACGGCTTCTACCATGACGCGTAGCTTCTTGGATCCAAGCTGCTGGCGCGCAAATACCATTGAGTTCTCGCTCGTATGGCTATTCTGGCCGGATAGTGCTACCGGGTAACTGTTCGATCTCCTTCGCCCTTGCCCATAGTGACGCGGGGCAACAATCCCGCGCGGGCGACCATCACGAACGCCTCATCGGAACTAACCGTGCCGATGAGGCCCTTGGTCTACAACATTCCTCCTCTGACGGCCGTGTTTACCTGTGTATCGGGCCAGGGCGCGGATTGGTTACAAATGGCTGATGCGTCTACCGGTCCGGGCGGCCGGCGGGTGTTACCCGACCGCATGTGCCAGATTCAGGTTCGCTCGGATTGGGCGCAAACCGAACACCGCGTTCAGTGACCGTCCGCCGGCCAGGCGGATGGTGAGGATCTCGACAGCGATTGCGGCTCTTCGGCGAATCGTCCCTTTTTTCCTGATAAGTCCTGGTCCAGCACGAGGACGTGGGCGAGGTGGTCGTGGAGGCCTTGCCGCTTGGGCGGCCGCAACACTGCCGCGGTGATGATCCCGTCCATGCTGCGCCGCAGCTCGTCGACAGCAGTCTGGAGTTTCCGCGACTGCTCTATAGCCCGGCGCACGGAGAACGACCCGGACACAGCGATCAAGAGAATCTGCGTCGGCTGGCGGACCGCCCAGCGGATCATTGCGGCGCGCCAGCCAGGTCGTCCGTGGGTAACCTGATCGACCGTCCGCAGGTCCACCGCCGTCTGACCGGCTGTCCAAGGCCATTCCCGCGACGAAATAGCAGCCGGCTAGTGCCAAGCCGGCCCACTGCGCGCCGAAAGAGGCGTCGAACCATGCTCGGCCCCGGAGTCGACGTAACCCTAGTCCTGCGGCCGCGACGATCGCGGCGTCGACAACCCCGGAAGCCATGCGCGAGACGGCGATGCGACTGAACCCACGGCGGCTGAACGTATCGAGTTCACCCCAGCGTTCGTGATCATGGCATGCGGTCTTCGGAATTAGCCGGCTCCGGGCTATGGATCGATACCACTAATCGCGCAGCCCTGTATTTCGGTGCTGGTGGTGCTGGTGGTGCGACGCGAACGGCGGATGGTGGTTCGGGCCAAGGCGCAGCAGGGCCAGCGTGACGAGCTGGAATCGTTGCGCGCGGCGCTCACTCCGCCGGACGTCCCATTGCGAACAACTGGAGGTCGCGATCTCGTTCACCCTCGCGGACGGGGCTGGTGGCCGGAGATTTCTTCCTGGTCTGCGAAGGGACGATGGACAGCACGACGATCGTGGCCGGCAACGTCGTCGGACATGGCGTGGACGCCGCTCGCCACGCCGCGTTGGTCTCACCGAACGGCGCACAGTCGCCCGAGCGCGGGTCACGCCGCTGGAGCTGTTCGGTGCGGATCGCATCCGCGAGATCATTCAGACCCTACGGGACGCTCCACCAGAACAGGTCGTTCACGTGCTCGTCGCCGCAGTCACCGAGTTCGCAGGCGGCCCGCTGGCCGACGACTTGTGCATCGTCGCATGCCGCGCGGCGCCGGCTCCTCGTCCAGCCCAGGCAGACACCAGGGACGCGGACCGGCACCCGGCGGTAGGCAGCCATCCGACCGCTCGGCTGAGGCGCCGTACCGGGCGAAGTAGCCGGCCATGCCGCCGCACGGTGCCTCGACGTTCTCAGCGGCCCGTTCTCAGCGGCCCTAGTACCCCACGCCTTGGCCCCCTACCTGCCCGAATATCCACAGCAACACGAGGATCACAATAACGACTTCATACCACTTGGCGTAGAGCATCTCGATCCTCCTACAGCCAGTTGTGCTGCCTTCTTGTACTAAAGCACCCTCCTTCAACCCATTAGGTGTGTCTCATGACACCACTGAGGCTGAGGTCATCAAAGAGGTAGATGGGACTGAAGTGGTGAAAGAAGTCTACCCGAATGCAGTAGGATTTCTAGCAGCCAGGGACCTCTGATTTCCGCGCTGCTACTCAGCGTATGGGTACAGAGAGCATCTAAGGTGTCCGGTATGGGGCGCACGGTGCCTCTCCGGGCGGATCAACAGCCATGAGCGCCCGCGGGGAGGGTGAGCGGATTGCGCGATTGCTCGGGCTGGAGCGGCTGCCGAGGGAGGGCGGCCACTTCCGCCGGACTTACCTCGACGCGTACAGCTCAGTGATCTACTTCATGCTGCTCGCCCCGGACTTCTCGGCGTTGCACGCACTTGACGGTGTGGAGACCTACCACTGGTACGCCGGATCGCCGCTACGGCTGTTGCTGCTGCACCCGGGCGGGCAGATCGAGCAGCCGGTCCTCGGACCGGACCTTGCGGTGGGAGCGAGGCCGCAGTGTGTCGTGCCCGCGGGGGTATGGCAGGGCTCCAGCCCGCTCGGGGAGTGGACTCTGGTGGGTACCACTATGGCCCCGGCGTTCGACTGGTCGATCTTTCACCTCGGCCGGCGTGCCGAACTGCTCGCGGGCTGGCCGCATGCGGCACCCCAGATTCGTGTACTCACCCGGGCCTGACCCCGTTCCCTGCGCCGAGTTCGACGTGAGAGCTGTCCGCGCGGCCTCGACCAGTGCTCACGCCGAACTGGGCGCGCTCAGCGTGGCCGTCGGACGGCGCTCACGGGCTACCAAGTCGGGTGTGCCGAGACTCCACCGTCGACCACGAGATCCTGTCCAGTGATCCACTCGGCCATTGATGAGGCCAGGAACACACAGGCGTTGCCTACGTCGGCCGGCCGGCCGAGTCGCCCCAGCGGCGCCGCCTGTCGGAATCGTGCGACACCGTCGGGCCACTCGCGGTCCAAGCCATCGCGCCAGATCAGTCCGGGGGAGACGCTGTTGACCCGGATGCCGTCCCGGCCGTACTCCAATGCCGCAGTGCGGGCAAAGTGGATCACTGCCGCCTTCGACGCGCAGTAGTGTGCGTGCGACCACGCCGGCTGCGCTCCTTCGACGGATCCGATCAGGATGATCGCCCCGCCGTCACCCCGCTCGACCATCGCCGATGCGGCAGCCTGGACCGTGGCGAAGCTCCCGGTCAGGTTGGTATCGACGACCTCGCGCCACTGCCGCACCGACATCGTCGCGAGTTGCGTGACCGGATACACCCCAGCGTTCGCCACCACGGTGTCCAGCCGGCCGAACGCCTGCACGGCCGCAGCCATCAGGCCGGTGCAGCCATCGGGGTCGGTCACGTCGCACTGGGCCGACAGCGCCTGTCCACCCCCGGCGATGATGTCCGCAACCACTCCGGCGGCCTGCTCGGCGCTGCTCCGGTAGTGCACGACGACCGCCGCGCCGGCTGCCGCGAAAGCGCGGGCGATACCGCCGCCGAGGCCGCCGCCCGCGCCGGTCACCACGATCACCGTCCCGCTCAGGTCCATGTGATCAATCGTCGCACTCCCGTCACCGCACCTCCTGCTCCCGGGTTCGGCGAACTTAACAGCGCTACCTGCGCGGTAGCGTGTGGAGTAGCTGGCTGCGGTGCAAGGGGATGGGGGTCCCGATGGAAGCCCTCGGGGTAAGCGAGATAGGTGGAGTCCTCGCGCAAGCCGCGTCGCCGGATCTGTTTCACGCTCGGATGCAGATGGCGCTGTCGTTGGGCTGGCACATCGTGGTGGCCTGCTTCGGGGTCGGGTTCCCCGCGATGGTGGTGTTCGCTGAGTGGCGCGCGCGCCGCAATGGCGATCACGACCTGGAGGCGCTGGCGCACATCTGGGCCAAAGCGATGGGTGTGTTGTTCGCGGTGGGCGCGGTGTCGGGCACGATCCTGTCCTTCGAGATGGGGATGCTCTGGCCAGGGCTGATGGAGCGGTTCGGGCAGATATACGGGTTCCCGTTCACCCTGGAGGGGTTCGCGTTCTTCATCGAGGCGATCTTCGTCGGGGTATACCTGTATGGGTGGAACCGGTTGCCGCCGCGGATCCACCTGCTGTCGGGCCTGCCGATGATCGTCTCCGGGGTGGCCGGGGCGTTCTTCGTGGTGGCGGCGAACGGGTGGATGTACACCCCGACCGGCTTCGAGATCCGCGATGGGCAGGTCGTGAATACCGACCCGTGGGCGGCGATGTTCAACCCCTCCACCGCCTCGCAGTCCGTGCACATGATTCTCGCCGCGGTCATGGTGACCGGTTTCGGCGTCGCGTCGGTGTATGCAGTGGGGATGCTGCGGGGCCGCCGCAGCCGCTATCACCGCCTCGGCCTGCTCGTGCCGTTGACCGTCGCCGCAGTCACCACGCCGATTCAGATCGTGGTCGGTGACTGGATCGCCAACGTGGTGGCCGACCACCAACCGGCGAAGCTGGCGGCGCTGGAAGGGCGCTACCAGTCGGGTACCGGGGCGCCGCTGTCGTTGGGCGGGATCTACGTCGACGACAGGCTCGTCGGCGCGATCGAGATCCCGTACGGGCTGTCGTTGCTCATCCACCATGACCCGAACGGTTTCGTGGCCGGCCTGGACCGGGTACCGCCGGAGCTGCGCCCGCCGGTGAACGTCGTGCACCTGTCCTACAACGTGATGGTCGGCATCGGGTTCGCGCTGCTGGGGCTGGCGGCCTGGCTGGCCTGGGCCTGGTGGCGGCGCCGCGACATCCCGCGTACTCCCTGGTTCTTGCGTGCCGTCGCGCTGTCCGGGGTGGCGGCGGCGGTAGCGCTGGAGGCCGGGTGGGTGGCCACCGAGGTGGGCCGGCAGCCCTGGATTGTCTATGAGATCCAGCTGACCCGCGACGCGGTGAGCACCGCACCTGGGCTGCGCTATGGCTTCTACCTCGTGCTGGCGGTCTACCTGGTGCTCACCGTCATGATGGTGTACGTGCTGCGCCGTCTCGCCGGAGCACCCCCCGAGACGTCGATCGCCCCCCAGGAAGCCGAGCCCCAGAAGCCCGAGTCCCAGAAGCCCGAGTCACAGGGGCAGCGGGCCGGAGGCAGCTGATGACCTCAGCCGAGGCCGTGCTGGCCATCATGTGGGTTGGCCTCACGGCCTATGCCCTGTTCGGCGGCGCCGACTTCGGTGCCGGTTTCTGGGATCTGCTGGCCGGGGGCACCGAGCGGGGGCGATCACCACGGCGGCATATCGAACATTCCATCGGCCCGGTCTGGGAGGCCAACCACGTCTGGCTGATCTTCGTGCTCGTGGTGCTCTGGACCAGCTTCCCACCGGCGTTCGCAGCGATCGCCTCCACCCTCTACATCCCTCTCACACTGGCTGCGCTGGGCATGATCGCCCGAGGGTCGGCCTTCGCATTCCGCCACTCGGTCGGTTCACCCCTGCTCCAGCAGCTGTTCGGGGCCTCGTTCGCGTTTTCCTCGGTGGTCACCCCCTTCTTTCTCGGCACTATCGCCGGTGCCGTCGCCTCGGGACGTGTCCCGCCGGGCATCGCCGCCGGGGATGTGATCACCAGCTGGCTCAATCCCACCTCGATACTCGGCGGGATCATCGCCGTCGGTGTGTGCGCCTACCTCGCGGCCGTGTACCTGTGTTCCGACGCCCGGCAGCACCGCGACAGGTCACTGCTGGAGTACTTCCGCACCCGGGCCATCATCATCGCCGTGCTTCTCGGCTGCATCGCACTGGCCGGTATCGTCGTGCTCCGCGCGGACGCACCGCAACTGTTCAACGGCCTCATCTCGCGTGGGCTCCCGCTCATCGTGGCCTCCGCAGTGGGCGGGATCAGCTCGATCCTGCTGCTGATGAACAGACGAGCCGGCTTGGCTCGGGTGGCGGCGGCCCTGGCGGTTATCACCGTTATCTGGGGATGGGCCGTCGCCCAGTATCCCTACCTCCTACAACCCGGACTCACCGTGCACGCTGCCGCCGCACCCGCGACCACGCTACGCGCGATGCTGATCAGTCTTGGGGTTGGCGCGGCCCTGGTCGTGCCCTCACTTGCCTTCCTCTTCGCCCTGTTCCAGCGCAGCGACCCCGAACGAAGTTAGGTGTACCTGGCCACTCCCGTCGCCACTGTGGTTGCCTCGGGGACGAACTGCGCTGCCGTCCGAGCCTGGGCCATCCACACGACCGCGGGAATCGACTCCAACACCAGGAACGCGGCCAACACGACGAGGTGGGGCATCCCCCGCGCCAGCCCGAGCACACCCAGGATGATTCCGCCGACTCCGCGCAGGGCGTGGCCGGTGGCCCAGACCAGGCTGGGACTGGACCGGCCCATCCAACGACCGGTGAGGAAATACAGGCCGATGCCTACCAGCCCGGACACCATCAGCATCGAAGAGATGTGCGTCTCCGTCATGGTCATACTGCCCACGAGCTGAGTCACCACCGGGACGCCGAACAGCGACAGCAGCAGCAATGTCTTCAGCGGCACTATAGTGCGCGACGGTTCCTCTGCTGCGGCCCGAGCGGCCTCCGGTTGGCGGATCCGGGCGGCCGCGGAGCGACTGGTCGTCCACACGAGCATGACGAGTAGGCCGATCACCAACCCGCCGACCCGGAACTGGGTAGGAAATGGCAGCTCCGCCCCCGCCATCACACTGAGTATCATCCCTCCAACGATCTTGCCCAGGTCCAGATTGAGCTGCAGCCAGGTCAATTGCCGTTCCTGGACGTGCGCGGGCAGATCGGTGCCCAGAATGAAGGTAGGAGACGCGACCGCTACCGCCGCCGCGCCGATGCCCATTACGGCGATGGCGAGCACGATCGACAATGAGTCACCGCCGGACAGTGCCAGCCCCCCGAGCCCCCCTGCCATCCCCAGCACACCCAGCGTCTGCACCAGCCGGTGCGCCCGATGTCGTACTGCGAAGCCGCCGATCGACGGCCCGATCAAGGCGAACAAACCGGCCATTGACATCGCCAGCGTGATATCGATGGCGGTTCCTCCGACCGAGTGCACGTAGGCCGGCAGCAGCGCGGGAAGGAAGCAGTTGAACGCCAACGCCAGGGCAAGGTGAGAAGTCATCCACCATTCGAACGGTCGGGGCTGACTATCGACGGTGACAGCGTGCCCGACCATGCTTCGGACATTACCTCGAGAGGAGACGCCGAGTTGTGACTGCAGGCACTGCGCCGTTGTTACCGGCATTACACCAGCCCACCGACGCTGAGGCGCTGCGGTTCGGGCAGCGTTGGCTGACTCATCGCGAGCTGGCTGCGGTGACCGCGGCGCTGGCGCCCCGACTGTCCGGCACCCGGCGGGTTGCGGTTTGGGCTGCGCCGGAGTTGGAAACCTGCGTGGCGATAGTGGCAGCGCTCGCGGCCGGCGTGCCCGCGGTGCCGATCAACCCCAAACTGGGCGCGCGGGAGCTGCAGCATGTCGCCTCCGATGCTGCACCTGACCTGGTGCTCACCGCTTCGGGAGCCATGTTGCCCGCGGTGCTACGAGCCGTACCGCGGCTAGACGTCGACCTACAGGCGGGGGACGGGCCGATGCCGTGCGAGCCGGATCCCGGGTCGCCGGCACTGATCGTTTACACCTCGGGCACCACTGGCCCGCCCAAGGGCGTGGTGCTGCCCCGGCGCGCGCTCGCCGCGGACGTCGACGCGCTCGCCGCGGCCTGGGGGTGGACTGCGCAGGACGTCCTGGTGCACGGGCTGCCGCTGTTTCACGTGCACGGTCTGGTGCTCGGTGTCCTCGGGCCGCTGCGCCTCGGGGGTGCCCTGCACCACGTGGGCTCGTTCTCGGTCGAAGGGGTGGCCCGGGAACTAGCCGGTTCGGCGACGATGTTGTTCGGGGTGCCCACGATGTACCACCGGCTGGCCGCGGCAGCCGAGCAGGATCCCCAGCTCGCTGCAGCGCTCGGTAGGGCACGGCTACTCGTCTCGGGCTCGGCTGCACTCCCGGACTCCGACTTCCAACGAATCGCCGCGGCCACCGGCCAGCACGTGGTGCAGCGCTACGGGATGACCGAGTCGCTGATCACCTGCGCGGTGCGGGTCGACGGGCACCGCAGGCCGGGCACCGTCGGACCGCCGTTGGATGGAGTGGCGTTGCGACTGGCCGACGATGACGGCGGGGTCCTCGAGGTATCCGACGACGAGACCGTCGGGGAGATCGAGGTCGCCGGTCCGACGCTGTTCCTGGGCTATCTCAACCAGCCCGATGCCACCGCCGAGGTGATGCGCGGCGGCTGGTTTCGCACCGGCGACGTCGCCACCCGCGGCCCGGACGGGTACCTGCGGCTGATCGGCCGCCGCGCCACGGACCTGATTTCCAGCGGCGGATACAAGATCGGCGCGGGCGAGGTCGAAAACGCGTTGCTCGAGCATCCAGGGGTTGCTGAGGTGGCGGTCACGGGGGAGCCGCATCCCGACCTCGGAGAGCGGGTGGTGGCCTGGGTGGTCGCTGCCTGCGACCCGCCGCCCGCCGCGCAGGAGCTCGCCGACCACGTCGCGAAGCTGCTCGCCCCCCACAAGCGTCCCCGCCTGGTCCACTACCTCCTCACCCTCCCTCGCACCGAAATGGGCAAAGTCCGCAAGGGCGACCTACGAACGATCGATCCGCGTTCTGGATGCAGACTGCAGTAATTCCGGTCCGAATACTGCAGTCTGCAACCAGAACGCGGCCCGTGG
>JBOHHF010000150.1:0-4125 GCA_050700495.1 Pseudonocardiaceae bacterium
CTGTTATTCGGGCCCGGTAACAGCAGTCTGGCCCCAGAACGCGGTTCGGAGCATGAACGGAGGTGCGCGGGGCGTGGGGGGAGTGGATTTTTTCGTCAGTCACGCTGGGCGGGATCAGGCGTGGGCGGAGTGGGTCGCCTGGCACTTGGTCGAGGCCGGGTACACCGTGGAGCTGGATTCCTGGGACTGGGCGGTGGGCGAGAACTTCGTCACCAGAATGCAGGACGCCGTGGACGCCGCGAACCGGGTGGTGGCGCTGTTCTCCCCGGCATACTTCGAGGACCTGCGATACACCATTGAGGAGTGGACGTCGGCGCTGGTCAAGGACGGTGATGGTGGGCACCGTTTGGTGCCGGTGCAGGTCGAGCCGTGCACGGTGCCGCGGTTGTTGCGCCCGCTGTTGCGCGTCGAGCTGTTCGAGGTGGACGAAGCCGAGGCGGCGCGACGATTGATCGCCGCAGTACGGGGTCCCGCGCGTCCGGATGGCAAACCGGTGTTTCCTGGCCATGGAGGAGTCACTGCGTTGACCGCACGGGGGGAGGTGGGTCCGCGGCTGCCGGGGTTGTTGCCGGTGGTATGGAACGTTGGTCCACGTAACCCGGGATTTGTCGGCCGGGACGCCACGCTGGCGCACGTACGGCAGCGGTTGCGGTCCGGGGGGACGGCCGGGGTGCAGGCGCTGTACGGCATGGGCGGGGTGGGCAAGACCCAGCTGGCGATCGAATACGCACACCGCCACGCCGGGGCCTACGACGTGGTGTGGTGGGTCAGCGCCGAGAAAACCGGCCTGATCGGCGAGCAGTACGCGATGCTCGCGGTCGAGCTAGGCCTGGTTCCCTCGCGCGCGGACACGGCCAGCGCGGTCGGGGCGCTGCGTGCCCATCTGCGAAGCCACGACCGGTGGCTGTTGCTCCTCGACAATGCCGAGTCACCTCATGACCTGCGGGCTTGGCTGCCCGCCGGACCAGGACACACCCTGATCATCTCCCGCAACCCTAGCTGGGGTGAGCTCGCCACCCGGGTGGAGGTCGATGTGCTGCCCCGCCCAGAATCGCTGAAGTTAATCCATCTCTCCCAACCCGGCGCCAGCGAGGCTGACGCCGATCGCCTGGCCAAGGCCCTCGGCGATCTTCCGCTGGCGCTGGTCCAGGCGGCCGGGTTCCTCGCCGAGACCGGCATGCCGGCTGATCACTACCTGCGCCTGCTGGAGACCTGGGCGGAGGAACTGCTCGATCAGAGCCCGCCGCAGAGCCACCCGCTCTCGCTCGCCGCCGCGATCCGGGTGTCCACCGACCGTCTCGCCGAGGTCGACCCGGCCGCGCTGGCACTGGTGCGCATCGGCGCATTCCTTGCCCCGGAACCCATCCCCGCTGACGTGCTGACTGTCCGAATCACCGCGACTGGCTGCAACAGGCCGCCGGAACTGGAGGCGCTGACCGCCGCGGTGGCCAGTCCGGTGGCGGCGCATCGCAGCCTCGGGCGGATCGGCAGCTACGGCCTGGCCCGCGTCGATCGCGGACTGCAACTGCACCGGCTCACTCAAGCCGTGCTCCGCGATCAGCTCACTCCCGACGGCACCGCGGCCTATCGTTCCTATGCCCAGGCGTTGCTGATCGCAGCTGATCCTGGTGACGAATGGAACCCGGCGTGCTGGCCGGGCTGGGCGCGGATCCTGCCCCACCTGCTGGCCATTGACCCGGCCAACAGCCCCAGCCCCGATCTGCGGGATCTGGCTTGCCGCGCCGCCTGGTACCTGCGAGATCGCGGTGACAGCCACCCAGCCCGGGACCTCGCCGAGTACCTCCACCGGCAGTGGCACGAACAGCTGGGACCAGACGACCCGCACACCATGCGGGTGGCCCATCTCGTCGTCCGTGTCCTCGTTGATGTTGGGCCCTACAGCCAAGCCCGCCAGCTCGGCGAGGACACGCTCGCTCGGAGTCGGCGGGTGCTCGGTGACGACGATCCCGACACTCTGTACGCGGCGCAGTATCTCGCGGTCTGCCTGCACGAGATGGGTGCATTCGAGCAGGCCCGGCAGCTCAACGTCGACACCCTGGCCCGCAGGCGACGAGTGGGCGGTGACAACCACATCGACGTCCAGCGCACGGCCAATAACCTCGCCAGTGACCTGCGCGAGCTGGGTGAGGTCGAGGCAGCCCGATCCTTGCATGAGGATAGCCTCGCCTACCGGAGACGAACGCTCGGCGACGACCATCACTACACCATCAACACGACTAACGAACTCGGCCGCGACTTGTACACGCTCGGCCAGGTCGAAGCAGCGCGACGGTTACATGAGGACATCCTCGCCCGAGCGCGGCGAGTGCTCGGCGAGGACCATCACCGGACTCTGGCCTGTGCCAATAACCTCGTCGACGATTTACGTGCGCTCGGTGAGGTCGAGGCAGCGCGACACCTCGGCGTGGACACGCTGGCCCGGGCGCGACGGGTACTCGGTGACGAGAGCCGCTTCACGCTTGATGCCGCGAACAATCTCGCCACCGCCCTCCATTCGCTGGGCGAGTTTGAGGCAGCGCGGCAGCTCAGCGAGGACACGCTGGCCCGAGCGCGGCGGGTGTTCGGCGACGACCATCCCCGCACCCGGACAGCGGCCGACAACATCGCTGCCGCCCAGCGTCTCTTGAGCGGGTCGGCCCAGCAGGGCGATTCCGATCCCGTGGACGAGGCATAGGTGGGCGCGGATGGCGGGTCAGGCTTGGGTCGCGATGACCTGACGGGCCATCCGGGCCAGTTCTCGGTGGTCGCTGCCTGACCGGGTTTCCAGTGCGGCTACCAGCGGTTCGAGTCGCCGGCGGGCGCGGACCGAACTGAGTTTGGTCACCCCGCTGAGCGCGCCATGAGCCAGTTGCAGTCCGCCATGCTCCCCCGCTCGGACGTGGATGGTGGCAAGCAGGATGCTGGACTGGGTGCGGGCGCGCTGGCTGGCGCCCTCCCAGCGGCGAACCGACGCTGCGGCAAACGGTTCCGCCGCGTCCAGCCGCCCGCGGGTGACGTCCAGGCGCGCGACTACGTAATACAGATCGCCGGCGGGGTCGGTCCGGGTGGGCTGCCACAGCTCCCGCGACGTCGCCAGCTCCCGGTAGGCGGCGTCCCAGTGGCCAAGGCGGGCTAGCGCCGTCGCGGAGTCTGCCCGCCCGCAGGCCTCCAGGGCTGCCCGGGACCCCTCGCCCACGACCGTGCGCTGGTCATCCGCTGGGATGTCCCACGCCTTAATCTGCCCGTACTGAAGCATTTTCAGTCCGTCGTTGGGGTGACCGTGCTCCTCGGTAGCCAGCCCCGCGAAGTTCAGGGCGAGGGCCTGGCAGTAGGCGTCCCCGGCCTCGGTGGCCAGCTCCAGGGCCTGCGTGTAGTGCTGCATCGCGCGGTCGTACAGGCAACCATCGAACGCCGCCCATCCGGCGTGGATGTGCAGCTCGGCCACCGCCACCCTCAGCTCCTGCTTGACCGGCTCAGCGCCCGGCACGCCCAGCAACCGGGTCGCCCACGCGGCCGCCGCGCTGCTCACCTCCGGGTCAGACCCGAAGGTGCACCCGGCTTCGCCGAGCCTGCGGGTGAGGTCGCACACCTTCGCCACATGGACCTCGAAGATCCGCGCCGGCAGCGGGACCGGTGCCGGCCCGGGCAGCCCGCCGACCAGCTCGCCAATGCCTTGCAACGGCCGGCCCGCAACAGCGATCCCGGCAGCGGCAAGCAATACGCGGCGGCGCATCTCCGCACTCACCCCCTCCGGGGTTTCGGCGACCGCACCATCGCCAGCGTAGGCGCCGGGGCCGAGGTTCATCAGCTCACGCGGGATGCCCAGGCCGTCGGCGATCCTGACCAGCAGCCGGTAGTCGATGACCTGACGACCCCGCAGGATCTCCGAGACACCGGACTGCTGGGTCCTGGTCGCTTTCGCGATCTCGCGCTGGGTCCACCCATTGTCGCTCAGTATCCGGTACAACGCGCCGATGTCGTGGCCGGCGAGGGCCGCGCGCACGTCGGCACGGGCCAGCAGCGCCGGGTCGACGGCTGGAGTGCCACCTGCCTGCCTGGCGACCATGTCATCGTCTTCGTAACCCATCGCAATCACTGCTCCCCTCACCGTGTGGCCGGACACAG
>JBOHHF010000151.1:0-1977 GCA_050700495.1 Pseudonocardiaceae bacterium
CCGTCATAACCTCCCCGACGTGTCAGAAGGTGGGGCCAGATCAGACCGTCACACCCGCCGATCGCGCCAACCGGGTGGGGCCGGATCAGGCCGACCAGGTGGGGCCAGATCAGGCTGTCAGAGCTAGACCAGAGAGTGGGGTCCACAGGTATGCGTGTGTGGCCAGGCCGGGAAATGGCGAATAGGCTCGCGTCTCCCAGAGGTCGTTACGGATCCTCTTCATCATTGGTGCCTCCTTGTCCTGGGCTGCGCGGCCGGGGCTAGACCAGGGCTAGACCTCAGTTGTGGCGGTCGCGCTGCGTTTCTGTGGCGATCGCTTGCGACGGGCGTGGTTGTGGGCGCCGTGGCTGGGTCGTCGGTTTTGCGCCAGGTCGCTGCGGTGGCCCATGTCCGATTCCCGATACGTTACAATACTACTCGTAACAGAAAGTACGATGAAATATGGCATCCCGTCAACCCTCAGCCTCGGGCTTGGCGGCCGACCCCGCGACCGGCACATCGACACCGCAGTGCTCGACGCCACCCTGGCGGTGCTCGACCAGGTCGGTTACACCGCCCTGTCCCTCGAAGACGTCGCTCGCCGAGCGACCACCACACGGCCCGCGATCTACCGTCGCTGGTCCGGGCGCCCGCGCCTGGTTCTGGCCGCGCTCGCGGTCCGCCTCGACGTCGCCGAGGTCCCCGACACCGGATGCACCCTCTGCGACCACGGCGAAGGTCTAGGCGTGTTCATCACCGCGTTCTCCGCCATCCGCCCCGACGTGCTCGGACCGCTGCTGGCCGACTGCATCGGCGAGCCCGAGCTGCACGCCGAGTTCATGGCCATCCTGTTCGACCCTCCCCGCGCCGGTCGCTCGCATGCTCGACCGCGCCACCGCCCGAGGTGACCTGCGCTCCGACATCGACCGCGAACTCATCCTGGACATGCTCGGCTCACTGATCCACTACCGGGCCCTGTTCGGACACGCTCCCACCAGCGACACCGAAGTCGAACACGCCATCGAAGCGCTGCTGGCCGGTATCGCCACCGACTACCCCGCCCTGGTCGAGCACAGCCGACAACTTTAAGCCGAGCAGGGCACCCACCCCACCCACACCTGACCAGACGCCGACGTCTCGTGTGCGCTGCGATCACGCGGCCCGAAGTGCAGCGTCCACACCGGACCCTTTCACGTGGCAGATCAGCTGCACCGTCAGCCGCTTCCGAACCCGGCGCAGGCAAGTGAGGTGGAGGTCCGCTTTGAGCCGGTGGACGGAGGAGGTACTCGTGTTGAGCTCGAGCACCGGGCTTCGCGTATCGGCCTGGCGCCAGAAGCTTCGTGGCCATACACGATCTACTCCGACCGTGGGACCGCCGGTCATCTCGCAGCCTGCCGTCTCGGATAGCGATCCCTGACTGAGACCGGCTGCGTTCACTCTTCGGCGCGCTCGGCCGGTGGCTCTGTGGGGGTGCTACCGAGGGCGAGCCGGCGGCTGGTGTCGAGTTGGATGTCGCCGTACGGCGACATGTTCGAGGTGAATAGCGGAGTCAGCCCGCGCCGGTCTGCCTCACCGTGGACGTCGGCCCATTCGGGCTCGGTGAGGATGTCCTGGATCACCAAGGTGTTTACCAACCCCAGGCTGGACTGGAGGATCTGGAGGCAGCGCATGGATAGCTCTTGCTCCTCGCGGCGTGGTTTCCCGTTGAAGGTCCCCGCACACCCGCGTTGGTGCCGTAGGCATAGATCAGAAGCAACAGGCGTTCGGCGAGCACCGCCGGGTCGATCTCGGCTCGGGTGCCCACCGGGGTGAACGCCGCCAGACAACCGGTACGCAGCGCGGTTTCGGTGAGCATGTCCATCAGCGGCACCACACCACCGGGTGCGCACCGCCCGCTTGAGCAGGTTACAGGGTGAATTCGGGCTCTCGTTCATACCCGCGGTCACCGCGGTCGCCAAGGACACCGTCCACAATGTCGGCCGGGCCGCTGGGCAGGGT